>DATLRW010000214.1:0-27201 GCA_035534495.1 Candidatus Dormiibacterota bacterium | reverse complement strand
GCGTGACGATGGAGTCGGCGACGAAATCGACCGGAACGATGTCGGCGCGGTCGCCCGGCCGCAGCGGCAGGACGGGCAGCGTGGCGAGAAAGGCGAACGCGCGCGCCATGTCGAACTGGGTCGTTTCCGGCCGCCGGCTGTCGCCCAGCACGATGCTCGGCCGGAAGATGGCGACGGGGACGTCCGCCAGCAGCTCGCGGACCATGTGCTCGGAGAATTTCTTGGTGCGGGCGTAGGGATCGTAGTCGCGTCGCTCCCAGTCGATCGACCGGTCCTCGGTGACCACCTCATGGGAGCGGTGCCCGGCGACGGCCACCGTGCTGACGTGGCTGAAACGCCGCAGGCCGTGCAACCCGGCGGCGCGGCGCGCCAGTTGAATCACCTCCAGGGTGCCGCGAAGGTTCACGTTCATGCAGCTTTTTTCCGAACGCCGGTTCAGCGTGGCGGCCACGTGGATCACCGACTCGCTCGTTGTCGCGAGGCGCCCGTAGGCGGACTCCTCCAGGCCAAAGAGCGGCCGGGTGACGTCTCCCGTAAAGATGGAAACCTGTTCGCGCAGATGGTCGCTGAACGACGGGAAATCGGCAAAGTGAATCTGCCAGGCCTGCCATAGCCGCTCGGCCGCTTCCTGGTGGCTCGCGGCGCGAACCAGAACGTTCAGCGGCTCGCCCGCTTCGAGGAGCCGGGCGGCCACATAGGAGCCGATATAGCCGGTAGAGCCAGTGAGGAGTGTCGGCACCGCGTCACCGCCCGCTGGCCGGGCTGGGTTTTTCGGCGCCCGCGCGCGCCGTCGCGGCCGCGCTTTCGGGAAGCTCCGGCCAGTGAAACTCGCGTGGAACCAGTTCGAGCGGACGCCCCTCGATCAGCGGATAGCTCCAGCGCCGCAGCGCCGGCAAGTGGATATTGATCCAGTAGTCCCACCAGTCGATCGCGAATGGATCGTATCCGAACTCCGCCTTTTCCTCCTCCGGCAACGCCTGGGAAAGCAGGCGCACGTTTTCCGCTTCGAAAACATGTTGGTTCAGCAGAACGAACGGCTCGAACAGCGCGATCAGATTCTCCACCCACGCCAGTTCGCGCTCGTGCCGGGCCAGCGGCGCGCGCCGGAAAATGGGCGCGGCCACGCGGTTGATCCGCCGGATCACCGCCTTCTGGGCCGGGACGGAAAGGCGCTCGTACCGCTTCTTGGAAACCGAAATGGCGTCGAACCGGAGCCGCAGATGCGAATCGAAATCGGTCTGGGCCCGGTAGTATCGCCGGTGCGCCAGGCCGGTCAGTTCGATCGACCGGCGCATGTCGCACGGGTTCGAGACCGAAGTGGCCAGGTGATACACCGGCGCGTGGCACCGGCCGAGCAGCGCCGCTCCGACCAGCGTCATGCCCCGGACCACCAGATCGACCGGAATCAGGTCCAGCCGCTTCCGCTCGTTGCTCGGAAACTGCCGGAAGTAGGTGCCCAGAAGGTAGGAAAGCGAGGCCGATGTGTTGATTCCCTCGTTCCATCCCCGGAAGGGCCGCTCGATCGACGATTCCACGATTGCCGGCCGCACGATCGCCACGGGAAACGTCCCCGCCTGCCGCGTGAGCAACGATTCGGCCATACTCTTGGTGAACGTATAGGTGTTCGGCCAGCCCAGCTCGGCTGCCCGCCGCATGCCTTCGTCCACCATCCGTTGCCGCAGCCACCGCTCGCGGTTCTTGCGAATCTGGTTCTCCAGGGCCGGGCCGGAAAGCGGCTTGGCGGCGCCCGGCCGCCGCAACGCCTCGCGACGCAGCAGCTCGGCGACTTCCGGCGTATCGGCCTCGCGCTCGATCTCGGCGATCCGCCCTTCGAGAGCGCGCCATTCCTTTTCGGCGTCGAACTGGGACATGCCGATCGGCGAATAGTTGGGAGTGAGCTCTTCCGCGAAGCGGCCGTCGCGCCGCCCGACCACATAACAGGTGGAAAGATGCAGAAGGGCGGCATGGCTCGAGGCGCGCAGAAATTCCGCCAGGTGCGTCACGGCGCGCACGTTTGCCGACAGCACGTCCCGCAGGTCGGGGTTGAAATCGGTGAGGCCCGAGCTGTTCACCACCAGATCGACCGACTGCTCCAGGCGCGCGAGCACGTCGCCGGGCAACCCGAACCCCGGCTCGGCCGCGTCGCCTTCGATCACCTCGATTCGCTCGGCCAGGAACCCTGCGAAGCCGGACCCGTATCGCTGGACCAGGGGCTCGAAAACCGGCGATTCGCGCACCAGGCGTTCGAAGCGCGCCATGGCGCTCGACGACCGGTGTCGGCGAATCAGCAGGGAAATCTTGCGGATGTTCGGGAGTCCGCCGAGCGCCTCCACCAGCCATACCTTGCCGATGAACCCCGTCACCCCCAGCAGCAGGATGTGTTTGCCTTCGTAGCTTTCCCGCACGCTGAAACGCTCGACCTCTGTCCGGCCGTCGAATCGCGCGAGCGGCCGCACGAGCGGATGCGTTTCCCGCCTGGCCGGCCGGGCGCCGTTTTGCAGAACTTCCGGCCGGTCCGAAAAGCCGAGATCGCGCGCGAGCCGGTCGAGGGGCACGCGCCCGTCCGGGTTTCCGCCCACGATGAGCGCCAGCGCGCCGCGCGGGCGGATCACGGGGTCCAGCAGGCGTCCGGTGGCCCTGCCGTCGCGAAACTCGATCCGGTTCGCGATGATCCGGGAAACGCCCAGATGGCGCGCCATCGGGCGAAGGACCTGATCGAGGGCCTGGCTCACCAGAACCACGTCGCCGCCGCCGGCGGGCATCTGCTCGATCAGCTGTTTGAGGCGGCCGACGCTTTCCGGGCGCAGGCGCGGCTTGAGCACGTACTCGAAAAACTCATCTCCGAGCAGTTCGAGCCGGTCGCGCGAAACCCCGCGCAGCACGGTATGCAGGGCGCGGGTCGCGAAAACGCGGTTGGCGGCATAGAGCAGGGGACGCAGCAGCGCCGAGCCGGCAATCAGTCCCCGCCGCGTCCACCTTTCGCTGAAGGTCTGCCCGTTCCAGGTGAAGTACCCGAGCGGCCGGACCGCGCTCAGGTTGAGCAGGCTCCCTTCCACCCTCCAATACACGTCCGTACCGGCCCCTGGGACTTGGTTGGTTGGAAGCGGGGCGGATAAGAGTTCGCCGGCCGGATTGGCAGCGTTGGGAAACAAAGGAAACTAAATTCTATTCGCCGCCATGGCCGAAGGCAAGAATCGGGGCACGCGGCCGGGCGCCGCGCCGGCGGCACGGGGGAGCGGCGCCCGGCGGGAGTGTTTTACGCCCCCCCGCGAGATGGCTTCGTTTTTCCGGGATCGCGCCGCAAGCGGGGCCGGTCCAGGCTCAAGCTCCCTTGGCCCAGCGCGTCATGTAGTAGTAAACCGTCGGCGTGACGAATAGCGAGAGAACCATGGCAATCAGCAGTCCGCCGATTACCGCGACCGCCAGCGGCTGCAGCATCTGCGAGCCGGAGCCGATGGCGAGCGCGAGCGGGAACATTCCAGCGACGGCCGCAATGGCAGTCATCGTGATTGGGCGCAACCGGCGACGGCCTGCCTGGAAAATCGCTTCCTCGCGCGAGAAGCCCGCAGCGCGGAATTTTTCGTCGGCGTCGAGCAGAAGGATGCCGTTCTTGGCCACGATGCCCACCACCATGATGAGGCCCATGAACGACGACAGGTTGAACGTGATTCCGGCCAAGAGCAGACCCACAAATACGCCCGAGGTCGATAGCACCGCCGCCACCAGAATCGCGATCGGCGCGGAAAAATTCCGGAACTCGAACAGCAGCACCAGGAACACGAACACGATGGCCATCGCGAGAACCAGGAACAGGTCGCGGAACGATTGTTGCTGCGTTTTGTACAGGCCGCCGTATTCGATGCGAATCGACGGCGGCAGCCCCATCTTGGCCAGGGTCGCCTGTACGTCCTGGATGGCATGTCCCATGTCGAGTCCTTCGAGCCGTGCCGTCACCGCGACGTACCGCTGCTGGTTTTCCTGCAGAATTTCCGTCTGTCCCGGAACTTCCGTCATCGATGCGAGCGAGCCCAAATTGGCCGTCTGGCCGGTCGGGCTGACCAGCATAGTATTGTCCATGGCGTTGAGCGATGAACGGACGGAATTGGGATAGCGGACGCGCACAGAGTAGGGGCGATCGTTGATAACGACCGGTTGGGCCGCCCGCACTCCGTCCAACATCGCTCCCGCTTCGTTGGCCACGTCCTGCGGACTGAAGCCTGCATGAGCGGCCCTCGATTGACGCACATCAAAAATAACCGCCGGCCCGCTGGTCGTCGAATCGATTCCATCGTCGATGTCCACGACGGGGTGCCTTCCGCCCACGGTGATGTTGCCGATCGCGTCAGCCACCTTCGGGGCCCATGTATCGAGCAATTCAGCGTTTGGAGCAAACATCATGATGTCGATTGGCTGAGGGGCGTTGGTGAGATCGCCGATCATATCCTGCAACTTCTGAACGAAATCGACGTCGACCGACGGTTCGTCCCGGACCACCCTGTGCCGGATTCCATTGATGATGGACCAGATGTCGCGGTTGCGATTCGTCTTCAGGTTGACGGAAATGTCGCCGATGTTCGCTTCGGTGACGGCCGCCAGCCCCAGTTGCAGGCCCGTCCGGCGAGAAGTCGCCTTCACTTCGGGAACCGAGCGAATGATTTGCTCGATCCGGCTGACCATTTGGTTGCTCTCCTGAAGCGAACTGCCCGGTGGTGTCACGTAATCGAGGATGAAGCTGCCTTCGTCCATTTTGGGCAGCAGGTCGGAACCGATGTGCTGGTAGCAAATGTACGAAACCGCGATCAGGGCAACCGTGATAATCGGTATCCAGATCGGGTAGCGCAGGCTGCGCCGGAACCATACTTCGTAGAAGCGAATGATCCGGCCGAAGTACCCCTTCATCAACTCGTGTTCCTCGGCCTGAAGCAGCCGGCTCAGTTCTTGCTGCTTTTGCACCTCTTCGGTGGCGGCTTCAACCTCGCGTTCTTCGATCCACTTCTTTTCATCCTCACCTTCCGGCGGATCGTCCGATGCATTGCCATTGCCGATGCGCAGGAATGCGGGATTGTTTTGTGGGCCATTCTGCAGGTTGCCCGAAAGACCGCTTGCCTGGGCGGTTTCGACTTCCCGTCCGGCCGGCGCTTTCTCCCCTGGCTCCCCTCCTTCAGGCCCGGTCTGTTTCTTCAGCAGGTAGAGGCAAAGCGTAGGCGTCCATGTCAGCGCTAGGCACAGCGACGTCAGAAGCGCCGCCGCGATCGTGATGGCCATCGCGCGGAAGAAAACGCCGGTGACCCCGCTGATCATAGCCAGCGGCAGGAATACCACGATCGGCGTCAGCGTCGAACCGACCAGCGCGCGGGAAAGCTCTTCGAGCGTCAAGGCGACGGCTTGATACCGGTTCTCGCCGGCCTGACGGTGCAGCACCACGTTTTCCAAAACCACAATCGCGTCGTCGATGATCAGGCCGACCGCAGCCGCCATTCCCCCCAGCGTCATGAGGTTGAAACTCTCGCCAAGGAGCTTCATCACGATGCAGGCCACCAGCAAGCTGATCGGAATTACCATTCCCGCGATGAACGATGTTCCCCAGTCCTGCAGGAACAGCACGAGCACGGCCGACGCCAGGATCAGTCCAATCAGAATCGCGTCGCGCACGCTCTTGATCGATTCCCCCACGATCCAGGACTGGTCGTAAAAGGTGCTGACTTGGATTCCCGGTGGCAGGGTCTTCTGGATCTTCTTCATCTCTGCATTGACTGCCGTCGCCACCTGCATGGTGTTGCTGCCGCGCTGCCGGTTGACGTTGATGAGCACAGCCGGCTGCCCGTTGGCCGTGCAAATCGTGAACTGCGGCAGGTAAGACGGCTCAACTTTGGCGACGTCTCCAATGTGGACGGGGGCGCCGTTGGCGGTGTTCTTGATGAAGATATTCTCGATCTGTTGGGCATCGTGAGCCTGCCCGCTGATCAGGCCCAAAAACAGCTGATGCTTCTGGGGAAATAGCCCTGGCGACTGGATAATGTTCGACCGGTTGACCGCGGCCAGAAGGTCCGACACGCTGACGCCGGTCACCAGCAGCTTCGCCGGGTTGGGGACGATATGAAATTCCGGGACCTGCCCGCCCTGGATCACGATCGTCCCAACGCCTGGCAGGGCCGCCAGACGCGGTTTGATATCGTAGGTGGCCAGTTCCCAAAGCCGCTCCTGGGACATTGTTTTCGACGTCATCCCATAGCCCAGGATCGGGAAACTGGAAAACTCCAGCCGCTGGCTCGAGATGCTGGCGGTTGGCGGAAGCGTCGACGATATTCGCGCCAGCGCCGCGTTCACTCGCGCGAGGGTCTCGAACATATTCACGTTCCAGCTGAAATAGAGATCGATTTCGGCCGAGCCCCGGCTGGTGATCGACTGCACGTCCTGGATTCCCTGAATTCCGCTTACCGCTTCTTCCACCGGGCGGGTAATGGTCACCAGCATCTGGTCGATCGGCATCACCCCGTTGTCGACGCCGATGACGACGCGCGGGAAATCCGTGGAAGGGAATACGGCGATGGGAATGTTGAATATCATGTAGGCGCCAACAAGCGCCAGCGTGATGATTAGGAAAATGATCGATTTGTGTTCGCGCGCAAACCAGTACACTTCGTGCGCGCGCTTGGGTTGCTCAAGGTTCTCCGGGTTCATTCCGGTTGAATGATCCATGGTCATCCAGATCCGTCCTCAGTTGCCCGAGCCGCCCGCAGGCTCTGCTCCGCTCTCGATTTTCAGCTTGGTTCCGTCCGGCACGCTGAAGGCCCCGGTGGTCACCACTTCCTGGCCTTCCTGAAGACCGCTCACGATTTGCACCTCGCCGTCCTCCCGAATCCCCGTTTTCACATTGGTCTGGTGAGCCACGTCATCCGGGCCGATTAACATCACCGAAGTCGTCCCGTCCGATGCGGTGAGAATCGCGTCGGCCGGCACCACCAAGGCGTCCTTCACCGTTTTCGCCACCATGTTCACCTGAACCGTCGATCCGGGCTTCAGCTGGTCCTTGGGATTGTTTGTCTCAACCCACACCTGGACCGTTGTACTGTTCGGGTCCAGCGCCGGGCTCACCACCGTTACTTTCGCTGGCACGTCGGCTTGCCCACCGGCGGCAACGATCGACGCCGGGTCGCCGACGTTCAACAACGCCGCTTGTTGTGGCGAAACGTAGGCGCGACCGATGATGTGCGACAGGTCCATCACCGTCATCATCGGGGTTCCCGCCGTAGCCATCTGTCCCTCGTAGAGCGGGCGGTCCGTGACGACGCCGTCGATCGGACTGCGAATCTGCGAATACTGCAGGTTGGCCAGGGCGGCGTCGTATTGGCCCTTGGCCGAGGCCAGTTGCCCTTGGGCGGATTGCATGCCCGCTTTCTGCCCCCCGGCCTGCATTCCCTTCAGTGTGGTGAGGGCGACCTCGTATTGGGTCCGCGCCTGAAGGTAGCTCACGTGCGACTGATCGACCAGGTTGCGCGAAATGGCGCCGACCTTGAAAAGCTTTTCGCGGCTCTGATACACCATTTGGCTCGACTGCATCGCCTGCCGGGTCTCCTGGACGTTCAGTTCGGCGGACTGAATCTGGACGGGAAGATTGATCTTGGTGTTTGTGGCAAAGGCGGCCTGGGCCTGATCGTAGGTTCCCTTGGCCTGCTGGAGGGCCGCCTGCAAATCCTTGTTTTCGAGCGTGGCCAGCAATTCTCCCGCATGGACGTGGCTTCCGCGGTTCACGTAGAACTTTTCGATCGGGGCGCTGATTTTCGGCACGATCGACGCCTGGCTCAGCGGATAGAGCACCGCCTCGGTCGAAACCACATCCTGAATCGTCTTCCGGGCGACCTTCGCTGCCTGCACCGTCACGACCGGCTCGGGCGCCGCTGGCGCCTTGCCGGAACAGCCGATCCACATCAGGCTTCCCGACAGGATCAGCGCAATGCCCCCTTGCCGTAAAATCCTTTGCACTCTCACGCTTAGAAACTCCCCGTTATAGTTTGAAGGGCTGCCAGAGCATTCCGGTACCGCTCTTCGCCCACCGCATAACCGGTACGTGCGGTGGCCAGCGAAGTCTCAGCGTCAAGAACACTCACCACGGTTGTCTCTCCTGATTGGTATTGCATGGTGACCAGTTGAAGATTGTGCTCGGCCAAATCCACAGAGTCCCGGAGGTTACCCAACTGGTTCCAGGCGGTAGCGGCCTCATTATAGTAAGAGTACAAATTGTTCATCAACTGCCGCTGGGCGTAGGTTAAGTTGAGCTGAGCGAGCGCTTTCTGATCCTTGGCCTGGCGCAACCGGCTCAGATTTGTTCCCCAGTCCCAAACCGGGAAGCTCATCGAATAGGTGACGAAATAGCCGAGGTTCGGCATCCGGATGCCGGGTTTGGTCTGATTTTCGCTCTGGAGAGCGAAGCGATTCGCCTCGATGCCGTAGTCGAAATCGATGGAGAAGGAAGGAAAGAACGCCGCTTTCGCCATTGCCACCTGCACCCCGGCCGCGTGATAGAAATTCAGGGCCGCCGCCAGGTCCGGATTTTCGGTGCCGGCCATCGCCTCCGCCCGCCGGAAACTGGGTAGGACCGGCGGCGTATCCAGGTCGTCCACGACGGTGAAATTCTGGTTGAACTTGGGGAATAGCAGCACGGAGAGATTCATCCGCGCCTGCTCCATTGTCAAATTCGCGTCCTCGAGGGCTCGCTGATCCGTGTTCACTTCCAGCTGGAACCGGATCACGTCCGCGCGGGCCACTTCGCCGCCTTGCTCGAGCGCCTGGCTGATTTTGAGGAAGCGCCGCGCGCTGGCCAGGGTCTGCTCCGCGATCGCGTAGTTCCGCTGCGCCACGACCAGCGTGTAGTAATCTTGCGTCACCGTCACATTCAGCCCGCGCAGCGCAATCTGCTGGTCCGCCTTCGCGACGGCTGTCTGGTATGCCGCCAGGCGCGGCGCCGCGCCAATAAAGAAGGAACCGGGCATGTCCTGGTGAACCACGGCCCACTGCCGATAGACGTGGACGCCGTCGTTGGTTACGAACCGGCCCACCGGCGAGATCCCGTTGCCCTGCGTGTTCAGGTATTGGCTCAGGTCGCTGAGCGAGGGCAGCATCGACGCCCTGGCCTGCACCTGGTTCTGGCGGGCCATCTTTGCCACCGTCACCGCGGCCTGAAACTGGGGGCTGTTTTTCTGTGCCCGCTCCAGCGCGTCGGAAAGACTCAGTGTCAGCGGCGAGCCGGCGTTTGCCGACGCCGGTAGAGTGGCCAGTTGAATGGTTTGCGGCGCGGACGCACCCTTGGTCTGTCCCAGAGCCACGGAGGCCGACAGACAGGGCGCTAGCAGGAGAACCGCGGCGGCTATCGTCCGCTCGCGCACCCTACGCCAGCCGGTTCGGCTTTTCCCGTGCGTTGCCATGACCCCCTCGCTTCGTGCCGGCGCGTCAAATGGCCTCACAGTCTCGTCTCCGCTGTCCATAATCTTCTCTCCTGTGAAATCAGACCAGAGTTTATCTCACACTGACCGTTGCCCTGGCAAAGCCTGTTTTTATGCCCGGCCCCCGTACCCTTTCGCGCTTCGGCAAGGGGGACGGCACTGGAGAGTAAAGCCTGTGGTTCCGTGACAGGGAAGGATTTCCGTCTTCAAGAGGCGCACCGGCGCGAACCCTCAAAATATCACCACCCAAGTCTATAGCGGCCCGGCTGAATACGGATGAAACCAGTATTAATTCCTGTTCAGGTTCGATTCGGGCGGAACCTTCGGCAGATTCACGGTAAACCGGGAACCTGCGCCCAACTGGCTCGAGCACTCGATCGTGCCGCCACAGGCGCGTGCGATGGCTTCGGCGATCGCCAGTCCCAGGCCGCCGCTCTGCGCCTCGTCCGCGCCGGCGCGATAGAAGCGCTCGAAGATGTGCGGCAGGTGCTCGGGGGCGATGCCGGGGCCCTGGTCCGCGAAACCGACCCTCGCGCCCGCGCCGTTGCGGCCCTCGAGCGTAACGCGAATGTGGGTTCCCGAGGGCGAATATTTGACGGCATTGTCGAGGAACGACAGGAAGAGCTGCCGCAGCCACGTCTCGTCGCCCTGATAGGGAAGCTCATTGCCGAGAGCCCTCTCGATGGAAATGTTCTTCCCGCGCGCCCGCACTTCCGCCAGTTGACATGCCTCTTCGAGAACTTCGTTCAGATAGAGCGGTTCGCGCGCCAGGCGCAACTGGCCGGCGTCGGCCAGCGTCAGCGTGAACAGCCCGTCGACGATCCGGCTCAACTGCCCGAGTTCATCCTGGATCACCTGGAGCGCCTGGCGGTATTCTCCCTCGCTCCGCTGCTCGCTGAGCACCAGATCGGTCTCGCCGCGCAGCACGGCGAGCGGCGTCCGCAATTCGTGCGAGGCGTCGGAGACAAACTGCCGGAGCTGTCCGACCGCCGTTCGCATGCGTTCCCAGAGTTCCTCGAACGCCTCGGCCAGCTGCCCGATCTCATCCGGCCGCCCCGCGAGTCCCCTGGGCAGAGGCCGGCTCGAGAGCAGGCTCCCGGGCGTCTCCAGCCGCTTGGCCAATTGGGAGGTGTGTTCGGTGAGATCGATGATCGGACGAAGGCTTCGGCGCACGTACCAGGCCGAAACCAGCGCCATCACGGCCAGACTGAGCCCAAACAGCAGTCCCAGCCCGCTCTGCAGCTCGCCTTGCATCCGCCCCAGTTTGAGCATTGACATTCCCAATACGAGGATGGCCGGCGTTTTTTTGAGCATGACCGGCACGGCCGCCAGTCGCAGATACCCCTGATTGGGGTCGTCAATGCCAAACACCGTGGGCTGTCGGACGGCTGTGGCGCCACGAGGCAGCGCCAGAGGGGCCGAGGCCAGATTCAGCGAACGTGCCAGCACCCGTCCGTTCGGGCTGAGAACTTCAAAGTACTCGCCTGGTATGTTGAATCGATTGATTTCTCGGGCATGGCCGTCGGTGACGAGGTGGGCAGCCAGCGGGGCGGAGGCTCCGAGCAGTTGCCGGTCGAATTCCCGGTGGATATCGTGAACCTGCCAGGCGTAGAGAATGCCGAAGGAGGCGGCCAGCAGCACGCCCACCACGGCGCAGAAAAGCAGCATCATCCGCGTGCGCAGACCGAGCGGCCGCCTCATGATTCCAGCCCGAGCCGGTAGCCCACGCCGCGCACCGTGTGCAGCAGCTTCACGCCGTAGCCGTGATCCACTTTTTGGCGCAACCGGTTCATGTACACCTCGACCAGATTGCTTCCGCTGTCGAAGGTGGAATCCCAGACATGCTCGACGATTTCGCTGCGCGTAACCGTCTCGGGAACGCGCAGCAGAAGGAATTCGAGCAGGGCGAACTCTTTTTGCGTCAGCGTGATCGCCTGCCCGCCGCGTTCGACCGAGCGGCGCCGCCGGTCCAGGGTCAGATCGGCGAAGCGCAGCGTCACGCCGCGGTTCAGCCCGCGCCGGCTGAGGGCGCGGATGCGCGCGTGCAGTTCGGCCAGGGCGAACGGCTTCACCAGGTAATCGTCGGCCCCCGCGTCCAGCCCGCGCACGCGCTCTTCCACCAGACCCCGCGCCGTCAGCATCAGAATCGGGGTCTCCATGCCGCTTTGCCGCAGCCGCCGGCAGACTTCCAGGCCGTCGATGTCCGGCAGGCGAAGGTCGAGAAGGATGAGGTCGTACTCGGCCGTTTGCGCCGACTCGATCGCTTGCCGGCCGGTGGTGACAATATCGACCGCGCAAGTCCTCTCGCGCAGGCTTCGCGCGACGAAGCTTGCCACTTTCCGCTCGTCTTCAACCACGAGAACACGCATTGGCGTCACGAAATTGCCCCGCCGGTTCTCTCCCGCCCGGTTGCCGAGGCCTCTACGGCGTCGGCGTCAGGCTTGGGCAAACCGTTCGAGTTGTAGCCGCGTCTGAATGACGCGAAGCACGCTGTCGCGGGAAACCATGCCCACGACCTGTCCCTCCTGCAACACCGGCATATCGCCGGTGTCGGTCCGCTGCATCCGCTCCAGCAGGCCGAGGGCCGGCTCGTCCGCCTGCGCCCACTCGATCCGCTCCTGCGGCAGCATCGCGGCCTGAATCGAGGTGGTGGCCCATTCGTCGCGGGGAACGTGGCTCACCGACTGCAGCGTGATCATTCCCACCAGATCGTTGCTGCCGAGCACCATGTGGCAGCGCCGGCCCGTGCGGAGCACCTCCCGCATGTAATCGTCGAGCGACAGGGATCGATCGATCGTCGGCAGCTCCGAGCTCATGACATCGGCGGCCTTCAGCCCATCCAGCACGCGGCGCACCGAGACCTGCGCGTAGCTCTGTTGCGCCGCCGTCAGCAGGAACCAGCCGATCAGCACCCACCACACACCGCTCATCCAATCCTTGTCGTACACCGCGATCACGACTCCTGCCAGAATCAGCACGTAGGCGATCACTTGTCCGGCCCGCGAGGCCACTTGCGTCGCGCGATTGTAATTCTTGGTCCACGCCCAAACAATCGAGCGCAGAATGCGTCCCCCGTCGAGCGGATAGCCCGGCACCAGGTTGAAGCCGCCGAGTATGCCGTTGATGTAGGCCAGCCATCCCGCCATCGCCGCGACGATCGAAGCGGCCGGGGCCATCTGTTCCACTCCCAGGAACAGTCCGGCCAGCAGAAAGCTCGCCAACGGTCCCGCGATGACGATGTTGAACTCCTGCATCGGCCGGTCGGGTTCGCGGGCGATCTCCGCCAGGCCGCCGAAAATGAACAGCGTGATGGAGAGCACCGGTATCTTGTAGCGCATGGCCACGCTGCTGTGGCCCAGCTCATGAAACAGCACCGACGCGAAGAAAAGCAGGCTGGTCAGTATGCCGAACGTCCAGTGCTGCGCCGGGGTCCACTCCGGGTGGGCTGCGGAAAACTGTGTGGCCATGATCGCCGTGATCACGAGAAAGATCACGTACCAACTCGGGTGCAGGTAGATGGGTATGCCCATCACCCGCCCGATCTTTACACCCGACTTGGAAAACATTTAAATAAGGCCCCTTCGCGATTATAGCCGACCCCGCGCCCCGGGCCGACAAGCGCAATCTCCGACTTGCTCTCTTTGAACAGCCCGGGCCGGCGCCTGAATTGACATCTCTCGCCTCCGCGCTTACATTTCGGTTATACAAAATTCGGGCGATGGAGTTCGCCCTAACCGTCCGCATAGCGGACTGATGACTCCTGGCCGCTTCCCGGCGACCGGGAGTTTTTTGTTAAGGCCGCCGCCGGAGCGCAGAATTCGGAGCAAAGGTGCTTATATTTCTGCTGGTTGTCTTTGGCGCGGCTGGCACGCTGGCCCGGTATGGCCTGCAGGGGCTCGTCCAATCCTGGACGGGTTCCATGTTTCCTACCGGCACGTTGGTTGTCAATCTATTGGGCTGTTTCTTGCTCGGGGGCGTGGCGCAGTTCAGTTTCCAACATCTCGCCTTTCCTCCAGAATGGCGGATTGCGATTACGGTCGGCTTTTTCGGTGCGTTCACGACTTTTTCTACCTTTACTTGGGAAACAGTTCGTATGCTCGAGGATGGCGCCTGGCCAAGCGCCATCCTCTATCT
This sequence comes from Candidatus Dormiibacterota bacterium, assembly GCA_035534495.1. Classification (GTDB taxonomy): domain Bacteria; phylum Acidobacteriota; class Terriglobia; order Acidiferrales; family UBA7541; genus JAKASX01. Next base: position 13,627 of record DATLRW010000214.1, on the reverse strand, counting down.
CGGCGTCAGCGTCATGGGCGGCCTGCTGGCGGTGATGCTGGGGATGCGCCTGGCAAACGCGTTTTAAGGGGCCGGAGATCGCCGTACCGGACGGCCCGGGGAGGCGGCATGCAGCACACGAAATTCGAAGGCGAGCACACCCTGATGCGCATCCACATCGGCGAATCGGACCGCTGGGGCGGCCGGCCTCTGCACGACGCGATTGTCGAACTGCTGCGGCGCGAACACTTCGGCGGGGTTACCGTTCTTCGCGGCGTCGGCGGCTATGGCTCCTCGAGCATCTACCACACCGACAAAATCCTCCGCCTCTCGCAGGACTTGCCGATCGTCATCGAAACGGTCGAATCCGCCGAACGCATCGAAGCCATTCTTCCCCGCCTGGATGAAATGGTCGGCGGGGGGCTGATCACCCTCGAGAAAGTCCACGTCATCCTGTACCGTCCTCAGAAACAGCCGAAGGCGTCCGACTGACAGTTCCCGCCGGGCATGAGACAATAGCGGTTGATGCCTGACCTGGGGGTAAGTGCGTCTTGATGAACTGGGTTGCTTTTTCACTGGCCGGGGCCAGTACGGCCGGGGCCGCGTCGTGGGCGGCGGTCTCCCCCACATCGCAAATCTTCGGTCCGGTTCTCCGGTCCACCGGCTCGCCGGGCGCCGTGGCTCTTACCTTCGACGACGGGCCCAATCCGGCCGTCACGCCCACCCTGCTCGACCTGTTCGAACGCTACCGGGTGCGCGCATCCTTTTTCATGATCGGGCGCCACGTGCGGGCTTGCCCCGCGCTCGCCGCCGAGGTGGCCGCGCGTGGCCATGCCATCGGCAATCACACCGAAACGCATCCGAATCTACTGTGGCTATCCGCCGGGCGGATTCGCGACGAGCTCGACCGTTGCCAGGAAGCCATTTTTGAGGCCACCGGCCGCCGTCCCGGCTGGATGCGCCCGCCGTTCGGGTTCCGCGGTCCGCAACTCGCCCCGGTCGTCCGCCGCGGCGGCTGGAACGGGGTGGCCCTCTGGACGCGGATTTTGTTCGACTGGAAGCCGCAGCCGGCCGATCTGATCATCCGGCGCCTGGCCCGTGCCCGCGGTGGAGAAATCGTGCTGATGCATGACGGCCATCATGTGGTCGGCGACGCCGACCGCAGCCACGTGGTCCGGGCGCTTGAATATTGGGTGCCTCGCTGGGTGGATGCTGGCCTGGGATTTGTGACGATCGACGATTTCGGCGGCCTGTCGCGTCCGGCCGCCTCGAATTGACGCGCAAGGGGGAAATGTGGAGGACCGCTTCTTTTACGACGAGCGCGAGGAAACCAAGCAGATTCCTCTGAAGTGCCCGTTCTGTCGCGAGGAAAACTCCTATCCCATTCGCTGGAAGGTTCGTTCCCGGAAGACGGCCTTGCCCAACGGCGCAAACGCGGAAGACCGCAAGCGCTTCGACAAGGCGCGCAGTTACATGGTTCGCGTCGATGACCTGGTGGCTTGCCGCAATCTTCATTGCCGGAAGAGATTCGACATCTCCGGCCAGAGCGTCGTTCTGATCTAGAGACCGTGCCCGGGCGGATTCTCTGCTAAAATCCACGCGTTTGGCTGGCAGGAACGGCTCCTTGCCGAAGGATGAGCCGGCCGGGGGGTTGATTTCGAACCGGCGGCCCCGGGACTTCGGCGAATCTCATTCGGGTGTGGATGCAACAACTTCCGCTATGGCTGCGCACGCTGGTCGGCTCGCTGGGCGGGCTCGGTCTGTTCATTATCGGCTTTTTCGATTCTTCCGTCCTCTCCTTTCCCTTTGTCAACGATATCCTGCTGGTTCAATTCACCATCCACGATCCGCGGCTGATGCCCTATTACGTCATGATGGCCACGCTCGGCTCGCTCGCTGGCTGCTTCTGGCTCTATTTCCTGGCGAAGAAGGGCGGCGAGGCCATGTACCGCCGCAGCGCCGGCGCCCGCGCCGAGCGGATTCGCGGTTGGGTGCGGCGCAATCAGTTTCTGAGCGTCGCCATCCCCGCGATTCTTCCCCCGCCGCTTCCGTTCAAGCCGTTCGTCCTGGCCGCCGGCTTGTTCCAAATCCCGCTGGATAATTTCGCGCTGGCCCTGGTGGTCGGCCGGGGGTTGCGCTATACGGCCGAGGGCCTTCTGGCCATCTACTTCGGCCGGCAAGCCACGCGCTTCCTGGTGGAAAACAAGCTGGAACTGGTCATCCTGGTGGTCTTCACGATGGGAATCAGCTACGGCGTCTGGTGGTGGCTGTTCGGGCGCAAGCCCGGCACCGAATAGGCCTCGTCCCGCTGTCCGTCACGCTTCTCCCAAACGCTTCCCGGCTTGAGCGGCCTGCTGCTCCTCGATGACTTCCCGGATCAGCGCCTTCAGTTCGCCACGATCCAGCTGATCGAGGCTCATCCGGAACGGCTTGCTCGCCTCGCCGAAATAGAGGCTCATGTGAGGGAAGGGAATTTCAATTCCCAACTCGTCGAATTTCTTCTTGATGCGGCGGTTCATCTCCCGGCCGACCATCCACTGCTGGATGGGAACGGTTTTGATGCGCGCCTTGATGATTACGGCGGAATCGGCGAATTTGTCGACGCCGAGGATTTCCAGCGGGGCGAGGATCAATTTCGTAAACTTTTCTTCCTTCATCAATTCGTCCGCGATGCCCTTGAGCACTTCCGACACGCGGTCGGTGTCCTCCTTGTAGGCGACGCCCAGGTCGAACACGTAATACGAAAAGCCGTGGGTCATGTTGCCCAGGGTCTGAATCGAGCCGTTGGGGAAGATGTAAACGGTGCCGTCCATGCCGCGCAGAACCGTCGTGCGCAAATTGATCTGTTCCACCAGGCCGCCGGTGCCGTTGATGACGGCCACGTCATTCACCCGGATCTGGTTCTCCAGCAGGAGAAAGGCGCCGGCGATCACGTCCCGTACGAGGTGTTGCGCGCCGAACCCGACGGCCACCCCGGCCACCCCGGCGCCGGCCAGAATTGGCGTGACGTCGAAGCCCGCCTCGCGAAGCGCCATGATCAGCGCAATGATCCAGATGATGACGCCGATCGTCTTGCGGGCGATGGCGCCCAGGGTCGTGGCGCGTTTCTTCAGTTCGGGGTCCATGCCGCCGCGCAACTCCGCCATCCGTTGGGCGATGCGCTGTTGGCTTTTCGCGAACAGCGCCCTGAGCGCCCGATTCAGGAGGTAAGCGCCCGCCAGGATGATGGCGATCCGAATGCCGTGCGCGAACTCGGGGAAATTCAAGGAAAGCCACGAGGGCCAAAGATTCGAGTGAATCCACATGCGCCCATGCTAACAAAGCCCGAACCGAACTTACTACGCCGGAGGGCGGTTCCGGTGCGCATGTTTCTTGCTTGTCTTGCTTGCCGGGTTTGTCGGGTTTATCGGGCTTATCGGGTTTGGCGGGCGCGATCCCCGGCGCGGGCCGGGGCTTGTGGCGCTTCCTTGCCCGGCACCACGAGCGTCAGCGCATCGGGCGCGATGCTGAATTCGATCGGAAGTTTCCCCGCCGGCTCGCCATCGATCTCGGCGTACACGGTCGCGCCGCCGGGCGCCTCGCAAAGCACCCGGTTCGTTTTCACGAAGTGCACGTCGCTCTGTTCCTGCAGCCGCTCCGTCCACACTTCGCTCATGTGCGCCGGGTAGCGGAAGCGGTTCGTGGAGGTGAATACGGCGACTTCGAACAGGTTGCTGAACAGATCGGCGCCGGCCGTGATGCGGAACGGCCCCGCGTAATATTTCGTCCGGCCGATGATGACCTGCGCCGCCTGGAAGCATTGGTCGCCGGCGATCACGGAAAACGCGCGAAACGGGTAGGTGAAAAAGTGAGATAGCCCGGTCAGCCAGTAGGCCAGCTCGCCGGTCTGGTCCTTCAATCGCGGATCCACCTGATGCACCATCGATCCGTCCACCCCGGCCCCGGCCACGCAGACGAAGTAGCGCTCCCAGGGTTCGTCCGACTCGTGGCGCGCCAGGCCCAACGCGATTCTCTCCAGCCGCCCGGCCAGATTGCGGCGAAGCGCGTCGGGGATGCTCCAGGGCAGATCGAGTTCCTTGCCGAGCACGTTGGCCGTGCCGGTCCGCAGAATCGCCATGGGGACCGGGCTGCCCGCCAGCCCGTTGGCGATTTCATTGATCGTTCCGTCGCCGCCGCACGCGATCACCAGGCCCCGCCCGCTTTGCGCCGCTTCACGCGCCAGACGGGTGGCGTCGCCCGCGCGCGCGGTCTCTTGCCGTTCGGCCGTGATGCCGGCTTCGGCCAGGATGCGCTTGGCGGCTTCGAGGTCCTGTCCGTGGCGGTGGTGGCTGCGGCCGGCGGCAGGGTTGTGAATCAGTACCGCGTCGTGGATTCCCGTGAGCAAGGGATGGGCCTCTCGGACGCATTGTATAATACCGGCTTCGTTTGAACCGGTTCTTTGCTTCGAGGATTGCTCGCATGTCCGCGCCCCGGCCTATAGCACAGGAAATCGAGCGATTGCGCCGCGAGATCCGCGAGCACGAATACCTCTATTACGTTCTCGACCGGCCCGCCATCTCCGACCGCCAATTCGACCGGTTGATGGACCGGCTCAAGCAGATCGAGGCGGAATACCCCAATCTGGTGACGCCGGATTCGCCGACCCGGCGCGTCGGCGGCGAGACGCGCGAAGGCTTCCGCTCCGTCCGCCATCCCTCGCCGATGCTCAGCCTCGACAACACCTACGGCTACGATGAATTGCGCGATTTCGACCGCCGGGTGAGGGAACGGGCGGAGCGTTCCGCCGTCGAATATGTGGCGGAAAACAAATTCGACGGGCTGAGCCTGTCGCTGATCTACGAAGACGGCCTGCTCGTGCGCGGCGTGACGCGCGGCGACGGCGAGACGGGCGAGGATGTGACCCCGAATATCCGCACGATTCGCTCGATTCCCCTCCGCATCGAGCCGGAGGCGCTGAAAGAGCACGGCCTGCCGCGGAATTTCGAAGTGCGGGGCGAGGCGGTGATGACGCGCAAGGCGTTCGAGGACCTGAACCGCCTGCAGGACGAGGCCGGCGCGCGCCGCTTCGCCAACCCGCGCAATGCCGCCGCGGGGTCGGTGCGCGTGCTCGATCCGGCGATCACGGCGTCCCGCCGCCTCGATTTTTTCGCCTATTTTCTGTACGTGGGCCGGCGGGTGCCCTTCGATACGCAATGGAAGACGCTCGAGGCGCTCGAAGCGATCCGGTTCCTCAGCTCGCTCCGCCATGCCGAGCGTTGCCGCTCGATCGACGACGTGATCGCCTACTGCGAGCGTTGGGAATCGAAGCGGGAGAAGCTCCCGTACGAGATCGACGGGATCGTCGTCAAGGTCGATTCCGTCCCGCTTGAACGCGAACTCGGCTTCACCGCCAAGGCGCCCCGCTGGGCCGTCGCCTACAAATATCCGGCGCGTCAGGAAACGACGGTGGTGAAGGAGGTGATCTGGCAGGTGGGGCGCACGGGCGCCCTGACGCCCGTCGCCATACTCGAACCGGTGGAGGTGGGCGGGGTGACCGTCAGCCGCTCGACCCTGCACAACATGGACGAAATCGAGCGGCTCGGATTGCACATCGGGGATACGATCGTCATCGAGCGCGCCGGCGAGGTTATTCCTCACGTGATCGAGGTCACCCGGCACGCCCACGGCAAAAAACCGGAGCCGCCCCGCCACTGCCCCGAGTGCGGCCGGCCGATTCACAAATCGCCCGACGAGGTCGCCTACCGCTGCGTCAATGCGTCCTGCCCGGCCAAGCGCCGCGAGTCGCTTCTGCATTTCGCCTCGCGCCACGCGATGGATATCGACGGGCTGGGCGACAAGCTGGTCGATCAACTGGTGGAAAAAGGGATTGTGAAGGACATGGCCGACCTGTACGGCCTGCGCCTGGGCGATCTCGAACCGCTCGAACGGATGGGCAGGAAATCCGCCGAGAATCTGCTCGATGAAATCGTGAAGAGCAAGCAGGCGAGCCTGGCGCGCCTGATTTTCGCGCTGGGCATACGGTTTGTCGGCGAGCGCACGGGCGAACTGCTCGCCGACCATTTCGGTTCCCTGGACGCCATGGCAAAAGCCGCCGTGGAAGAATTAACCGAGGTTACGGAAGTCGGCCCCAAGGTGGCCGAAAGTATCGTCGAGTTCTTCTCCGAAAAGGCGAATCAGGAACTGCTGCGGAAGCTCGAAAGCGCCGGGCTTCGTTTCCACGGGGAGCGCAAAACGGCGCGCGATGCGCGTCTGGCCGGGAAAACGTTTGTGTTTACCGGAACGCTTTCGCATCTGACGCGCGACGAGGCTTCGGCGCTCGTGACCGGCCGCGGTGGCAAAGTCTCCTCATCGGTCAGCCAGAAAACCGATTACGTCGTGGCCGGCGCCGATCCCGGCTCGAAATACGACAAGGCGCGCGAGCTGGGCGTCGAGATCCTCGACGAAGAACAGTTCCGCAAACTGGCCGGCGCCTAGCGCGCCTCTCTATCCCGCCGATTGACAGGTTGGCGCCGGAAAAAGATTCATTTTTTCTGCGCCCCGTTTCGCTCCTTGTTTCGCCCCTTTCCGTGAATCTTTTTTTGCGCGCGTCCGGTCACATCAGCGGAAGCAGAAAACCGGCCCTCGTTGATGACCGAATCGACGCCGCCGCTTCGAAATCGCCCAGGCATGAAAAAGGAGAAAAAACAGTGAAAGCGAGATCCCTATTATTGTTGCTGGTTTTGACATTTGCGGGAGCCTTCGCGCGCCCCGCTTTGGCGGAAGGGTCCAAAGTAACGGTCGAAAGCGCCAGACGGTTGCTCGGGAACTGCTTTCATCCGGGAGGATTGCGCCTGACCGAGCGGCTGGGTGTGCTCCTGGCCCTCACACGGGAGTCGCGCGTGCTCGACGTGGCGAGCGGCGTCGGGACGAGCGCCCTCTTCCTGGCGGAGCGTTGGGGATGCCATGTGGCGGGCGTCGATTACGGCGGACAGAACGTCGAACGGGCGAACGAACTCGCGGCGAGCAAGGGACTGGCTCCCCGCGTGCATTTCGATCCCGGCGACGCCGAGCGCCTCGATTTCCCCGACGCCTCCTTCGACGCCATCCTGTGCGAATGTGCCTTTTGCACGTTTCCGGATAAATCCGCCGCGGCCCGTGAATTTGCCCGCGTTCTTTGCCCGGGCGGCCGTGTCGGGATCAGCGATCTTACGCGGGGAACTGCCTTGCCCCAGGAACTCGATGGTTTGCTCGCCTGGATCGCGTGCATCGCCGATGCGCAACCGGCGGAAAGCTATGCGGACTACCTGCGCTCCGCCCGTCTCGAGCTGCGTACGATAGAGAATCACGACGGGGCGCTTGTCGAAATGGTCGATCAGATCCGGATGAAACTGCTGGGCGCCGAAATCCTGGTTGGCCTGAGAAAACTGGCCCTGCCCGATGTCGATTTTGTCTCCGCCAAGCGGATGGCAGAGGCGGCCCGCCAGGCGATCGACCGGGGCCAACTCGGCTATACCGTTATCGTTGCCGAGAAGAACCCCCCGTCGCCCGGCTGAAGCCGCCCGGTTGGGGGAAAATCAAAACCATTCTTAGAGCAGTCCCGGCAAGCCCGGCAAAATGCGGGTGTGCTCCATGCGGACGGCCTGGAGCGCTTTGGGGTTGAGGCCGAGCGCCTTGATGATCGTCGGGGCGATCTCGGTGGTCTGTACCGGACGCCGGATCACTTCCGAGGGGATGCCGGGACCGGCGATCAACAAGGCGACGTGCGTGTCCTCATCGCTAAAACCGCCGGTTCCCTCGAGGAATTTGCTGTTCGCATCGGTGTAGACTCCGCCAAGGTTCGGCTCGATAACGATGTCCGGAATGCGCGGGTCCTTGCGGGGATCATTGAACATTAGCTTCAACGACTCGCCGGAGAAAATCCTCCGGATGTCCAGAGCGGCCTCATTCTGGGGTTCGCTGAGCGTTTTCACCACCGCTGCGGTCTGGCTCGGATCTTTCAGCCAGATGGAGGCGAGATCGCCGTCCTGATAGGCGAGCGCCAGCACGCCGGGATGCGCCTGGTTGATGATCCGGGGCAGGAGTGTGTCGGGAATGATCCTCCGTTTTCTCGCATCGATCGGCCCATCGCCGTCCTTGGCGGTGATGATCACGAGGGTCGAAGAAGCCAGGCCGTGGGCCTTGAGGGCGGCCAGCAATTTCCCCAGGTCTTCATCCACATGGCCCAGCGCCTGCACCATGCACGGGGTTAGGTGGCCGCTCGCGTCGGCGTACCCACACGCTTTCTGCGACGTGGTAAATTCCTCCAAGGAGGCCCCCAACAGGGCCGGGACCCCGACCTGCTTCTTCCCCGTGTGATCCTTTCCATCGATCTCGTTGAGCAGTGCGGCGATCTTGGTGTCGTCGTAGGCTTCCCCAACCTTCACGACGTGCGCGGCGATGGCATGATCCTTCGAAATTTCCGGGGTAAACAGATCGTCGACGCCGTGGCCGGAAGGCCCGTTCACCATTTCGTAGGCAGGGTGTTTGTCGATCCACGCAGTGCGCAAGCCGGCGGCGTGAACGACGTCGAAGATCGTGTTCACGCGAAGGTAATCGTGCGGATACTCCGGAACGCAGCCCTTGGCCGGATTGAGCGGAAGCTTGGCCGGGTCAATGCCGCCCCCGTCGAAGAGGTTTTTGTTTCGATCGACCGAGGAATCCCAAATCACCTCGACGCCTTTAACCGAGCAGTTCGAGCCGGGCGGGGAAAGATTCCGCGCCCAGCTCCCTTCGTACCAGACGCCGGTCGCATTCGGCGATCCGCCGGTGACGATGCTCAAGAGCCCGGGATAAGACTCTGACGGCTTGGATGTGGATGTTTGGGTGTACGTGGCGCCGCTTGAAGCGAGCCGCGCCAGATGGGAGTCCGGTTTCAGCGCGATGAAATGAGCCAGGTCCAGGGCGTGCAGGCCGTCGATGCTGATGAGCAGAACATGGCGAATCCGCGGAGGTTTGGCCCCGGTGGCTCGGGCGCTCGCCCCGAGCGCGCCCAGGCAGAGCGTTCCCAACGCAAAAAATCCTGCTATTTTCGAAAAAGTGCGGTTTTGCATCACTGGTCCCCTCGGATCGATTCATCCTTTGTCCTGCCGCCAGATCCTATACGTTCTCCGCGGCGGTGACGGGTAGGCATAGCAACGTGGTCACTCACCGGCTGCTTTAAAAACAAAATGAATACGAATAGACAGCGGTCTTTCCGCCCGCCGCCCGGCCCGGCAGGATCGAGCCGAGCCGGGCGAGGCCGGGCGGGAAACGGGGCTGTTCTCAGGGCAAGCCCGGCAAGCCGGGCAAGATGCGGGTGTGCTCCATGCGCACGGCCTGGAGCGCCTCGGGGTTGAGACCGAGCGCCTTGATGATCGTCGGGGCGATCTCGGTGGTCTGTACCGGACGCCGGATCACCTCCGAAGGAACACCGGGACCGGCGATCAACAGAGCGACGTGCGTGTCGTCATCGCTAAAGCCGCCGTGCTCCATGAGAAAGGTGCTGTCCGCATCGGTGTAGATACCGCCGAGGTTCGGCTCCAGAACGATATCCGGAATGCGCGGGTCCTTGAGCGGGTCGTTGAACATCATTTTCAGCGACTCGCCGGAGAGAATCCTCTTGATGTCCAACTCGGACTCTATCCGGGGCTCGCTGAGCGTTTTCACCACCGCTGCCGTCTGGCTCTGGTCTTTCGGCTTCAGCCAGATGGAGGCGAGGGTGCCGTCCTGATAGGCAAGCGCCAGCACGCCGGGATGCGCCTGGTTGATGATACTGGGCAGGAGGGTATCGGGAATGATCCGCGTCTGCCTCCTATCGATCGGCCCATCGCCATGCTTGGCGGTGATGATCACGAGGGTCGAGGAAGCCAGGCCGTGGGCCTTGAGGGCCGCCAGCAATTTCCCCAGGCCATCATCCATATGGGTGAACGTCTGCACCATGCATGGGGTCAGGTGGCCACTCGCGTCGGCGTACCCACAGGATTTCTGCGCAGTGGTAAATTCCTGCAAGGAGGCCCCAAACAGGGCCGGAACCCTAACGTGCTTTTTCCCCGTGTGATCCATTCCGTCGATCTCGTTGAGCAGAGCGGTGATCTTGGTGTCGTCGTAAGCTTCCCCGACCTTCACGTCGTGCGCGGGCAAGGAATGATTTATTGAAATTTCGGGGGTAAACAGATCGTCGACGCCGTGGCCGGAAGGCCCGTTCACCATTTCGTACGCAGGGTGTTTGTCGATCCACGCAGTGCGCATGCCGGCGGCGTGAACGACGTTGAAGATCGTGTTCACGCGCAGGTAATCGTGCGGATACTCCGGAACGCAGCCCTTGGCCGGGTTGAGCGGAAGCTTGGCGGGGTCGATGCCGCCCCCGTCGAAGAGGTTCTTGTTTCGATCGACCGAGCTATCCCAAACCACCTGGACGCCTTTGACCGAGCAATGCGAGCCGGGCGGGGAAAGATTCCGGGCCCAGCTCCCTTCATACCAAACGCCGGTCGCATTCGGCGATCCGCCAGTGACGATGCTCATGAGCCCGGGATAAGAATCGGACGGCTTGGCGGTGGAGGTTTGCGTGTAGGTGGCGCCTTTCGAAGCGAGCCGCGCCAGATTGGAGTCCGGTTTCAGTTCGATGAAATGAGCCAGGTCCAGGGCGTGCATGCCATCGATGCTGATGAGTAGAACATGACGAATTCGCGGAGGCTTGGCTCCGGAGGCTCGGGCGCTTGCCACCAGCGTGCCCAGGCAGAGTGCCCCCAACGCCAGAATCCCTGATATTTTCAAAAAAAAACGATTTTGCATAACCCGTCCTCTCGGATCGATGGATCCTTCGTCCTGCCGCAAGACCCGATTCTTAATTCTGGATAAGGTCTCCGCTGCAGCGACGTGTGGGCATATTAACCCGGGCAGACATCGGTTGCCTTAAAATATCATTAATTACCATTTAGAATTTTTGGGGGCTTCCTGTCGGGCCAAACCATAGGCCCTTTTCAAGGATCCCGACGCAATGTTTTTCCTTCTCCTGGAGCCAAAGGTTGCAGGCGCGCTCCCCTCTGCCCGAAGCGGGTCCCGCCAGGCTCGAAGGGAAGATTTGTCGGGTTGGGTCGGCGGGCTCCGAGGCAAGCGTGCGCGGGTGGCGTCTTGTGCGCGAAGATTGTCGGCAGTAAACTTCGGCCCGCATGGGGATGACTGGAAGGGGAAACCTTTCCGGGAATCCATGCAACCGGATCGGCGGATTCGCTTCTTCCGTTGGGCGGAAAAAACAGGGGTTTGACAGAAAAAACGGGCTGGACGTGGGCGGTTCGGACGTCCACTTTGAAAAGGAGATGCACATGAGTGGTTCCGGCGATATGACGCGGCGCGATTTGCTGAAGGCGGCTTCGGCGGTGGGACTGATGGCCTCGGCCGGGGTGTTGACCCCATCGGCCTGGGCTCAGTTTGGCACCCCGGAGCAGATTGCCGAGCAGGAGGAGTTCGACAAGAAAATTCCGCAGATGCGAATTACCGACCAGTTCCTTCGGTTAAGCGTCCCCGGCTATACGATGGGTGGAACGCTCGGGGTCTCCACGAATTCGAAGGGCCACCTGTTTGTCTATTCGCGGTCGAACCCGCAGGGGATTGCCCGGGGAGGGAAGGCGGCGATGCTGTGGGAGTTCGACCAGAACCACAAGTTCGTCAAGGAATGGGGTCCTAATAACTACGCGGCATCATTCGCGCACTCGGTCCGCGTCGATAAACATGACAACGTGTGGATTATCGATGAGGGTTCCGGCATGATCGTCAAGTTCGAGCCGGATGGCCAGCCCGTGTTTTGGCTCGGCCGGGGGCTGGAGGCGATCGGCTACCTGGAGACTTACCTCGAGCGCGAAGGTGTGGAGGCGGCTCGTCTCCAGGCGAATCCCCCTCCGCTCCATCCTCATGGCAAGATCGGAGTATTCAACCGCCCAACCGATGTGACCTGGGATTCGCGCGGCAATATTTTCATCTCCGACGGCTATGGCAACTCGCGCGTCGTGAAAATTTCGCCCGGCGGCAAATGGCTGAAGACGGTGGGAACCTATGGTAGCGGTCAGGATCAGTTCAACACCCCGCATGGCATTTGCGCCGACAGCCAGGACAATATTTACGTCGCCGACCGCAGCAACAGGCGCATCCAGGTTTACGACGCCGATCTGAACTATAAGAGAACCATGAACCATGTGGCTTCGCCGTGGACCGTTTGCGTCAGCCCGGGTTCCCCGGAGTATCTGTACAGTGGCGACGGTTCGACGGGCAAAATCTACAAGTTCGATTTGAGCGGGAAGATGCTGGGCTGGGCGCAGACCAGTCTGGGCCATGGCGCGGACGATACCGGTGATCTGGTCCACATGATTACCTCACCGGCTCCCAACGTTATCTATATCGGCTCGGCCAGTCTATGGGACGTCCAGAAGATCACGATAGAAGGGTAGCGCCGGCAACCAGGAACATCGCACTGGCAGATTGAGTCTCGTGGGCGGAAGCCCTGGATCTTCTGGTCTTCGGACTGGTCTTCGGATTGGTCTGGCGCGAGGGCTGGGGAAATGGAAGGCCCGGCCCCGCGTCAGGATACGATGTCCGAACCGTGAGTTTTTGAAATCACCGTTGGGAGGGAGCGGGGAGCCTCAAGCCGGTGACCGCCTGCGGCCCCGATCGGAACTCCCCGCCTCAATGAAGGCAAAGACTAAGCTACTGTTCGCTTCCTTTTGCCTCGCGAAGCCGCGGGAGCCGAATGAGCTTCGTTTGGCATCTTGTTCCTGAACTTTCCATAAGCACCTGGCTTTCCATTTCTCAACGCAGCGCGATGGGATTTTCACTTTGGTCGCTTGGCCCGTAACTCCATGCGCAGTAATGAATTGACTAGTTCGGGAGGACGAGCGAGACGGGCCGCCTTCGTTCAAAAGAGATGGGCTGGGTGATTTCACCTACCCGCGTGTGTTTTTATGGCTGGGTTATAATGAAGGTTGGCGGGTAGATCGGGCGATCGCGTGCCGGCTTCTTTCGGGAAGCCGGACCGAGGAAAGTCCGGACTCCGCAGGGCAACGCGCCTGGTAACGCCAGGGAATCGGTCCGCGAGGATCCGATTACGGACAGTGCCACAGAAACGATACCGCCCGCGCCTGCCCGGCCTCGATGACAGGCTTGAGGCAAAACCTCAGGCCGGTCCGCTTCGGCCGGGATGCGCGGGTAAGGGTGAAACGGTGGGGTAAGAGCCCACCGCGCTCCGAGCAATCGGGGCGGCAGGGAAAACCCCGCGTGGAGCAAGGCCAAATAGGAGGGAAGGGCTGGCCCGGCCCGTTAAACCCTCGGGTAGGCCGCTGGAGCCCGGCAGCAATGCCGGGCCGAGAGGAATGATCGCCCCGGCACGCAGGCCGCAACTGGGACGCGTGCCGGACAAGATCCGGCTTACAGATCTGCCCGCCATTATCTCTTTTCGCGTCAATTCGGTCGCCTTCCCCCGCCTGGCGACTGTCCTCCCTATTGGTCACCGAAGTTTCTCCAGCTGTTCGTCCGCTTCCGGAATGGGACGCGCCCGCAGTTCTTGGCCGGGGGGCGCGTAATGCTTTTCGACCGTGTCGATCGTGTTCCCCGGTTGCGATTGTAGTGTCCCGATAAACTTCTTGACATTACTGGGCGGGCGGTA
>DATLRW010000213.1:0-6322 GCA_035534495.1 Candidatus Dormiibacterota bacterium | reverse complement strand
GCAGCGGGCCACGCGGCCCGAATCGGCCCATATTGGTCGCCAAGCGCGCGTCGGGTTTAGCCCATCTCTGCACTTGCGACAGCGGCAATCGGCTGGCTCTCATTAGATTCCCAGACCGCCGAGCAGCCCTGATCCGCTGCTCGCTTTCTTCCGGCGCTTGCGGCGTTTGTGCGCGGCGTAGCGTTTGTTGGGCACGGCAAAAAGCAGCAGCGCCGCCGCGCCGCCCGCGATCCATGCCCAGGTCGGAATGATCGAGAACGCGTTGGTTACGGCGCTTTGTCCAAGCCCCGAAAGCCGGCCGCGAATCGCGCCGCGATCGAATGCCTGATTTGGCCGGTAGTAACCCATGGCGCAAGGGATTCTCCCCGTTGTCCGCGTTCCGCCCCATTTCGGCTCTGGCGCTATGGCATTCGCTGAGAGCGGAATAGCCGGCGGCATCGGCGCGGCTTCGATCGAGGATTCCCCCTCCCACTTCGGGTTGATTTCCGTGTAGCCGGTTTTTCTCGTCAGCCCCTGCGGCAACAGATACATCAGCGCCTCCGTGCCATGGCGATCGCCAGGGCGCCGAGCCCCGCGCCGATCATCAGATACGAATTCTTGACGCCGAATGTGGTCGAATCGAGCCACGAAGTTGCCGCTGACCCCGTCGCCGAACGAGAAGCGGCCCAGAGCTGATTCACGATTGCCGCCGGAATCCCCGCGGCAATCGCCTGATCCGGCGTCGCATATTGCGCGAGCCCTTGAGTCCAGGCGTTGTAGACGGTTTGCGAATCGAGCCCCGCGGCGATCGCCGCCTGCGGCGAAACGTAATCGAGCGGATTCGGCGAGACGACGGCGTTCGACGCGACGTTCACGCCGGCGGAATTGCCCGCCGACGGTCCGGCAGGCTGCTGAATATCGAGCATCGTCGGCGTGCTCGTCAGCGGCAGGCTTTGGATTGCGGGCAGATCGCTGTATTGCGCCGTCGTGAGGTACGCCGCGGCGGGCGGCGGCGGAGGCAGGAGCACGGGCGGCGTCGGAAGCGTCGAGATTGGGGAAACTATGCCGTCGCCCTGCCCCAGTCCGTGGAGCGCCCCGGCTCGCAGCCTCGAGAGTCGGATGTTGAGTTGCGAAAGTTGGGCGCGGGCATTCGCCCGTTGGGGAGAGTCAGCCGGGATCTGTGGATACGCGGCGTTCACAAGGTTCATCGCATACAGCGTCTCATTGATTGCGCCTGCGTTTGGCGAGCCGGTTGCGCCGAGGCCGGCGAATTTCCGGTTGGCTACCGAGCTTCCGGGTTGGAGCAGATACGCCACGTGTCATCCCCACGTCTCGCGCTGCACGTCATCGAGCCAATCGACGGCTGCGGCGATCAACTCCCTGATCCGCTGCGAGCTGCGGAAGCGCCAGACGCAGATCACAGTCCAATACCTCATCGCCGGGCCTGCTTCGCGAGCATGAGCAGCAGAATCCCGCCACCAGCGATTGCGAGGTACGTGTTCGGAACGCCGCCTGTAGAGCCGGAAAACCACGAGGCCGCCCCGGAGCTTGGCGGCGCCGTCGAGAGATTGAAAAACGAGGCATTCGGGTTTGACAGCGGCAACCCGACAATCTCCGGGGCGAGCGGCTGCGCGGGCGTTTGCGTGCTCAAATTGAAAAGCGACGCATTGGGGTTCGTCAGAGGCAGATTAGCGACGAGCGAATTGTCGGTTTGCCCCATGCCGCGCCGCCCGCGCCACGCCTGCGGCAGCGCGCCGTCGTATCCGCCGCGATTCGGCAAAAGATACGGCATCAGCGTTTCCGCCCGATGAGTTTGTAAAAGATCACGCCCGCTCCGAGCGCCACGATCCAATTCGGCACGGGACTGACCAGATTTGTTTCCGTCAGCCAGTTCAGAACCGACTGATAGCCGGACCAATCGGTAATGTTTTGGCTGGCAGTCGTTGCCGGCGCCGCGGCGGTTGATCCCGCGCCCGCGGCACCCACCGTCACCCAGTTATTCATCGATGTGCTGTAGATCCACTCGTTGCCGGACGAGTCGGTATAAATCTGCGTTTTCGGATAGTTCGCCGGGACGGGTGTGCCGCCAGACGTGGCGCCAGTTTCGCTGGAAACGTTGATCCAGGCGGCAGTCGATTGGTTCCAAACCCATTGCGAGCCGTCGGCGGCGGTGTAGACCTGATTCGTGGGTGTCGACGTTGGGACCGGCGTGCCGGGATAGAAAGTTCCCGCTTGCAACCACGTGCCCGCGTCGGCGTTCCACAGCCAGGTCGTGCCATCCGAAGCTACGTAGCTCGAGTTCGTCGACGTGCCGATCGGAACGGGCGTGCCGGGATATGTGGACACGGTTTGCACCGGCGCCGGCGGCAATGGCAGGACGGCCGGCGCTTGGATGGGCGGGGCAACAGCGCCCAGTTTGCGGTTACGGATCTCGGCGGCTACTGGAAGCAAGTAGCTCATCCCCGGCCTCGGAGCAAAATAAAAGCTAGAATCCCGCCGCCGATGAGCAGGTAAGCCGGCGGGATGTTCGTCGTCGCGAACGCACTCGGCTGTCCGTATGGGCTCGTGCCGTAGGGCGACGCCGTGCCGTAGGGATAGAGCGGCGAACCGTAGCTGGGTAAATTGCTGGCCGTGATCCCCTGCGCGATTCCCGTACCGCTCGCGCTGATTACCTGGGCGATTCCCGTCCAGTCGATCTGCCCCATGCCGCGATCGCATCCGCAGCCGGCGAACCGAGCCATGCGGCGCAGCGCCGGGCGCCCGTAAGTCCCCTCGCCCATCAAGCGCCCCGCGCGCTGCGCGCGGGCGAATTCGGCGTATACCGTCGGGCGAAACGCGCCGGGAAGGTTGGCTGGGTTCGGCTGCGGCCCGTGCAGGCCGGCGAGCCCCTGCACGTCGAGATAATCGTCGGTGTTCAGTTTCCAGAGGCGGCGGCGGTAGACGTGTTGCGGCGCGAGGCCGAATTGCGGATTCTTTCGCGCGGCGTCGAGCGGAACCCAGGAGCCCTCGATCTCGACTTCGGGATAGACGTGCGTGAAAACTTCGGGTGCGTCGGCGTGCCCGGCAATCGTCACGATCCGGCCGTTCGCGCCTATCGTTTTGCAAAGCGCCAAAAGCAGAACGGTGAAGTCGTCGCAATCGCCGATGCCCAGTTTCAGGATCTCGCGGGCGGTGTGGAGCGTTTCTTTGCCGTACACGTCGCGGGTGAACCGAATCGCCTGGCGAACGTAGTCGTAGATCGCCTGCGCTTCGCCGGTCCAATCGAATGCGGGAACGCTTCGCCACTGCGTAATGATCCAAGCGGCGAGCTGGTGGACGGTGGGGTCTTTCGCCCCATGCTCGATCAGGCGGCGCATCTGCTCGATCGTTTGCGCGGTGCCGGCGTCGCCGCCCGCAAGAGGCATCGATCGAGCTTGCGAACTGGTTCGTTCCAGAGTGAGCAATCGTCCGCCTAATGAACCGGCCTCGCTTGCGTCAGGCAACGAAGTCGCCGGGATGACCGAGGCCGGCCCCGTCCGCGTCGTCCGTGGGCGAAACTACCGCGCGCGCGCGAATTCGTCCACCAAACCAGTATCTAAAGCGGCCCCAACCGCCTGCATAAGGCACAGACAAGGGCATATACCGTTCCTTGTCGCACGCTCTCGTGTTAGATTGGAGCCGCGTCAGGACTCAGAAAGCCGCCTTGCGAGGTAGGATGCCAAAGAAAACAGCCGCTGCCGATGAGCCACAGGTCGTTCGCCGCGTGATCGAGGACATGGCGCCCACGGGCGCCGAGCAAAGGACCGAATCGAAACCTACTTTTTGGGAATACGAACAGTCGCTCACGCCCAAGGACTGGGAGCACCACATCGTTTACCTCACGCGCGAGGAGCCCAAGACTGGAATCAAGGGCATGGGCGGCTACCTAACCAAGATCTCTCAGCCGTTCACTATCGAGGACGTGAAGCGGGCCTGGGGAGGCTACGAATTCAGCTACATCATGAACCGCGATGGCAAAATCCTCTACAGCGGCCGGTTCAAAGTCGAAGCAGAACCGAAGTACGACGAATCGAGGGAAACCGTCGCCGGATCGAATGGGGATCGCGGGCAGAACGCCATCGTCGGGCAATTCGTCGATGTGTTGCGCGAAGAGCTGGCGCGTTCGAGGGAGTCGGCGAATCCCGCGAGCGAAGAGGCTATTAAACTCCTGAGCGCCGCGAGCACGCGCGCGATGGACATCGTGCTCAAGCAGGTGCCGCAACAGGGATCACCCATTTCCCAGCTGGGCGAGCTGGTAACCGCCGCGAAGAATCTCGGGCTTGTCGGCGGTGGAAACGGCGGAGGCGGCGGAATCGCCGAAGTGGTTACGCTACTGAAAACCCTGGGGCTTATCAAAGACCCCATGGAACAGATCAAGACGCAGCTCGAAATGATGAAGCTGTTCGACGATCTGCGAGGCGAATCCCGCGGCGGCAAGCGCGACTGGAAAGAAACGCTGGTCGAAAAGGTGGGCGATGCTCTGCCGCGCGTGTTCGAGGAAGTGGGGAAAAACCGCGAGGCGGAAATGCGGATCGTGCAGCAGAGGTTCGAGGCCGCGCGTGCCTTGCGAGGCGGTCCGCCGGCAACTCGGCCTGGCGTTCCCGCTCCCGTTCCTCCGGCGCCGCAACCGAACCAGATGCCGAGCATATCGGCCGGCCTGCCGATCGAAAGTTTCTCGCCCGGCGCGCCGATGCCTGCCGAAGCGCCCGCTGCCGCTCCGCCGCCGGACGCTCCCGAGGTCACATTTCTCAAAAAGCGCATGGTGCAGATGTTCCTGGCCGACGAAGAAGCGGAAATTATCGTCGATTTTCTCGAAGCGGGTATCCCTGGATTTTGCAACGACCTGCTCACCTATTCGAATGCGACGCTGACGGATTTCCTGGGGCGCGATCCTCTCTTCGCCGATGCCGTGAAAAATCCGCGCTGGCCGCTGTTCCTGTCCGAGGCCCGCGCCTACCTGAGCGAAGAGAACGACGAAGAGAAAAAACTGAATTGATTTTGTAGGGTCCAAGCAACACAAATTCTCGTGGAGGAAAAACGACAATGCCAGATGGAACAGCAGGACCGCAGCCCGCACCGGCGATGAGCACGGCGCAGGCTTACGAACTGAACCTGAAACTGATGTACGACCAGCAATGCCGCCGACTCGAGGAGCTGGATTCGCTTTTCGATCTGCAGCTTGCCGCATCGAAAACCGCATTCGATAAGCTCGTCACCGACTCCCAATCGGCAGCGAACCTCGCGCTGCTCAACGCCGTCAACAATTCCGATCTGCTCGCCAAGCAGGCCATCCGGCACGCCGATCTCGCCGCATCGAACCAGCTCATCGAGCAGGAAACCGAAGCGGAGGCGAGCACGGCCGACATCGTCGTCACGCTGCAATCGCTGCAAACCGCGATGGAAGGCATCGCGGCGGCGATGCAGGCCGTGGCCGCGAATATGGCGACGGGGCGGCCTCCGGCAAACACGACTGGCGCAGCTCCGGCATCGAGCTAGGACTTCTCACCATATCTCCCGTTGACATCGGGAGCGCAGCATAGTATGAAACGCCAATCTTGGCCGCGCGCGGCGCGATCGGTTCGGAGGTGGCAACCCCCGCCGGTCGCGCCGCGCGTTTTCAGGATGGGGGTTGCCACGGATTCTCCGCATTCATCGCCGCGCGATCGCGGCGGCTTATTCACGGGTATTTGCCAGCTTTGTTTCCGAGATTTACCTTCTGGACCCGTCGCTAGTCGCAGTTTCCCCGGCGTCTGTCCCGCCTGTCGTAAAGCCCTCGAAATGGAAAGTCGTCCTGGAAAATTTCCTCGTCAGTTGAAAAAATCCCACCGGCGCCTTTAGGGGCTCGAAAGGTTTATCGATATGTCCATTCAGGCTGTGAGCTACGTCTTGCAATATTCGAAAACAAAATTGTGGGACCGCCTGGTCCTGATCGCCCTGGCCAACCACGCGAACGACCGTGCGCTGAGTTGGCCCGCCGTGCAAACAATTGCCCACGAGGCGGGAATCGGGGAGCGAACCACCCAGCGCGCCCTACGCCGGCTCGAGGCCCTCGGCGAGATCTCTCCCAGCGTTTCCCGCTCGCTCGGCGGACGCAAATCCACCGAATATTTGCTGAGCGGTTATGAAGAGTGGAGGCGAAGTGTTTCACGTGAAACAATTGATGTCGGCCCGCCGACGCGTGAAAATAACGGAGGAACGTCCAGAAAAACGCACGCTAACCGTACGTTTTTGAATGAAAAACGCCAGGATAAAGGTCAAAAACACCCAAATACCCCGCCAGGCAGACACCCCACCCCCCCCAATGGTGACAACCCCACCCCCCCCA
>DATLRW010000212.1:0-4252 GCA_035534495.1 Candidatus Dormiibacterota bacterium | reverse complement strand
CCCAGGCCGGCCGCGACGAACCGTTTGATCATGGCGACGCTGGGCAGCTCCATCGTCACCCGAATCTGCGAGCGGTAGGGCCGGAAGAACTTATCGAGCATCTGGCGCGTGAAGCCGGTGCGGGGAAAGATCAGCGGCTGCTCGGCGATCTCGCCGATGGTGACGCTCGAGCGCCGCGCCAGCGGATTGTCGGCGCTGGCCATGAGCATGATCCGGTCGCGAAAGATCGGATGCACATGCAGGCTCGAGGACTTGATCGGCAAGGTGGCGATCCCCGTATCGATCGTTCCATCTTCGACCCGCTCGATGATCTTGTGGCTGAAGTTCCGGTAGATGGCAATCTGCACGGCCGGATGCAGGCGGTGATATTCGGTAAAGATCTCCGGCAGCACGTACAAACAGGTCGCTTCGTTCGCCCCGACGGTAAGAACGCCGCGCGGCGTGCTGGCCTGATCCGCCACGGCTCGCTTGGACTCATTCCGCAAGGTCATCAGGCGCTGGGCATATTCAAAGAGCACTTCGCCCGCGGGAGTCAGCCGCACGACCTTGCCGGCGCGGTCGAGTAGCTTCTCGCCGTATTCCTCTTCAAGCTGGCGGATTTGGGCGCTTACGGCCGACTGGGATAGGAAGACCTTCTCGCCGGCCCGCGAGAAGCTGCGCTGCCTGACGACCTCGACGAAGGTGGTGAGTTGGTCGAAATCCATTTTTCAATAAAGAGTATACCGTCTCAGGGCGGGAAAAGTGTACTCAACGCAGGCTATCCGAGGCCAAACTCGCCGCCGCCCGCTCGCCGGCCACCGGTCAGAAGAGCCCGCCGACCCCTCCCCAGGGGTCCTGGCGGAGGAGCATCGTGGTTCCTGAGGGGCCGTTTCCGTGGGAATGCATGCGGTGGCGCTTGGCGCGGGGAACTACGTGAGCGTGGTCGATCCCATCAAAAATAGGTCAATGGCGCGGGCGGCGCGTCGGCCTTCGGCGATCGCCCAGACGACGAGCGATTGGCCGCGACGCATATCGCCGCCGGCGAAAACGCCCGGAACGGAGGTCATGTAATTGGCGTCGGTCGCGACATTGCCCCGCTCATCGAGCCCAACGCCGAGCTGTTCGATCAGGCCCGCTTTCACCGGGCCGACGAATCCCATGGCGAGCAGGACCAGATCGGCCTCCAGCGTGAATTCGGTGCCGGGAATCGGCTCAAACTTCGGCGCCGGGCCGACGCGCACGGCGTGCAATTGGCGAACCTGGCCGCGCTCATCGCCGCTGAATTTCGTGGTCGCGACAGCCCAGTTGCGGATGCCGCCTTCCTCGTGCGAACTCTCCGTGCGCAATTGCAGCGGCCAAAGCGGCCAGGGCGTCGAAGGCGATCGCTCTTCGGGCGGCATGGGCATGATCTCAAATTGCTGGACCGATTCCGGCTTCTGGCGATGCGTTGTGCCCAGGCAATCGGCGCCGGTGTCGCCGCCGCCGATAATCAGCACATGTTTGCCCGTCGCGAGGATGCCCTCGGAGACGGCGTCGCCGGCCACGCGGCGATTTTGCTGCGGCAGAAATTCCATCGCGAAATGAATGCCTTTGAGCTCGCGCCCCGGCACGCGCAAATCGCGAGGACTTTCGGCGCCGCCCGCGAGCATCAGCGCGTCAAACTCCCGGCGCAAGTCCTCCACCGGAACATGGCGGCCCACGTGCGCGTTCACCTGGAACTTCACGCCCTCTTCGGTCATTTGTTCGAGCCGGAGGTCGAGCACGCGCTTCTCCATCTTGAAATCCGGAATGCCGTAGCGCAGCAAGCCGCCGACGCGGTCGCTCTTTTCAAAAACCGTGACGTCGTGACCGGCGCGGCGCAGTTGCTGCGCCGCCGCCAGGCCGGCGGGTCCCGACCCGATCACCGCGACTCGCTTCCCGGTCAGCATCGCGGGCGGCTCGGGATGAATCCAACCCTCGCGGAAGGCGTGATCCACAATCGTCTTTTCGATCTGCTTGATGGCGACCGGCGGCTCGTTGATCCCCAGGACGCAGGCGGCCTCGCACGGCGCCGGACAAATGCGGCCCGTCATTTCCGGAAAATTATTGGTCGCATGAAGCACGCGAATCGCCTCCCGCCAGCGGCCGCGGTACACCAGGTCGTTCCAGTCGGGAATGAGGTTGTTGAGCGGGCATCCCGTATGGCAGAAGGGCACGCCGCAATCCATGCAGCGCGCGCCCTGCGTGCGGACCTTTTCTTCGGGGAACGGCTGATAGACCTCGAGAAAATCGCCGACGCGCTCGGCCACCGGCCGGCGGGCGGGAATTTCGCGGGCATACTCCTTGAATCCGGTAATTTTACCCACGGAGCACCTGCCCCGTTTTTTGCGCCGCTGCTTCCCGCACAGGGCTCGAAACCGGCGGCACGCCGAGCACGCGCTTGTATTCATGCGGGAAGACCTTCACGAATTGCGCGACAGCCGAGTCCCAATTTCCCAAAATCCATCGGGCCTGCGGGCTGCCCGTATATTCGCTGTGGCGGCTGATGAGGTCGAACAGCGTTTCGATATCTTTCGGGTCGGTGACGGGTTCCAAATCCACCGAGCGGCGGTTGCATTTGACCGAGGCGAATTCACCGCCCGTCGCATCAAGCAAAAAGGCGATGCCTCCGGTCATGCCGGCGGCGAAGTTGCGGCCCGTCTTGCCGAGCACGACCACCAGACCCCTGGTCATGTACTCGCATCCGTGATCGCCGACGCCTTCGACGACCGCGGTCACTCCCGAGGCGCGCACAGCGAAGCGTTCACCCGCCATGCCGTTCAAAAACACCTCGCCGCTCGTCGCGCCGTAGAGGCAGACGTTGCCGACGAGAATATTTTCCTCGGGAACGAATTCCGACTGCCGCGGCGGATACACGATGATGCGGCCGCCGGAAAGCCCTTTGCCCAGATAATCGTTCGCTTCGCCTTCGAGCGCGAGCGTGACGCCGGGCGTGAGGAACGCGCCGAAGCTCTGTCCCGCGGAACCCGTGAATTGGATGCGAATCGTGTCTTCCGGCAGGCCCTTGCCGCCGTACCGACGCGCGATTTCGCCGCTCAGCATCGCGCCGACCGAGCGATTCACGTTCGTAATCGGCAGGCTCAGGTGGACGGGCGTTTGCCCCTCGAGCGCTTGCTTGCAATATTCGATCAGGCTCACGTCGAGCGACCGCTCGATTTCGTGATCCTGCTCGATCTTCTTGCGACGGCCGACGTGGCCCGGCAGGGCCGGCTGATACAGAACCGAAGAAAGGTTGATGCCTTTGGCTTTCCAGTGGTCCATCTCTTTGCGCTGGATCAGGCAATCGACGCGGCCCACCATGTCGTCGATTTTGCGGAAGCCAAGCTCGGCCATGATTTTCCGCACTTCCTCGGCGACGAAGAAAAAATAATTGACCACGTCCTCGGGCTTTCCGGCGAATTTCTTGCGCAACACGGGGTCCTGCGTCGCGATGCCCACCGGACAGGTGTTCAAGTGGCACTTCCGCATCATGATGCAGCCCATGCTGATGAGCGGCGTCGTCGCAAATCCGAATTCCTCGGCGCCGAGCAGCGCCGCGACCGCCACGTCGCGGCCAGTTTGAATTTTCCCGTCCACCTGCAGGCGGACGCGGCTGCGCAAATCGTTCATCACCAGCACCTGCTGCGTCTCCGCCAGGCCCAGCTCCCAGGGGATGCCGGCGTGGCGAATCGAGCTGATCGGCGACGCCCCCGTGCCGCCGTCGTAGCCGCTGATCAGGATGACGTCCGCGTGAGCCTTGGCGACGCCCGCGGCGACCGTGCCCACGCCCGCTTCCGCCACCAGCTTTACCGATACGCGCGCCAAAGGATTGACCATCTTGAGGTCGTAGATCAGCTGCTTCAAATCCTCGATCGAATAGATGTCATGGTGCGGCGGAGGCGAAATGAGCTGCACGCCGGGAATCGAATGGCGGATGCGCGCGATCGTTTCGTCCACCTTGTGCCCGGGCAATTGGCCGCCTTCGCCGGGTTTCGCCCCCTGGGAGATCTTGATCTGCAAGTCGTCCGCGTTCACCAGATATTCAGTCGTCACGCCGAATCGCGCCGAGGCCACCTGCTTGATGGCGCTGCGTCGCAAGTCGCCGCTGGCGTCCGGGACAAAGCGCTCTTCGTCTTCGCCCCCCTCGCCGGTGTTCGATTTTCCGCCGATGCGGTTCATGGCGATGGCGAGCGTCTCGTGCGCCTCCCGGCTGATGGAGCCGAAGGACATCGCGCCGGTCGCGAAGCGCTTCACG
>DATLRW010000211.1:0-26815 GCA_035534495.1 Candidatus Dormiibacterota bacterium | reverse complement strand
TAGGAAGGCTGTCCTGTTTTAGCGGGGAGCACTACAGGTGCTTTACCGAGAAATCGAGAGAGACAATGGCGCTGTTTATGGCCGCCATCCCCTTCGCGGTTTCGAACATTACCTCACGTTTCAATTCCCATTCGCGCTGGCGATCCCACACCTCCGCGGAGAGTTGCGTTTTGATTTCCTCTGTGGCTTGTGTTGCTCGCCGCAAATCTTCGATGATTCTTTCCATATCCTCATGTGTCGCAACATTCTTGCCCTTTTCGCCGCCATAGGTTGAAAAATACGAACGGACCACAAGCAACGAGAAAATTGCTGTGAAGGATAATACCGTCAGCAAAACATCGGCGACTATTGTCCACATGGCACTTTCCTCTGGACGTACAAAATGATGATAATCCCTTCATGCAAGCCCTCGGAGCCCTGCGCGTTCCCTGTTCAGCCGACTTGTCAAGCGACTTGGGTTGGGCGGGGCCTTTGTCCTATCCGGCATTCTTGCTATTCTCGCCCCTGGGGGCACATGAGCCTACCACGTATACGCACTGTAGCCCGAAATAGCCACGCTAATCCCCGTGTCTACCTTCGTCAGTTCGCAAACGAAGGACGCCTGTGCGTATACGACCGCCAAGACAAGGAATTTCGGAGACAGTCCGTGTCCACCACAGGAATTGCCAAGGACATGTACATTCTCAGTCTTCCGAATGGGGGGAAAAGCGATGTTATTGAAAGGTGGTTCGGTCGGCACGTGGAGGCCCCGATGGCACCCGTATTCAAAAAACTGTGGGGGTGCGAGATACTCACTGCCAGCGAAATCTCTAGCATCTTCAGTTTCGTTGCGATCCAGAAGGTCCGCGTCCCGGCGCAGAGGGAAGCACAGAGGGGGCACGTGAAGAACGTCCTTCGGGCCACGGACAAAGACGTTCCCAATCTGTTCTTGCAGAGCCTCGTCCGTCTAGCGCCTCAGATTGCTGAACAGCTTATTGAGCTTAACGTGTGTCTTCAAATAGCTCCGCTCGGCTATTCCTACATCACCAGCGACAATCCGTTCGTAGTCATGCGGGAACGTGAGGACCGCTGGTTCCCGGAACCCCTACCGGAGTTCTCTCGAGTCAACATATTGTCTCAGAAGGGCGCGAAGGGCTTCATGCCCCTAACCCCCAAGGTTTGTCTGTTTGCCGAAGGGAAGGGTCGGTACAGAGGTTATACGGACGACAACGTGCCCAATGTGAACAGCATCAACCGGTGGGTTGCATTCCAGAGCCAGAGGTTCCTGTACGCAGCCGGTGAACGTGACCTGAGGCAGGTAGTTTGGGTCCTGGACCATTGAAGTGACCGATCACCTGTCCAATCCCCTGACGAGCCTGTCAATCGGGACATCAAACGCTTCTGAAATCCGCAGCAGAGGGGGGCTAGGCGTGAGACCAGGACCGCAGATGCGCTAGACCCCTCGAAAAAGCTCGGAAAGACAAATTCCAAACGCCTTTGAAATTTTCTCGATGTTTATGAGGGCGACGTTTCTTTCATCTCGCTCGACGACGCATTCACCATCAACTGATTTCTCCGGCTTCGCTTACCTCAATAGATCCCAGGAAGCGATTCGGTCAGGAGGCCCAGCGAGCAATGGGCGCGGTCGCTTGCCAACCGTCGCGGCCGCAGTTCTTCGCTGGCAAATGGGCTGCAGCGGTCAATCAATGCCCGTGCGGTACACGGGCGAGCTTCCCCTCCTGTAGGTGGGGGACGCATCTTCCTTTCAGAATGGCAACAAAATTGACGTTTTGGAAAATATGGAAAATGGGGGGGCTGCGTAAGCTGTTTGTTTTGTTGGAGCGGGAGAAGGGAATCGGACCCTCACCTTCGGCTTGGGAAGCCGACGTTCTGCCACTGAACTACTCCCGCTTCCACGCGCAAGCCTAGCACCTGTTCTTTGACGGCGGCAAGCCGCCCACCTGCCTGGAAGGAAAGGCGATGGCCCGGTCCGAAAGAAAACAAGACCGGCTAGCCGTGGAAGTAGCGGCGGTGCAACACCTGGACGGTCATCGGCCCCTCGCGAATGGTGAGGGCCGTCACGACGCCATTGCTGTCCCGCTGGTAGGTGACGTAGACCGTGTCCCCGGCCCGCATGTCCGCAATCGGCAGCGTGCGTGCCTGCTCGCTCGTGAACACCGTTTTGCTGGTCAACTTCATCGTGACGGTGATTTGCGTGGGCTCTTCCATCACGACCTGGTGCTTCTTCATGTTCACTTCGGAGACGATGAAAAATTCGTCCGGGGTGATCGGCGAACCGCTTTTCCGCGCCGCCCGGGCCGCAGGGCTCGCCAGAAAGAGCCGGAATCCCCCCAGCAGAACGATACTGAACCGAACCAGTTTGTTATTCATAGCGTAGTGTCTCGATTGGATCTAGTTGTGCCGCTTTCTGGGCCGGGTAGTAGCCGAAAAATATGCCCACCGCCGCCGAGAACATCACGGCGACGATGACGGCCAGAGCGGAAACCTGCGTCGGCCACCGCAGCATTCCGGAAACGATAGCCGAGCCGGCGATTCCGCCGACCACCCCGATCCCTCCTCCCATCAAACTCAGAACCACCGCCTCGCTCAGAAATTGCCAGCGAACATCGCGCCGGGTGGCGCCGACGGCGCGGCGCACGCCGATCTCGCGTCGGCGCTCGGTGACCGAGACGAGCATGATGTTCATGATGCCGATGCCGCCGACCAGCAGGGAAACCGAGGCGACGCTCGCCAGCAGCATCGTCATGATTCTCGATGATTGCTCGCTCGCCTGAATCAATTCGTTCGGACTGCGAATAATGAAGTCGTTGGGTTCGTCGTAGCGCAGCTTGTGCCGCTGGCGGAGCAGAGCGGTCATTTGCCGAATGGCTGGATTGATCGCGGCGCTGGTGATGGCCGAGGCCATCATGAAATGCACCCAGGAAATGCCGACCAGTTTGTTTTGCACCGTGGTAAAGGGCGCCAGGACGACATCGTCCTGATCCGAGCCGAAAGGGCTCAACCCCTTGACCTGCAACTCACCGACCACCAGGAACGGCAAATTGCCGATCCGGATAATCTTGTCGACGGGATTATCGGTGCCAAATAGGTTCTTCGCGACCGTCTGACCGATATCGCAAACATTAGCGGCTCTCTCTACGTCTTGCCGGGAAAAGGGCGAGCCACGTGCGATGCCCCAATGGCGGATCTGGAAATAATCGGCGCTGGCCCCTTGCACGTGGGTGTACCAGTTGTTGCTGTCATAGACCACCTGCGCGTGCGTTCCGACCATCGGGCTGATGCCTTTGATCAGCGGAATCTCGCGCTTGATCGCAGCGCCATCCTCCGCAGTCAGGGTTTTCGTCGCCTGAGCCCCCATCTGGACGCCGCCCCGGTTGACGCTGCCGGCCTGGATAAAAATCATGTTTTCGCCCATGTTCTGGATCTCGGTCGAGACGGCATGCGCAGCGCCCTGGCCGATGGCGACGGTGCAAATCACCGCCGCGACGCCGATGATAATGCCCAGCATCGTCAGCAGGGTGCGCATCTTGTTGGCGGCGAGCGCCTGGAACGAACTGCGCATCACCTCGCGTCCGTTCATCATTCCTCCGTTGGGCTAGGGCTTTGCCCGGTTGCGCTGAACCTTTGCCGGACGCGTGCGAGCGCCCGTCGCGGAAACGCCTGGCGCCGGCGCGGGCCGGACCGGAGCCGGCATCGCATCGCCTTTCAGATAGCGGCGGTGCAGCTCCTCTATCGTCATGGGGCCAAGGCGAATGCTGAGGGCTTCCGCGCCGGCCCCGTTCTGCCTGTAGGTAATGTAGACCGTGTCGCCGGAACGCAGATCGGCCATGCGCAGCGGCTTGCCATGCTCGTCGACGATCGGTGTTTTATCCGTGATCGACATCTGCATGGTGACTTCGGTGGGCAGCTTGAGCACCAGTTCGTGCTTTTGCATGTTCAATGAGGAGATGAGGAAGAATTCGTCCTTCGTCACCTGCCCCGCCTTCCCCTGCGCCGCCCGGGCGGTCAAGCTGCCCGCCAGGAGCACGCCGGCCAGAGCTGCGAAGATGGATCGCCCGGTCAATCGTCTTTTCATGCGTCTATTCATAGCGAAGGGCCTCAATGGGATCGAGTCGCGCCGCCTTTTGCGCCGGGTAGTAGCCAAAAAACACGCCCACCGCCGCCGAGAATCCTACGGCAACGACAACCGCGCCAACGGGAACCTGGGTGGGCCACCCCAATAGGTGGGAAACCACCCCCGAGCCGATGACCCCGCCGATCACCCCAAGCCCTCCTCCGATCAAGCTGAGGACCATAGCCTCGCTGAGGAATTGCCAGCGAATATCGCCCCGGGTGGCGCCGACGGCGCGGCGCACGCCGATCTCGCGGCGGCGCTCGGTGACCGAGACGAGCATGATGTTCATGATGCCGATGCCGCCCACCAGCAGCGAAACCGAGGCGATGCTGGCGAGCAGGGTGGCCATCACCTCGGCCGAGGAAGTGGCTGCATCGGCGAGTTCCTGGGGATTGCGGATCATGAAGTCGTTCGGTTCCTGCGCCCGCAGCTTGTGCCGCTGGCGCAGCAGGGCGGTCACTTGCGTAATGGCGGGCTGCATGGCTTTATCGGAGACCGTGGAGGCGAAGATGGCATTCACCCAACTGACCCCCGCCAGCTTCTTCTGCACCGTCGTGTAGGGCGCCAGGATGACGTCATCCTGATCCTGGCCGAAGCTGGAAGATCCCTTGGCCTGCAGAACGCCCACAACCAAAAATGGCAGTTTGGAGATGCGAATGATCTTCCCGACCGGGTCGGCATTGGCAAACAGGTTCTGCACGACGGTGTTCCCGAGAACGCAAACGGTCGCCGATGCGCTGACTTCATGCCGGGTAAATTCACTGCCGCTGACCACCGGCCAGTTGCGGATGGAGAAATAATCGGGGCTCACGCCTTGCACTCGCGTGCTCCAGTTTTGTCCCTGGAAGACGACCTGGGTCGGACTGATGACGTAGGGGCTGACCGCTTTGATCAGCGGGACATCGCGCCCGATGGCCACCGCGTCGTCACCGGTCAAGGTCCGGGTTGCCTGGGCGCCCATCTGGACGCCGCCACGGTTGACGCTGCCGGCTTGGATGAAGAGCATGTTCTCGCCCATGCTTTGGATCTGCTCATGCACCTGCTGGGAAGCGCCTTCACCGATCGCAACAGTGCAAATCACCGCGGCCACGCCGATGATGATGCCCAGCATGGTGAGGACGGTCCGCATCTTGTTGGCCCAGAGCGCCTCGATCGAGCTGTGCACCACTTCGCGCCCGTTCATAACCTCTCCAGGAGCGGGACACTGGCCCGCTCACCGCGTTTCCGAGGAGCTGCCCGAACTGTGTCACCCGGCCCTGTGTGCCAGCAATGCGTGCCGGCAATCAGCGTACGACCAAGCCGGGGCCGCGTCCGCGTCCGGCGGGGCCGGCCGCGCCGGCCCCGCCCATCGACGTCTGGCTGCTGACGATCATGTCGCCCTGGCGAAGGTCGCCCTCGAGAACCTGCGTGTTGTTCAGGTCGGTAATGCCGGCCTTCACGGCGACCGGAATCAGGTCGGTTTTGTTCGGCGCCAGTTTCCAGACAAGCTGCCATCCGCCCAGATGGTTGGTGTAGGCAGCGCTCGGGATTTTGTAATGGGCGTAGAGTTCGTGAACGCTCGCCGGCGGCAGGCTGGGAGTGAAAATCAGCGCCGCATTGGGGATCATCAGCGCGTCTTTGGCGTGCCCGGTGGGGATGGTCACATAGGCGGTTTCGCCGGGCAGCAGTTTTTCGTTCGGGTTCTGAAAGTCCAGAATCACGTCGTAGGTCACGACGTTTTGCACGGTCGTGGGATCCAGGCGAATCGAATTCACCTGCGCCTGGAAAATGTCGTTCGGGAAAGCGTCCACCTGAAACGTGCATGGCGTTCCCACCTTGATGTTGCCCGTGTCCGACTCATCGACCTGGGCGTAGACCTGCATGCGTTCGAGGTTCTGCGCCACCTGGAAGGCCGTTTGGGCCTGCAGCGAGGAGGCAACCACCTGGCCGACGACGATGCTACGCGAGGTGACCACGCCATCGATCGGGGAGATGATGGTGGTGTAGTCGAGATTGGTCTGCGCTTGACGCAAACTGCCGGCGGCGGCTTCCACCTGCCCCTTGGCCTGGTCGATCTGGGCCTCAACCTGTTTGATCTTGGCCAGGTCCTGGTTCGTTGTGGCGTTGGCGGCGGCGAGCGCGGCCTGGTTCTGCGCCAAGGTGGACTTGGTGAGGTCGTTCTGGTCCTGGGAGATGATCCCCTGTTTGTAAAGGTCTTCCGTGCGTCTGGCGTTGACGACGGTGTAATCGAGATTCGCCTTCGCCTTGGCGGCGTTGGCCTGGTCGGTTTTCACAACCTCATCCATGGCCCCCATGCTCGCTTTCAAGGTGGACACATTGGCCTGGGCCGCTGCCAGGTTCCCTTGGGCGGTCTCCACGGCCGCCTGGAAGGGGGCCGGGTCGATCTGCGCCAGCACCTGTCCCGCCTGGACGTGGGTATTGAAGTCGGCAAAGATGTACTTCACATTGCCCGAGACGTAGGAGCCGACCGGGGCGGTGGTGAGGGGATTGATCGTTCCGGTGGCCTGTACAGTCGCCGTGATGTTGCCTCGCCGGACAGGGACGGTCAGGTAGGTCGCCCCGGCCGGTTTCCGGCCAACCAGCATGCCCGTCAGAATCACGACGCAGGCTAAAACGACCAGCCCGCCGGTTAACTTCTTGTGTTTTCGTATGAATCCGGGAATTTCCATCCACCTTCCTCGCATAACCGAAAGGAGTGCCTCAATTTCGCCCTCTGCCTACTATGACACCGGTCGCTGTCCGCGGGTTGCGGGTGGTCTTCGGGGGGTTCCCGCAACGGGCACCGGAGGGAGAACACCTGCCCGGCATCTTCGGCTATCATTTGTGTTTCCCGAAAGGGGCCTCAAAATGTTTTTCAGTCGCCGGCACGGCGGGGCCCTGCCGGTACACCTGCCGAAACCGGTTTCGCTGTATGGGCGGGCTACGTGATAGAGTGCCTAGCCGTTACTGGCAAACCGATTTTGAACCGTGGGCGGCGTCCCATCGAAGAAAGGAACGTTGCGTGGCCTTCCGAAACCTGAAGGAATTTCTGGCACGGCTGGAAAGCGAAAACGAGCTGCAGCGAATCGGCGTCGAGGTCGATCCGGTGCTCGAGGTGACCGAGATCACCGACCGGGTCACCAAGGCCGGCGGCCCGGCGCTTCTCTTCGAGCACCCCAAAGGCTCGAGCGTGCCGCTGGCGATCAATCTTCTGGGAAGCAAGCGCCGCCTCCATCTGGCCCTCGGCGTGGACCACGTCGACGAGGTCGCCGCGCGCATTCGTTCGCTGATGGATCTGCCGCGGCCCGAGGGCATGCTCGACAAATTGAAGCTGCTCGGGCGGCTGCGAGAGGTCGAAGCGGCATTTCCACGCACGGTAAAAAGCGCGCCCTGCCAGGCGGTGGTGCGGCGGGACAATTTCTCGCTGTCGGAATTTCCGATTCTGAAGTGCTGGCCCGGGGACGGCGGCCGTTATATCACCTGGCCGCTCGTCGTCACCCGCGATCCCCGCACCGGGCGCCGGAACGTGGGGGTTTACCGGATGCAGGTGCTCGACGACCGGACGACGGCGATGCACTGGCAGACCCAGAAGCATGGCGCCGAGCATTTCCGTCAGGTGAAAAGCGAGAAGCGCGGCCGGCTCGAAGTCGCGGTCGCGATCGGGGCCGAGCCCATTACGGCGCTGGCCGGCATCCTGCCCGCCCCGCCGGGCATGGACGAGATGATGCTTGCCGGTTTCCTCCGCCGCGAGCCGGTCGATATGGTTCGCTGCGTCAGCGTTGACCTCGAAGTCCCGGCCGAATCGGAGATCGTGCTTGAGGGGTACGTCGATACGGAGGACATGCGCACCGAAGGGCCGTTTGGCGACCACACCGGTTTCTATTCGCTCGAGGGCCTCTATCCCGCCTTTCACGTCACCTGCATTACGCATCGCACCCACCCGACCTATCTGACGACCATCGTCGGCAGGCCCCCTCAGGAAGACTATTTCATGGGGTACGCCGTGGAGCGGATTTTCCTGCCGCTGATGCAGATGGTGCATCCGGAGATCGTGGACGTGGCCATGCCGGCCGAGGGAATTTTCAATAACCTGATCGTCGTCGCCATCCGGAAATCCTACCCGGGGCATGCGCGGAAAATCATGCACGCCATCTGGTCCATGGGGCAGGCGATGCTGACCAAGGTCGTGGTCGTCGTGGATCACGACGTCGATGTGCAGAATTCCGCGGAGGTCGTCTGGAAGACCCTTTGCGCCATCGATCCCCAGCGGGACGTGGATTTCGTCCTCGGTCCGGTGGATACGCTCGAGCACGCGGCCCGGATGCAGGACTTCGGCTCGAAAATGGGAATCGACGCCACGCGCAAATGGCCCGAGGAAGGTTTCCAGCGGCCCTGGCCGGACGAGATCAAAATGGACCCCGAGGTCAAAGCCCGCATCGACGCCATGTGGGGAAAACTCGGCCTCAAATGAACGCAAAGAGGCCGGTCGCGGGCTGTTTGCGCTAGGCATTGAAAAAGGTCGCCAGGGTCAAGACCAACAGGATGAACCCGGTGACAATAATCGCCGCGCCGACGATGCGGCCAAAATTCTTTAGCCAACGCGCGGGGGCAACGGTGGTCATCTCCCCCTCCAGCCGACCCTCCTGCCGAAGCCGCTCGTACTCCACCGGTCTTTTCTCCTGAAACTCCTTGTCGCGCTCCTTTCCGGTGAAAATCACCAGGTCCATGGGAAAAGAGCCGGGCCGAAGGTGCGTGTTGAAAAAGTGGACGACGAAGATGAACCAGACGGCGAGCAGGGCCTCTTCGCCGTGCAGGACCAGAGCGATGTTCAGCCACGAGCCGGGTATGATTTTGGCCGCCAAGGGGGCGAACCACATCGCATAGCCGGAAAGGCCGATGATCGCCATGCCCCAGAAGACCGCCCAGTAATCGAATTTTTCCCAATAGGCGTAGCGGTCGAATTTCGGCCGCGGACCGCGCCAAAAGAACCACCGGATGTGCCGGTACAGATCGACGAAATCCTTTCCGCGCGGGACGAGCGAATCCGGGCCCCAGAAAATGCCCTTTTCCTTTTTGATCGCGCCCCGGCGAAAGAGGTCGCCCAAATGGATGAGGAAGGCCGCCGTCAGCAGAACCCCGCAGAACTTGTGGAAGAAGAGAATCGCGGCGAATCCTCCCACAGCATGCGCGAAGCCCTCCGCCCAGGCCGAGTGGCTGAAGCGCAACGGGAGCCCGGTCAGCGCCAGGCCGATGAAAGTGCTAAAGACGACCGCGTGCAGGTAGCGCTGCCCGAGGGTGAACCGGACGTGGTAGCGGGCTGGCTGATCTGTTTGCTCCATGAACCCTCCCCGGTCGATATCCGCGCTCATGGCTGCCTCCGCCCGCCGGATTGCCGGCTGAATGTCGAGCGAATGAACCAGAGAACCGTATGAATGCCGAAGAACCCGAGCACGCTGATCAGCAGCAGATTCATGAACAGGGTAACGGTCCAAAGCAGCGGATAGTCCTGCCGGTTCCGCGGGTCGGCGTGGGGCTGATAGCTCACGAAGCGTTCACTCGCGCCCGCATGGCACCGGCCGCAAGTGGTGACGAGGTTGGCCGGATTCACCGTCGATTGGGGATTCGACGGCGGAAGGATGTCGTGATTGCCGTGGCAATTCCAGCAATGGGCGGTTTCCGTGTAGCCGAGCGCGGACACCTGCGCGTGGAACGTGTCGAGATAGGTGACGTATTCCTGCTTGTGGCAGTTCCCGCAAGTCGCCGACGTCTTCATCTGCCAGGCGACGGTCTCCACCTGGGCGATGTGATGAGCGGTGTGGCAGTCGGTGCAGGTCGGGGCCCTAGGATCTCCGGCTTTCAGGCGTTGGCCGTGAATCCCGGCAAAATAGGCCACCTTGGGTCCCTCGTGGCAGGTCCCGCAGGTGTCCGGGATATTCGTGCGGTAGGTGCGGCTTTGCGGATTCGTGTGGCTCAGGATTTTATGCGTGCCGTGACAGCTCGAACAGCTGGCGGCGACAAGCAGTCCTTCTTTGGTGAGCGCAAAGCCGTGAATCGAATCCATGTACATCGAATAGACGTTCGGCAGCCCGTACTGTTTGGCCATTGCCGGATTGCTGTGGCATGTGCCGCAGGTGCGCGGCACGTTGAGCGGATAGACGGGCGAACTGGAGTCTGTCGCCGGGACGATTTCGTGCGGATTGCCGTGACAGCCGAGACACGGCACCGCGGCGACCTTGGCATGGACGCTCGCAGTCACATCGGAAGCCTCGGTGCTGTGACAGGTGCCGCATTGTACCGGTTGCACCGTTGCCGGGTGAGGGTAGCCCGTGATCGAGGTGTGGCATGACGTGCAGGAGAGGCTGCTGTGGACGCTTTTTGCGAAGTGGCTCGGGCTGACGGAAATACTGCGGCCGGAAGGGCCGGTCGCTCCCGGCTGGCCGTGGCAGGCCAGGCATGTGGCGTTTTGCGGAGCGGTAGCCGCAGCCAGTGCGGGAACCGATCCGCCCAGTGCCAGCAGAAGAATCGCAACCACGCTCCAGCCCATGTTCGCCCCCATTCGCCGGGCCTTGGGCAAGCCGAGGTCCTGCGTCCAGCGTTATGGCATCCCGAGTTGCGAGAGAACCTTCGGGTTGTGCTCGCTCATCGCCAGGATGTCGTGGCATGTGCTGCAATCGTTGGGAATCGATTGCCCGTTCGCTGCCACGTGGCTGCCGTCGTGGCAGCGGAAACAGCCGGGCCAATTCGTGTGTCCCAGGTCGTCGATATAGGTCCCCCAAGTGACATGCATCTGAGGAAACACATTCCTCAGATAAATCTGCTGCACGCTACGGATCGCCTCCTGCAATTGGGCGTTCTTCGTGGCGACAACTTGCGGATATTGCGTCTTGTAGAAATTCTCGAGCGTTTGCGCGATCCGCTGGCGCGCGACCAGGCGGCTCGGATAGGTCGTCTTGAGTGCCGCGAGGGCTTCCTTTTTGATGTACGGCAAATCCGTGCTGATGTAGTGCTCCGACATGTCCTGATCGAGGGCGTCGCCGGGCAACTGGAAGGTGTGGGTGGGACGGTTGTGGCAGTCCATGCAGTCCATCGTGCGGTGCTGGCCTTCGGCCAGTTGCTGGGGCGTCGCCTTGATCGCTGTCGAGCGGAAGACGGTCGTCTTGCCGCTGGCGTCGGTGTAGGAGACCTCCGGAATCACCTGCCGCTCCCGGTCGAGCGCGATATACGTGATTTTCGTTCCTGGCGCGAGATGGTGGCCGTGAATGCCCTGCGGGCCGCTGGCATTTTGCCCGCCGACCTTCATCACCAGCACCGTGGTTTCCTCCGTGTTCGCCTGGTCCGAATCGAAGTGATTCAAGACCAAGAGTACGTTGCCTTCGAAACGCTGCGGCCAATGGCATTGCTCGCACGTGGCCCGGGCCGGCCGCAGGCTGGTCACCGGCGAAGGAATCGGCCGCGGATAGGTGTTAAATAGCACCGCGAAGACCTGTTTTGTGCCGGAAAGCTTCGAGCGCACAAACCAGGAAGCGCCCGGCCCAATGTGGCATTCGACGCAGGCCACCCGCGAGTGCGGCGAATTCAGGTACGCCGTGTACTCCGGCTGCATCACGGTGTGGCAGGTGGTGCCGCAGAACGCGACCGAGTCCATGTATTGCACGCCTTTGTAGGATGCCGCAGTAAAAATCACGACGTTTATGAACGTGGCGAAGAGAATCAGCGCCACCGCGCGCCGCAGCAGCGGCTCGGCGAAATCGACGCGGGGGTAGAGCGTCGGCAACTCGCCGCGGCGCAACAATTGATGCCGCCGCCACAGCGCCCCGGCGGGCATCAAGATCAGGCCCAATAGGAAAAGGGTCGGCAGAAACAGATAAAAGACGATGCCGGCGTAGGGATAGCGCGAGGCGCCGCCGCCGAGAACGATTTCGAACAGCCAGAAGGAGATAACAGTCAGGGCGGAACTGGTGGTTAGTACCGCCCCGGTCAGCGAGATTGGATTCCGCCCGAGATAGATGAGCGGGCGAAGCCAACCTCCCACGCTTTCCTTTACACTCATGCCTTTTCCCTTCGATCCCGGGTGCAGCCGGTCAAGTGCTCATGAAGTGTTCACTTTTCGCGCTGCGGCGCCGCCGTGTCAATCCCAAATGTCGGTGCCAGGCCGGTGGTGGAGGGCGGCGACAGCTCTACTTCTTCGCCAGGGTGCGGACGAAGGCGATGACGTTGTCGACGTCGGCGGAAGAGAGTCCTTTGACGGGCGGCATTTTCAGCTTGCCCTTTTCGATCACTTCGTGCATCTGGGCATCGCTCAGCGCCTGCACCTCTTTCGAGCCGAGCGGCGGGATCGTTGCATGGAGCATCTTGGCCAGCGAGGCATTGCCCTCTCCGTTCGGGCCGTGACACATCTGGCAGTGCGCTTGATACACTTCTTTGCCGGCGGCCGCGTTGCCCTTGGGTGCAGCGAACATGGCGGCCGGCAGCGCCAGCGCGGCAAATATGGCGGCGAGCATTCGTATTCTCATTTCTGGGTCTCCTGTCGATTTCTCGATTCCACCTTCTTGATCAATAGCCCAAAGCCGATGACCACCGCAAGGATTACGATCAGAGCAATTCCCAGCCCCTTCCTGCGGTAATCGCGTTCGGCCAGAGCGGCGACACCTGCCTTGTAGGTTTTCTGCGTGACCGCCAACCCGGCCTGTATGTTCTTCTCCACGGGCGCGACGCTGAAATTGTGCACCGACACGCGCGCCTTCATGAGATCGTCCCGCGCGTCGTTGAGCTCCAGCAAGGCCGAACCCACTTCGACGCCCGAACTCTCCGCCTCCGAAAGGATGTTGTCCGATCGCTGAATGGATACCGTCAGCTCGGTGAGCCCTTGATGAATCCGGGCCGCGGCGATGTAGCCGGGATCTCCCCGCGTATGGCAGTTGACGCAGACGGCGCCTTTCCCCGTGCCGATGAAGGCGTCGGTCGGCTCGACGATGCGATGGTTGCTGTGGCAAACGACGCAGCCCGGCAGGCCCATCGAGGCGAAAGCCTGTTTGTGCGGGCTCTTGTCGAAAAGCTCCGCCTGAAAAATATGACAGGTCGAGCAGACATTGACCACCGAGGTCACCCCGGGCGGCGCGGCGCCGTGGCTGCCATGGCAGGTGACGCAGGTCGGGGCGCTCAGGTCTCCCTTCACGGTCAAGTCCTCGTAATGGACGCTGGCGGTGTAGGAGGCGTATTGATCGGTGGGAATCTTATACGGCTTCATGTACGCCGCGTTGGCGTGACAGGTGGCGCAGGTCTTGGCAACGTTGAGCGGGTAGACGCTGGATTGCGGATCGCTGGGGGCGCGAATGTCATGCAAACCGTGACAGTCCGTGCAGACCGCAACCTTGGTGTCGCCCTTGGCCAGCAGTTGCCCGTGGACGCTGGTCTGATACTGGCTGAACTCGTCGGTGCGCAGCGACGGGTCGAAGCCGCGCATATAGGCGGCGTTCGAGTGGCAGCTTGCGCAGAGCGCGGGAATCTGTTTGCGGCTGATCGGCCCCTTGAAGCCGGCCGCGGGACTCATCGCCCGAGCCATGTCGTCGGTTGTGGGATCGCCGCCGTGACAGCTCACGCAGCTCAGCCCCTTTTGCGCGTGAATGCTGCGCGCAAAGACTTCCGCTTTCACTTGCAATGGGGGATCGAGCCGGCTATGGCAATCCAGACAACTGTTCTGGGTCGTCTGCGCATGGGCCGGGGAAGCGAACATCAGGCAGAGAGCAAACGAGAATAACAGCCCTGTCCAACCGGTTCTGCCCATCCGTGTTTGCCTTTTGCCTTCCATGTGTGAAGTTCCCGTTTTCCTCGATCCCTACTTCGCCATCACCATGTAGCCGTAGGCCGTGAGCGCCACCACATAGGCCAGCGCGAAAACAACCACCCCGGCCGCCCAGCGTCCGCTGCGCCCCTGTCTCTCGTGGTCGAAAAACGGCAGCAGGGTCCAAAGCAAGGCGGCGATGCCAAAGGCGATAACCCCCAAGGATTCCCCCGTCATGAACCACATCTTGGCCGGGAGCAACTTCAACGTTTCAAACATAAACATGAAATACCACTCCGGCTTGATGCCGGCCGGGGCCGAAGCAAACGGATCGGCCTTCGTTCCCAGTTCCCAGGGTTTCAGCGCGGCAAGGCTTCCCAGCACGCCGAGCGCCAGGTACCAGCCCATCAGCTCGCGCAGCAGAAAATTCGGGAAGAAGCGAATTTCACGCTGCTCGGGCGGCTTCGCTTTCCACTCGGGCTCCACGCGTGGCGGGACGCTCATTCCGAAGCGCTGGATCAGCACCAGATGCACGAGAATGAACGCCGTCGCCAGTCCCGGCAGCAGGGCGACGTGAAAGGCGAAGAAGCGGCCTAGAGTGGCCCCGGTGACGTCTTGGCCCCCGCGCAGGAAAATCAGCAACCAGTGCCCGACGAGCGGCACCTGGCCCACCAGACTCGTTCCCACCGTGGTCGCAAAAAACGCCAGCGTGTTCCAGGGCAGGAGATAACCGCTGAATCCGAAGCCCAGCACCAGGAACAGGAGCACCATCCCGCTCAGCCAGGTCAGCTCGCGCGGTTTCCGGTACGACTTCAGGAACGCCACGCTGAACATGTGCGCGAACGCCGTGAAGATCATCAGATTGGCGCCCCAGGAATGGATCGAGCGGATCAGCCAGCCGAAACGCGCCTGCGTCATGATGTATTGCACGCTTTCGAAGGCGTCGCTCGGTGTCGGGCGATAGTAGAGCAGCAGCAGGATGCCGGTGACCACCTGCAGGCTGAAGAGGAAGAGTGTGATTCCGCCCAGGTAATACCAGTAGGAATAGCGGTGCAAGGGAACGGTCTTGTGCTTGAGGAAGGCGATCAGATCGTCCCAGCCGAAGCGATCGTCCAGCCAGTTTCGAATCTGCGCGCCCGGGCTCATGTCAGGAGGCCGCCGTCCGGCTGACGTAAATGTCCGCACCCTTTACGTTGACCGTGAATTCCGCCAGGGGCTTCGGCGGCGGGCCGCTGATGTTGCGGCCCTGCAGGTTGTATTTGCCGTTGTGGCAGGGGCACCAGATTTCGCGCAGGTCCGGACGGTATTGCACGGTGCACCCGAGATGGGTGCAGACGGCGGTGAATGCCACGTACTTATCGCCGGAGGTAAGGATCAGGATCGCCGGCTTGTCGCCGAAGCGGAAAATCTTGCCCGAGTTGACTGACAGCTCGCCGACTTTGGCCGCGAGCACCGTGTTGCTGCCCAGGTCGGTTTGGGGCGGTGGAATCAGATAGCGAATGACCGGGTAAAGGAAGGAAAGGAGAGAAGCAATAATGCCTGTTCCCAGGAAAATTTCTAAGAAATGTCTGCGGGCTTCTTTGTCGCTTGGGCTCTCGTTTGTCGGTGTCAATGCCGTTGTCTCGTGGTAACAGTTGCGCTGGATTTTACTCCTTACGTTGCCCGGCTAGGCGGCATGAGAAGCCGTCAGCTGACTTCGCTTATCCTCGATCGCCAGTGACAAAACCCGTCGCAGCTCGTCTCTTTGCACCGGCAGGGGAACGCAATCGAACGCCCCACGGCGCAGCAGCTCCAGATACAAATGTCTATCCGTGTGCCCCAGCAATGGGATCACAGGAGGCAGGTCCGGCCGTCCCAGGATCGGCAGAAACTGCTGCCGGCTCGGGCAGACATGTATGATGATCGCGTCCAGATTCTCTTTCGCGGCTAATTGATCCAATTGCTCGATTGTCTCGGCGTGATAGACCTGGCACCCCGCCTCGTTCAGCAGCCCGGACACCGGCCTCAGTTCTTCGCCATCGCACCCGCACAGCACCACGGAAGCCGCCTTGAGCGGGTTTACTGGTCTCGCTGCGTTCATGGGCGACCCCCTTTTCGGTCGTTCGGCGCAGATTCGCTCACCGTGCAACCCGGAACCTTTCACAGTTGCAAGGGGCAGGGCCAAGTCGCCAAGTGCCAGCTAAACGGATACTCGCCTGAACCCTTAGTCTTTCCTGCCCAAACACCGCATTTAGCGCGTGCAACCAGCGGGCCAAACCCGGTTCATGCATGCGCCACCAATCCGTTGCGCGGCTATCAGTTGGAGGGGAATGGAGTCCCGCTTTCTTCGGGAGCCTCAAAGTTGGGTGAATTTAATCTGGAACAGACCCGCCGGTGGGGGATATGACGCAAGTGTAATGCCCATGGCAGCAGACGGCTTATTTATCAGGCTATTAGGACCATCTAGGGCTTACATCGTCCGGCCACGTTGACAAGTGCGGTTTCATTCTTCCTGTTTTTCAACCTTAGCCAATCGCCTTCTTAGCCAATCGCCTTGCGAATGTTTCTCGCTTTTACGCCTACCTTCTTCCACCTTTTCCCCTCTATTCAAAGAATAGGAACGCCTTGGGATTCCCTCGAAATCAATAGGTCGCGGGAAATAACATTTTTTGGCCTGTAGTTTGCAGCATGGGGGGCGGAGGCGATTTCATGGAGCTCTACCACGGATGGAGCAAATGGGCCATTGCGGCAACCTTCGCGGGGGCGGGGCTGTTTGCAACGGCTAAACTTCCAGCGCGCACGATTCGGAAAGTC
The DNA here is from genome assembly GCA_035534495.1 of Candidatus Dormiibacterota bacterium. Lineage (GTDB taxonomy): Bacteria > Acidobacteriota > Terriglobia > Acidiferrales > UBA7541 > JAKASX01. The sequence continues at coordinate 10,148 of DATLRW010000211.1, read as the reverse complement.
CAGAATGGAAGCAAGACGGCTACCGCTCCAGCCGCCAAGCCTACGCCGACCTATGTCGGCACGGACACCTGCAAAACCTGCCACGCGGACGTGTTCAAGAACAACTTTGAAAATACGCCGCACTATAAGACCCTGCTCGAAAAGAACGCTTCGATGCAGGGTTGCGAAGGTTGCCACGGTCCCGGCTCGCTCCACGTCGCTTCGGGCGGGCAGACGCCGCCCCCATACGATTTCACTAAGATGACGGCGCAGGCGATCAGCCAGCGCTGCATGGTGTGCCATCAATCCCGGCACGAAAATATGCAGTTCCTGACTTCCGTGCATTACCGCAACGGCGTTGCTTGCACGGATTGCCATTCTCCGCACCATTCGACCGATATGGTGACTTTGCTGATCAAGCCGCAACCGCAGCTTTGCTACGGCTGCCACAAGGAGATCGAGCCGCTCTTCAAGATGCCGTTCCATCACCGGGTGGATGAGGGCATGGTGCGCTGCACCGATTGCCACAATCCGCACGGCAGCTTCGCCGCTGCCGCGCTCGAGCCCGGCGGCGAGGATAAGCAGTTGCGGACGGGCATGGCTGGAAACGCGATCTGCGTGCAATGCCATGTCGACAAAGCCGGTCCATTCGTCTTCAATCATGAACCGGTGGTCACCGACGGCTGCCTGGATTGCCACAATCCACACGGCTCGCCGAACCCCCATCTGCTGAAGGTAGCCAACGTCAACCAGCTCTGCCTGCAGTGCCACACCGTTTCGAGCTTCAGCGGCGCGCCAGGCACTCCGAGCTTCCACAATCAGGCGACCCAATTCCAGGCATGCACGCTTTGTCATACCCAGATTCACGGGTCCAACTTCAGCCCGTACTTCTTTAAGTGAGGCGGCCATGAACAGCCAGGAGGTGAGTGTGTCCATTCACAAACAGGAACGCTGGCGGGCCGCGCGGTATCTCGTGATTGCATTCGCTTTCGGCGGCTGGTTCACGGGGACCGCCCTTGCCCAAACGGCGGTGAAGAACCGAGCCTCGAAAACGAACTCATCCGAAACGGCCGATCCGCCGGCCTCGAGTTCGGCCGATCTGTCGTCATCGGGCGATCCGTCCGCCGCGCCAACCGGGACGAACATCGGCAATTACAACGTCCAGGGCTCGCTGAACATGGGCTGGCGGTACAGCAACATTACCGGCAGCCAGGCGAATTACGATACCTTCGTCAACTTGCAGCAGGGGCCGCGCCTGCTCGGTTTCTCCTTGAATGCCTACTCGCTCAACCACAAGGGCGCGTACTTTGACACCATGTCCGTTAACGGCTTCGGCTTTGGCGGCGACCCGGTCGATGTGGTTCGGCTGAACATGACGAAAAACCGGTGGTATGACTTTGCCGCCACCTACCGGCGCTACAAATACTTCTGGGGTTACAACCTGCTCGCCAACCCGCTGAATCCATCCAGCTCCAACCCGGCGATACCCGTCACCACCGCCGCGCACCTGATGGATCTGAGCCACAGGATGAGCGATTTCCAGTTGAAACTGTTGCCGCAGTCGGCCGTCCATCTGCGTCTGGGCTACACGCACAGCCGCGAGATGGGCCCCTCGTACACGACTACGGGCGCGGCCGTGGCCCCGATCAACGAGCCCGGCGCTACCGCGTTGCTACTCCAGAATTTCCAAACGACAGAAGACAACTACGACATCGGGATCGATTTCGCATTCCTGCCGCGAACCACCCTCAGTTACGACCAGTTCGTTCAGCACTACAAGGAAGACCTGTCGGCAACCGACGGCAACCTCAACTTTCAGTTGCCGGATGGCACCCCGGTTGACATGGGCTTGGTGTTCTATCCCGGAACACCTTGCGGCAGTCCGGTCAGCAACGGCAGTACGAATCCGCCAACCGCCAATCCGGTCTGCCAAGGGAATCTTACCTACGACCGCGGCGGCCGGCCTCGCGGCACCATCCCTACCGAGCGCTTCGGTTTTCAAAGCACCTACTTCCGCAACCTCAATATGACCGGGGCGATCAGCTACAGTTCCGGCGATCAGGTCGTGAACGATCTCTACGATAGCTGGACGGGGGTCGATACGCGGATCAACGCCCTGGGCACCAACGATACGGCGAAAAGCAAAGCCACCAGAATCATCGTGAATGGAGACTGGAACGCCATCTACGACGTGACCGCCAAGTTTCGCATCATGGATAGCTTCAATTACAACGTCTTCCGGATTCCCGGAATCTACAATTTCGGCGTTATCAACTATTTCGGGACCGGTAGCGGGGCTACCCTGACCGCGGCCGAAAATCCCATTCTGTTCAATCCCACCGATTGTCCGGCGCCCTACACGGCAACCACCTGTCCTCAGCACTCCTCCGGGGCGAGCGCCGATTTGGCCAACGGCTACCGGAGCACCTATCTCGGACAGGATCTTCGTTCGAACACCTTCATGCTCGCCTACGACTTCACTCGGCATGTCGGCGCCCACATCGGCTATCGCTATACGAAGCGGAAAATCACCGACTTTGCCGCACTCAACTACACCGCTGAAACCTACGATCCCGGCAGCACGACGACGGGAGCGGCAGCGGCCTACCGCGGTGATTGCGCCCTTTCGGGAACCCTGCCGGCCGGCAGCACCTTTCCCGTCTATTATCCTGGCACCACCACCCAGCGCGGCATATGCACCGTTCAGACCAACGGTTCGGTCGTATTTGCCGGCGTGGACTCCAGCAGCGACACCTCCCATAACTTGTCGGCGGATATCAACGGCAATTCGGCCCTGTTCGGCCTCTGGATTCGCCCGATGAGCAAATTCCGCACCAGCTTCGATCTCGAGCTGTTCTCGGCGGATCAATCCTTCGCGCGGATCACTCCGCGCCTGCTGCGGCACTACCAGATCAACTCGACTTACATACCGGTTGGCTGGGCCGACATCACCGGCGCCATCGACATCGTCGATAGCAGCAACGACGTGACCGAGGTGCAGAACAAGGAACACAACCGCAGCTACGGCCTCTCGACCACTTTCATGCCAGCCGGCCGCTTTTCCTTCGATCTCTCCTACAACTACAACGACGTCTATACGCAGGCGTTCGATTGCTTCGCCGCCTCGGGCGCCACTTCCGGCTTGCCGGCCGGTTTCTCCCCGGTTCCGACCTGTCCCCTGGTGGACCCGGATGGCAATGCGTCGCCGGTAACGATCGGGGCACTGGCGGCCTATCAAAGCAAGACCAACTTCGCCAGCGCCGATATGATGGTCAAGCCTGTCAAGCAGGTGACTTTCACTCTGGGCTATTCCGGCAGCTTCGTGCGGGGCACAACAACGTTCTTCAACTATCTCAGCGGACTTACGGCGAATTTTACGAGTGCCCTTACGCCCTGGGGACCGCTTCGGTTCAATTACCAGATGCCGTATGTGACGATGAACTGGAACCTCTACAGGGGGCTTTCCTACATGGCTTCCTGGAACTACTACGGCTACAACAGCCGCGGCAACAACAATCCGACGGGTCTGGCGCCGCTCGGCACGCAAGACTTCAACGGCAACAACATGACCATGTCGGCACAGTATAGCTTTTGAAAGTTTAGGGAGCAGGCCGCCGCGCTCCGGCGGCCTGCTCCCCCAAAGATTCCCGCCGGGGTTGATCCCTATCACCCCCACTTGTTTCTCCCCCCAGCCCCGGCGGGAAGCACCTCTAGCACGATCCACGGCTATTGTTTCAAGGGAGTGATGCGGTCCAAAAGATGCGGGCGCACGGGTGAAGTATGCGAATGTAATCCGGAAGCCCCTCAACCGGAGTCGCGATGAGGAAATGCCGAAGGCACGGCTGGCGGCGCGGCGCTATGGACGGGGCTGCCTGGCGGGGGGATCTCCCCGCCCAGTCGCCGCGCGCCCTATTTTCATTTGCTGTGTTATTTCGCGGATTTCCCCAATTCGCGAATGTAGGCGATCACGTCGTCGACGTCCTTGGCGCTCAGGCTCTTCTGAGGCGGCATCTTGCCGATGCCGTCTACAATGTCCTTCTTCAACTGGGCATCGCTCTTGGCTTGGACCTGCTTCGAGCCCAGCGGGAGCATCGTCACGTGCATCATTTTGGCCAGACTCGGACTGCCCTTGCCATCCATTCCGTGGCACCCCTGGCAGCTTCGTCCGTAAACGGCCTTGCCCTCCTTCGCGTTGCCCGGCGTCGGCGCGGCCCAAGCGAGACTAGCCGTTCCCAAGACTAGCGCTGCGGTGTACAGCCAGTTTTTGCGCATCTTCTCCTCCATTCGCCCTGCGTCTGTTTTGCGGAATTTCCGGTTCAATAGGCGCGGGCATGCCATCCGGAAGGTGGAAGGCGCAGCCCGCCGACCCATGCTCATTCTCAAACGACTTAGATAGTGCAATTGGTGGTCCAAATCGAGAGTCCGCCTTTGGGGCGCTCGCCGGCGGCTTTCGGGAGGAAGCCGGCGAATGGCGCCGCCCTCTTGACGCAGTGTTTATTTGGTGATGGTATCATGGAGCAAATGCGATTCCATCCTGGATGGCGCCTGAAGGCCGTGTTTCCTGTGGCCCTTGTGCTGCTGGCAGGCCTCGCTGTTTTTGAAGTCGTCACCGTCGAACTGCAGAGTTCCCAGCGCTATCGCCTTTTGGCTGTAGCCGCCGGGGGCGGTCTGGCCGTCTGCGCTGTATTGCTGGTGGCATTGGCCGTGCTGATCCAGCGTCCGCTGATCGAACTCAGCCGGAAAATCGAGCAGGTGCGCGGCGGCGATCTTGATGCCCGCGTGAACTTCGCCGAACGGGATGACGACGTGGGCCGTCTGGGCCGGAATTTCAACGACATGGTGCGCCAGCTTCGCGAAAGCCGGGACGAACTCCAATGCGTCTATCAAACGAAAATGTCCCGCGCCGAGCACCTGGCCACGCTGGGAGAACTGGCCGCCGGCTTGGCGCACGAGGTTCGCAATCCCCTGGCCGGAATCTCCGGCGCCGTCGACATTATCGGCCGCGAATTGCCGTCCACGAGCCCGAATCGGCCGATCGTCGGCGAAGTGCAGCGGGAGGTGGGCCGCATTCAGAGTCTGCTCACCGAGCTGCTCGATTACGCCCGCCCCAAGCCTTTCGATATCCATCCGGCGGACTTGAACGCCACCATCGGGCATGTTGTCCAGCTCGCTCGCCAGCAGGTTGCCTCGCGGCCCATCGAAGTCGTTTTCACCGCCGGCGATCTGCCCCTGGTCGCTCACGACCCGTTCCAGGTACAGCGATTGCTCCTCAATTTGCTGCTGAACTCGTTTCAGGCGATCAGCGGGGAAGGTACGGTAAAAATCGATGTGGCTTCCGAGCAGGGCTTTGCCCGGATTGAGGTGTGCGATACCGGCTCGGGGATCCCCGCCGACCATCTTCCCAATATCTTTCGTCCCTTCTTCACGACCAAGCGCCAGGGAACCGGCCTGGGTCTCTCGTTGTCCCGGCGCATCGTCGAACAGCATGGGGGGCATATCGAAGTCCACAGCACCGTAGGGAAGGGAACAAAATTTCTGATATGGTTGCCTCTGGCTTCTCGAGAACTCGAAGAGGCAGGGAGTGTCCGCGGATGGCAAAGGTCAAAGTCCTGATCGTCGACGATGAACGGCTTCTCCGTTGGAGCTTGCGCCAGAAGTGCGAGGAGTGGGGCTACCAGGTGTTCGACGCCGAAAACGGGGCCGAGGCGTTGGCTCTGGCCCAATCGGAATCGCCCGACGTCATTCTGCTCGACGTGCGGCTGCCGGGCATCAGCGGTCTGGAGGTTCTCGAAAAGCTGAAGGTGAATGGCGATTCGGCCGCCGTGATTATGATCACCGCCGATCCGCAGATCGACGACGTGAAAGCGGCGCTCCGGATGGGCGCCTACGATTACGTCGGCAAGCCGCTCGATTTCGACGGCCTCTGCGTCGCCATCCAAAACGCCCTGGAAGCGCACCGCCTCCGCGGGGAAGTCGAGGTGCTGCGCGGGGAAGTGCGCCGCCAGACGGGTTCCTACGAGGTGGTCGGCGCCGCCAAGAAAACGGTCGAGCTGATGCGGTTTGTCCGGAAGGTGGCCGCCAGCGAGACATCGACGATCCTGGTGCAGGGGGAAAGCGGCACGGGAAAGGATCTGATTGCGAAGGTCCTCCATTACGAAAGTTCCCGCCGCGACGGGCCCTTCGTCGCCATCAACTGCTCGGCGATTCCCGAGACACTGATCGAAGCCGAACTGTTCGGCCACGAAAAGGGCGCGTTTACCGACGCCAAGGCGATGAAGAAGGGCCTGTTCGAGGTCGCCCACAGCGGCACTTTGTTCCTCGACGAGATCGGCGAGCTGTCTCCCTTCCTGCAAGCCAAGCTGCTGCGCGTGCTCGAGGACCAGGTGATTCGGCGCGTCGGCGGCGTCCGCGACATCCAGGTCGACGTCCGGGTCGTGGCGGCGTCGAACCGGGACCTGGAGCGGGCCGTGCGCGAAGGCCATTTCCGCCAGGATCTTTACTATCGCCTCGCGGTCATTTCCATTTACATCCCTCCGCTGCGCGAGCGGAAGGAGGATATCCTGCCGCTGGTCGATTTCTTCATCCAGGATTACAACCGCAAATTTCGCAAGTCGGTCCGGGGACTCAGCGAGGAAACCAGCCGGCTGCTGCTCGCCTACGAATGGCCGGGCAACGTGCGCGAACTGCGCAACGCGGTCGAGCGGGCGATGATTCTCGAGGAAGGGTCCGTGCTGCGCCCCAATTATCTGCCATTTTCGGTGACACAGCCGCACTCGGGCGTCACGGCATTCGAGCGTGCCTCCTCGCCCCTGGCCGGCGAAAGCCTCTCCGGCGGCCGCCGCCTGCCTTCGCTGACCATCCCCGAGGGCGGCACGTCGCTCGAGGAGATCGAACGCTCGATGGTGGTGCTCGCTCTCGAGCAGTCGCACGGCAATCAGACCCAGGCCTCGCGCCTGCTCGATATCAGCCGCGACGCGCTCCGCTACAAAATGAAAAAATTCGGCCTGATTCACACCGACGAGGAAGAGGAAGCGGCCACTTCCGGCTAGCCTTTTTTTCGTCCGCGCGGTTTTGCTGCGATGGACCCTCGCATCGCCTATTTTTCGATGGAGATCGCCCTCGACCCGGCTCTGCCGACCTATGCCGGCGGCCTCGGCGTCCTGGCCGGGGATACCCTGCTGAGCGCGGCCGACCTGGGCCTGCCGATGGTTGGCGTCACCCTGCTCTACCGTCACGGTTATTTTCGCCAGCAGCTGGACGCGCAAGGAATGCAGAGCGAGCACGCGGAAGAGTGGCGGCCCGAGGAACTGCTCGAGCCGCTGCAAACGGCGGTGGACGTCGAAATCGAGGGGCGCCCGGTTCACGTGAGGGCCTGGCGCAAGCTCATCCAAGGCATTGGCGGCCGCGCCGTTCCGGTTTATTTCCTCGATACGGACGTCGAGCCGAACACGCCCGCCGACCGCACCCTCGCCGATTCCCTCTACCTGGGCGACGACCGCTACCGTTTTTGCCAGGAGGTCTTGCTGGGCATCGGCGGCGTGCGCCTGCTCGCCGCCTTGGGCCACCGCGAGATCGAAACCTTCCACATGAACGAAGGCCATGCCGCGCTGCTTTCGATCGCCCTGGTCGAGCAGCGCCTGAAGGGCCGCCCGCTCTCGGAAGCCACCGCCGCCGATCTCGATGCGCTGCGCCGCCAATGCGTTTTCACGACGCATACGCCGGTCGCCGCCGGCCACGACCAGTTTCCCCGGGAGCTGGCCGAGCGCGTGCTCGGCCAGGAGCGCGTGGTGGCCCTGGACCGGGCCGGCCGCTTTCAAAACGGAGTCCTCAACATGACCAATCTCGCCCTGGAGGCTTCCCACTACGTCAATGGCGTCGGCATGCGCCACGGCGAGATCTCGCGCGGCATGTTCCCGCGCTACCCGATCCGCGCCATCACCAATGGCGTTCATGCGGTGCGATGGACCTCGCCGGCGTTTGCCGCCCTCTTCGACCGTCACATTCCCGAATGGCGCCGCGACAATCTCTACCTGCGTTACGCCATCGGCATCGAACCCCGGGAAATCGCCGCCGCCCACGCCGAAGCCAAACGAGCCATGATCGATAAAATCCGCGAATGTTGCGGCGCCGACCTCGATCCCTCCGTTCTGACCATCGGGTTCGCCCGCCGCGCCACCGGCTACAAAAGACCCGAACTGCTGCTCACCGATCTCGAACGGCTGCGCTCGATCGCCACGCGCCTGGGTCCTTTCCAGGTGATCTATTCGGGCAAGGCGCATCCCCGGGATTCCAGCGGAATCGAAGCCATTCAGCGCATTTTCGCCGCTTCGGCCCTCCTGCGCGGCCGCGTGCCGATTGTATATCTGGAAAATTACGATCTACAGTTCGCCCGCTTTCTGACGGCGGGCGTCGACCTGTGGCTGAACACTCCGCAGCGTCCACAGGAGGCCTCCGGCACCAGCGGCATGAAGGCCGCGCTCAACGGTGTGCCCAGTCTCAGCATTCTCGACGGCTGGTGGCTGGAAGGTCATGTCGAGGGCGTCACCGGCTGGGCCATTGCCAGCCACGACGGCCCCGCGCAGGGTCCGGCCGCCGAAGCGGCCTCCCTTTACGAAAAACTGGAAGGCGCGATTCTGCCGACTTTCTATGGCCGTCCCGAGGCCTATGTCGAAATGATGCGTTCCACCATCGCCCTGAACGGCTCTTTTTTCAATTCCCAACGCATGCTCCGCCAGTACGCGCAGAATGCGTATGGGATCGAATGCTAGGCACCCGCGCGTTTTTTTCGTTTCGCACGCCTGACGTGAAGGAGCCATCCGCTTTTCCTGCCCGGCGCAACGCCCGCTCTTGCTAGTGAAAATCGCGCAGCGAGCGGCGTCGAAAGGCGCAAAACTTTGTCTCCACGGCTGCCGGGTAGCCGTGGCCCAAGCCGACAAGTCATGGAAGGACAGTGTATTAGCGAATTTCTCGTGGCTGGAACCTGGCGTGCACATTTCCAAGGTGGAAGTTGTCAAGGATCCGGTTGGTAAGACAAGGCCGGTCGTCGCTTGGTAGCAAGGAGTGAAGGAGGCTGGGAAGCGGCCTTCACTTGCGAACCTCCAGGCTGCTTCGGTCGGGAGCGAACCGAGGCCGTCGGCTCATAGTTTCGGGTCCTTTGGGGCGGCTGTGCGTGGCGACTCAACAAGCGCCGGCAGTTAAGGCGCACCGGCCTCTAGGCCGGAACTTGCCGCGCCTCCAGCCGCCCTTTCTTTTTTCTCCAACCATGCGGCCCGAAACGGCTCACATCCCTTTTTCTCCCGCACCAGGCGCGGCCCTGCTTGGCACTTTATTTATTTAGCGCTTCGCTGAGCACTGGATTTGGTATTGGATGTAGGGGGGGGGCAGGGAATTGCGTCGCGGTTGAGTCCCGGTTTTTTCCGCTGTTTCCTGCCGGTGCCGCGATGCCGAGGCGGTCCTTCTGATGAAACGAATCGGAGCCCGGGACGATGGCTGGCGATTCCCGTTGCGCGGGTTTGAAAATCATCTGAAAGCGGCGCAATTCTTTTCGTCCGGATCTGCTTCGAGAGGGGCTTTCACAGGTAGTTTCCCAAGGAAGCCTCTTCCTCCCCGGCATGGCGGGCGATGCGGAGTGCGAGCGCGCGACTCTGCTGGCGCAGCCGGGAGGCGGCATCGGCGCGATCGGGCGCTTCTTCCATCTTTTCGGCCAGGCGGGCCAGTTGCGCCAGCTCGTTCAAAAACTTCCGGTGTTCCGTTTTCAGTTCATTGGCAAAGACCGCTATCTCCGCGCCGGAATCCGGCAATTTTGCCCAATCCAGCGTCTCTCTCGAGGACAGATGATGCGACAGGTACGTTTGCAAATCCTCAGCGGCATCCCGGAAACGCGCATTGTCCTGGGCCGCATCGGTTCCGTGCATTTCGGGATGAACTTTCTCGGCCGCTTCCTCGAACACGCGCAGCTTTTCGAGCAGTTGCTGCCGCCGGCCCTCGGCTGGAGGCCTTGACTCTGGCATGGTTCTCACCTCGTTTCAGGCGGAGCATTCCCACTACCAGAGGGGGAGCCTACAATCCCTGGTTTCAATTTCCAAGAGAATAAAGGGCTTGCCGGGAAGTCTTCCGCCGTGAGCGAGCCGGCGTTGGCCTTGGCTTTGTGCGGGAGGGCGCAGGTAAAT
>DATLRW010000210.1:0-2242 GCA_035534495.1 Candidatus Dormiibacterota bacterium | reverse complement strand
ATCTCTTTTCCCGTTCGCAAAGTGCCGTTCGACGTGTGCCTTCGTAACGCGTCCCATGTTCTTGCTGCCCATGTACGGCGGATTGGCAGCGACCACGTCGTAGCGGCGGCTGAGCAGGTCAACGAGCCGAAAGCCGGTTCGGGTTTCGCTGCCGAGCAGTTGATCTTCGAAATCGCCCGATGCGCGGGCGCGCTCGGTGAAGGCGTCGATGCCGGCCCTGGCTCGGTAAAACAATCGGTCGCCGAATTCCTCGTCGGAGATCTCGTGGAACGGCAGTTGGCCGCTGGTGGCGTCGGCGTTCATCTCAGCAAAGAGGAAATTGGCCTCCTTTTTCTCTCGGACCTGCCGTTCCCAAGTGGCGTGCTCCTCCTTAATGATTTCCGCGAGATCCTCTGCGGGGCGGGCCAGGCTGCCGATCTCGTCGATGTGATCCATCGTCTGGGCGAACTTTTGCAGCACGCGGGCAACAGAAGGCTCCCGCTCGAAATCGGCCAGAAACTCCTCCCAGGCCTCGCCCTTCAGGTGGCTGGCGGTGGCGGCCACCAGGTTCGTCGCCGCGCCGGCGTAGTCCGAAGCCCGCTCCGCCGCCTTCATCCAAAGCGCGACTTCGGCGATCTGCACGGCACGCTCGTCGATGTCGATGCCAAAGAGGTTTTTGGTGAGGATCGCGTCGCAAATGTCCGCCGGCCGTAGGTTAGGCTTTCCAGCCTGACGTAGAACCGAATTCATTCCGTTTCCAGTGTCCGACGACGCAAACGGAATGAATTCCGTTCTACCGCCGGGCGCTTCGGCGACGTTCGATCCGTCAGGCTGGAAAGCCTGACCTACGGTTCCGGCCTCTTCATACATCGCGTAGAACAGATCGAAGGCCTCCAGCAGGAAGTGGCCGCTGCCGCAGGCCGGGTCGAGAAACGTGATTTCGTGGAGCGGCTTCTTTTCGACCGCCGCGCGGTCGGCGTCACGAACGTAGTATTCCCAGTTCTCGGCCAGCTTCGATTCCGGGTGCATGCCCATCCAGGTCGCGCCCAGCGAATTCTGCACCAGGAACTTGACCATGTAATCTTCGGTGTAGAGCTGCGTGGCCGGGATGATGTCGGCCCCGGCGATCTTGGCCCCCTTGACCGTGCGGACCCTCTCGAAGACCCGGTCCTTTTCCTCGGTGTTCCAGTACTGGTACGCCCAGCCCAGCGCGTCGGGGGCGGTGAACGGATTAGGCGGCTCGGCGCCGGCACCGGCCGCGTCGTCGTCCGTGACGCGGATACGGTGCCTGCGCAGCGCGTCGGGATTGAGGCTCAAAAGTCCCAGGCAATCCTTCAAGGCGGCCGGCGCGGGACGCAGCGCGGTGCCGGGAGCGCGCGGATCGAAGAGCATCGGCAGCCGCGCGGTCTGTTCGTGAAAGACCTTGTCGAACAGGGCGAAAAGCCCGTCGTCGTCGCCCGAACACAGTTCCGGCTGCCGTTGGGCCAGGCGGTGGTGTTCCAGCGACCGGCCGCCGTAGGCTTCTTGCTGCAAGATCACCGGGTCAATGAGCTCGCGGGCTTCCATGCACCGCAACGCCAAGAGCCGGTTGGCCCAGGTGTAAGCCGTCTCGCGCACGAACTCGGCCACCGCCTCGGCCCGCTCGACGCCCTCCTCCTCGCCCGCCTCTTCGCGCAGCTTCAAGTAGGCATCGACGACTTTGCGCGCCTGGCGATCGTCGTCGGAGAGATGGCCAGGCTCATCGACGGGCGCGCTCGCGCGGTCGCGGCGGACGCCGACGGCGGCCAGCCGCTGCTCCAAATCGCCAGGCTTCCACTTGCCTTTGCCGTCGTAGCAACCTTCGAGCAGGTGCCGCAGGGCGAGCGTGACGGCCTTGAGGGTTTTCTTGAGGGCGGGTTCCATTCAGGCGAGCTCCAACAGGGCCGCCAAGAAATCCTGGACTGCCTTAATGCGCGGAATTGCCAACGTGCCGCCACGTAGCCAACGGTTGTCCTGGATAGATACCTGCACGGCCTTGCCTGGCCGCAGCACGCTGGCGATCGCCCCGACGATGGCCTTAATGCGACCGGCGGGCTTGCGGAAATCGGCTAAATCGTCGGCCTCGAGGGTATCGTCCTCCGACGAGGCGTCGACATACGTCGTAGCGTGGTGCAGGAGATCCGGATAGGCCGCTTGGGCAGACTCGATCAGTAGGTCCTCGAGTGTGCCTGGGATTTGGTTGTCCGGTAGAACGTATGCACCCAACCGTGGCGCGCCTGGGGCG
>DATLRW010000209.1:0-27818 GCA_035534495.1 Candidatus Dormiibacterota bacterium | reverse complement strand
TGAGTAAAGGCGCTCACCGGCACAATCAACGGCGAACTTCCCGTCGTCGCCATGTTCCCGACGCGCGCGTTATTGGAAAGCACGTTATCCACCGTGGCGGTTCCCTGCGCTTGCCGGATGCCTTCGTAGTCCCCAAAGAAGAAAGTCTTGTTCTTAACGATCGGTCCGCCGATGTCGCCGCCGAACTGATTCCGCTTGAAGGGCGAACGGTGGCCGCTCTCGAAGTAATTGGCCGCGTCCAGCTTGTCGTTGCGGATGAATTCGTAGGCCGCCCCGTGGAAGCGGTTCGTACCAGAGCGGGTGACGGCGTTGACCACTCCCCCGGCCGTCTTGCCATATTGCGCCGAATAGTTAGTGGTCAGAACGGAAAATTCTCGAATCGCGTCCACGCCCAAGCTCGAGCCGGTCACGCTGCCCGGAGCGCCGTTCGCGTAATCGTTCAAGCTAATGCCATCGAGCAGATAGTTGTTCATTTGCGGCCGGGTGCCGGAAATGGTCACTTCCCCGCCGTAGCCGCGGTTGCCGCGGTCCGAGCCAGTATTGAAAGACGGCTGGGTAAGAATGGTATCCACGCCCGGCTGGAGGGCTGCCAGGTCGGTCCAACTCCGGCCGTTGAGAGGCAACTGTTGCACGCTGGCTTCGTTCACCACCGCGCTGATCGTCGAGTTGGTGGTCTGAATCATGGGTGCCGCGCCGGTGACGGTCACCGTCTTTTGGACCGAGCCGACCTGCAAGGCGAAGTTGATGGATTCCTGCGCACCAACGGTAAGCGTAAGGCCAGCCCTCACGGAGGTAACGAACCCTGGGGCGGCAACTGTAATTTCGTAAGTTCCCGGATTCAGGGCCGGGGCTGAATAGACGCCAGCTGAGTTCGTCGCGATCGTTGTCGCGACACCGGTCGCCGTGTTCTGGACGACCACCTTGGCGTTCGGCACAACGGCGCCGGAAGGATCGGTCACGCGCCCGGTGAAGGAACCTCCCGACACCTGAGCCCCGGCGGAAACAGCAAATCCGATGCAAAACAGGAAAAGAATAAGGTTTCGGCTGCAGATATACCTATACTTCGCTCCCCAGTTATGCGAAGACATTCGCTCACCCCCCAGGTTGAGTCGAAACACACCCACGGATACTGCCAAGGTACTAACTCCACAATGCGGCGATGTCAATAGTTTTTTGCATATATTTTTAGGGAGGGGCTCAAGGTTCCGAAGGGGACATTAAACAATAATTAATTCTCGTTTATATCAAACCTGGCATCCTGCAATCTTAACCTCAGAAAATGCGCGCCTTATGCGCAGTAGAGTTCCGTCACACGCTACTGTTCCCTGAAAACACCGTTGACTCGACATACAAGGTTCGTCAACTATCCAGCTAGCGCGACTCAAGGGAAATCGTTCGGCCGCAGAAAGAAAAAACATTTCGATGCAAGGGAAAGGGTAACCGATGAAGCGGACGCAATGTTTCACTATCATTCTATTTCTCGCCTTGGCCGTTTGCGCCAGGGCGCAAAACAAGGCACCCCTGAAGCAGGTTGCCGCCATCCCCTTGCCCGCCCTTCACGAAGGCGATTTCGACCATTTCACCGTGGATTTGCAGGGCCATCGGCTGTTCCTGGACGCCGAGGAAAACGGCAAGGTGGAAATTCTGGACGCAAAGTCGAACAAGGTCCTCCACACCATTGACGACCTGAAGGCGCCCCACTCCATTGTTTACCGCCCGGACCTGAACAAGCTCTTCATCGTTGACGGGGACGCCTCGGAAATCAAAATCTACAACGCGACCACCTATCAAAGGATTGGCCAGATCCGCCTGAGAATCGACGCGGACTCCATGGCCTATGACCCGAGAACGCACTATATGTACGTGGTCAACGCGGGCAGGGCCGCGCACACGCCCTATTCTTTCATTAGTATCGTGAATACGGATACCGCCAAAAAGATCGGCGACATCAAGATCAATTCCAATCGCATCGAGTCCTTGGCGCTGCAAAAGTCCGGGAATCGGCTCTTCGCCAATATCACCGGGGAAAACGCCGTCGGCGTGATCAATCGCGACACGGACGCTTTGATCGCGACTTGGCCGCTTCCGGCGGGGCTCCAACAGAACGTGGCGATGGCTTTTGACGAGGCGCACCACCGGATTTTCACCGTGACTCGCGAGCCCAGCCGATTGATCGTAATGGATTCGGATAACGGCAAAGTCGTCGCCGTGCTGCCCTGTGTCGATTTTGTGGACGACGCCAGTTTCGACCCGACGAATGGGCGCATCTACCTGGCCGGGAATGATTTCGTGGATGTCTTCCAGGAAAAAAATCCGGACCACTACGTTTTGCTCGGCAGAGTCCCGGGAAGCTATCGCGCCAAGACAGGCATCGTCGTTCCCCAGTGGCATCGCTATTATCTGGCCGTCCCGCGCCACGGGAGCCAGATCGCCCAGGTGCGCGTCTTCCAGGTGATTCACTGAGGAAGGCGGGCGCCTCGCCATCCTCCGGGCAAGCACGATTACCTCGTGCGGCGGCTCTGTTGCACTTGACAGGGCTCTCCAGCCGCGCGTAGCTTACCCATGCACAATTGAGAACCGGGCGTTCCCAAGACCAGCGCATGGATTCGACTGATAAAACTGCCCAACAAGCCGGCGCTTCCCCAGTGGCGCCCGGAGTGAATGCCAGAGGCCCCTCGCGGCGCTGGCTCCGCATCATTCCGATCGCCCTCATCATGTACACGATCTCGTTCGTCAATCGGACGAGCATTTCCCTCGCCTTGCCGTCGCTCAGCCGGGATCTGCACCTGCTTCCGCAACAAGCGGGCATGGTCGCCGGCATCTTCTTCTGGGGTTATCTGGCCTTGCAGATTCCGGGCGGCCATCTGGCCGAACACTGGAGCGCCAAGAAATGGATCGCTATCTGCCTGGTGGCCTGGGGCTTGTGCGCCGCCGCTTGCGGCATTGTTCGTAGTTACCACGAACTCCTCCTCTTTCGTCTGCTTCTGGGAGTGGCCGAGAGCGGAGTCTGGCCGGCGACCCTGGTCCTGCTTTCGCACTGGTTTTCTCGCGCCGAGCGCGCCCGGGCCAATGCCTTCTGGATGCTTTGCCTGCCCGGCGCTGTTGTTTTTTCATCGCCGGTCGCCGGCTGGATGCTGGACCGTTGGAATTGGCGCGTGATGTTCATCGCCACCGGCGCCCTGCCCTTCATCTGGCTTCCCATCTGGCTTCTGTTTATTCGCGACTATCCGGCCCAGGCGAGCTGGCTGCCGGCGGGCGAGCGCGCGTCCGTGACGGCGACGCTGCGCCAGGAGAGCGAGCAACTGGAAGAGGGCAACAAGATTCCCTACCTTCGCGCCCTCCTGCGTCCCCAGACATTCTTGTTGACGGCCGTATATTTTTGCTTCGTCGGCGGACAGATGGGCATGTTGTTCTGGCTGCCCACGGCCATGGAAAAGCTCAGAAAACTCAACAGCCTCACGACCGGGATTCTCTACGTTCTTCCCTTCCTTTTTGGCGCGCTATGCCTCGTGCTCATCTCCCGGCACTCGGACAAAGTGCGGGAGCGGCGCCTCCATGTGGCCGGCTCCATGATGATTGGCGGCACCTGCCTGCTGCTCGCCGTGGCGACTATTTCCTATTCGCTTCTGCTGGCATTCGTCTTCATCATTCTCAGCGGGTTTAGCGCGTTCGGGCCCATGGGAGCATTTTGGGCCATTCCGACCGAGACACTGCCTTCCCGGGTCGCCGGTTCCGTCATGGGATTGGTCAATGCGTTTGGCAACCTGGGCGGTTTTTTCGCGCCGCTCGCCGTCGGCTATCTCAATGCCAAGACCGGCAATTTTCTGGCCGGTTTTGCGTATCTGGGAGCGCTCACCGTCCTGGGAGGCGCCCTCGCCCTGTTCCTGCGAACCGCGCCGGATTTGCCGAGGTTGCAAGCGAAAGAAGTGAAATCGTAATTCCAGGATACGAATCTCTCAATCGCATGACCTTTGAGAAACGGCGGCGCAGTTCAGGGGACGTGCCGGCTATGCGGATTGGTCCGCGGCCAGGCCTCGACCGCCGAACTCGGAACTGCGGTCGCCTCGCCGGTAAAGGGGAAAGACGGCACGTTTGTTCCGCCGTTGCCCGGCGCCACGACAACGTCCAGGGGCAAGCCGCAAACGAGGTGAGAGCATGCCAAAGGATTGGGAGGAAAAAGATACAAAAGAGACTCCCGAGAAAACCGATGAAACGGGGTTGACCCGGCGCGACTGGTTCGGGTTCGCGGGAGCGGCCCTGGCCGCCACCGCCCTTCCCTTACGTTTTCCCGTAGCAGCGCCATCGGCCGAGGCGGCGGCTGAAATCGCTCCCGGAATCGCTCCCGGAACCGCTCCCGCCGCGGCAGGCGTGAGCCCGGTCATGGAGAAGCTCTCCGCCTATATGAGCGAAGCCAGCAGCCGTCCCCTGCCCGGCAACGTGGCCCAAACGACCAAAGAGCATATCCTGGACACATTGGGCGCCATGATTTCCGGCTCGAAACTGCTCCCCGGGCGCAGGGCCATCCAATTTGCCCAGGCTTACGGCGGCAAACCGGTCTCGACCGTCATGGCCACGAACATGGCGATCGGTCCCATCGAAGCGGCGCTGACCAATGCCATGATGGCTCACGCCGACGAAACCGACGATTCGCATAGCGCCTCGAGCTGCCACCCCGGCTGCGGCATCATCCCTCCCGCTCTCGCCATCGGAGAACAGTTCGGCGTCAGCGGCACGCGCCTGATCCGCGCCGTCGCCCTGGGCTACGACGTCGGCACGCGCGTCACGCTGACTCTGGGTGGCGGGGCATTTGAAGCCGAAAGCCACTGGAGCACCCACACGATTGCCCCTCTCTTCGGCGCGGCGGCCGCTTGCGGCTCTCTTGCCGGCTTCGACGCCCATCAAATGCGGCTGTCGCTCGGTTACACCGCGCAGCAATCCTCCGGCCTGGGCGCCTGGGACCGCGACACCCAACATATTCAAAAGGCCTTCGCTTTCGGGGGTATGGCCGCGCGCGGCGGCGTCCTCTCGACCCTGGTCATTCACGACGGCTGGACCGGCGTCGAGGACATTTTCTCGGGAGCGGACAGCTTTTTTGACGCCTACAATCCCCATGCCAATCCCGAGGGGCTGATTGACAAGCTGGGCGAGTTCTACCAGATCACCCGAAGCGACATCAAAAAATGGCCCGTGGCCTCGACGATTCAGGCGGCTCTCGACGCCATCGTCCTTCTCCGGAAGAAACATCCTTTTACGGCGGACCAGGTCCGCCACGCGACGGTTCAGCTGCCCACCAGCCTGGCCGTGATCGTGAACAACCGTAAGATGCCGGACATATGCGTGCAGCAGATGGTGGCGGTCATGCTGATGGACGCCGCCGTAACGTTCCACTCGGCCAATGATGTGGCGCGCATGAAGGACTCCGCCACGCTCCGCCAGCGCGCCAAGGTCACGCTCGTCCCCAGTGAAGAGTTGCAGCGTCTCATTCCCGTGCGGGCCGCCATCGTGGAGATCACCCTGACCGATGGCACCCGTCTGACCGAGCGCGTAAACCACGTTCGCGGCAGCTTCATGAATCCCATGTCCAGCGAAGAGGTCGCCGCGAAAGCCCGCGACCTCATCACTGCCGTGCTCGGGGCCGCCAAAACCTCGGCCCTGATCGATACAATTTACAATTTGGAGAAAGTCAACGACATCCGTGAGTTGAGGCCGCTTTTGCAAAAGGCTTAACTTCACGGCGTTTTCCGTTGGAGCGACACTTTCGTGAGGATCGTCGATATTCGCGAGACCGTAGTTCCCATTCGATCCCAGCTTCGCAACTCGTATATCGATTTCAGCCAAATGACCGTCAGCGTCGTGGCGTTGGTCACAGATACCCGGCGCCACGGCCAGCCGGTGGTTGGTTTTGGTTTCCATTCCAATGGCCGCTATGCCCCGAGCGGCCTCTTGCGCGATCGCTTCATCCCCCGCCTGAAAGCGGCCGACCCCCGGTCCCTGGTCGACGAAACAGGCGAGAACTTCGATCCGGCTCGCGTCTGGAACATCCTCATGCGCAACGAGAAACCCGGCGGACACGGGGAACGCTCGGTCGCCGTGGGCGTCCTCGACATGGCGGTGTGGGATCTTGTGGCGAAAATCGCCGGCCTGCCGCTCTATCGCCTGCTTTCCGAACGATACGGGAGCGGCCATTTCAACGACAAAGTCTTCGTTTATGCGGCGGGGGGCTACTACTACCCGGACAAGGATATTTCGGCCCTGCAGAATGAAATGCGGGGGTATCTGGATCTCGGCTACACCGTGGTCAAAATGAAAATTGGCGGCGCTTCCCTTTCGGAAGATCTTCGCCGCATCGAAGCCGTGCTCAAGGTCCTGCAATCTCCCGATCAATTAGCCGTGGATGCCAATGGCCGCTTCGACCTGCCGACGGCCATCGAATATGCGCGGGCCCTCGCCCCCTACGGGCTCCGCTGGTATGAGGAAGCCGGCGATCCGCTGGACTTCGAATTGCAAGCCCGGCTGGCGGACGATTATCCGGGCCCCATGGCTACCGGGGAAAATCTCTTTTCCATGCAAGATGCGCGCAATCTGATCCGCTACGCGAGACTCCGGCCCGACCGCGACATCCTCCAGTTCGATTGCTCGTTGAGTTACGGTCTGGTGGAATACCTTCGAATCCTGGACATGCTCAGGGCCCATGGATGGTCGCCGGCGCGTTGTATTCCGCACGGGGGCCATCAGATGTCGCTGAACATTGCCGCCGGGTTGGGGCTGGGGGGAAACGAATCCTACCCGGAGGTCTTTCAGCCGTTCGGCGGCTTTGCGGACGCCGTTCCGGTGCAAAAGAGCTGGGTGGCGCTGCCGAATGTTCCCGGCATCGGGTTTGAAGCCAAGAATAACCTGTTTCGTGTCATGCGATCCCTTCTCGACAACTGAACATCGCCATTCCGGACCGTCGACCCCGCGAACAGGCTCGCGGCAAAATGCTAAAAGTGACCGTCCTCCTCGTCGGCCACGGGAACGCGGTCGCTTCGCGGAGCCGCGCCCTTCTCCCACGCGCTCGTTTGCCAGTTATCGGCCCGCGCGGAATGCGGGGTCCAGGGCGGCAGGGGCAGTCGCAGGTAGAGGGAAAGCGAATGAACGTAGGGCTCGTAGAGGCGCCGCAGTTCGGCTAGCCGGTGGGGGGCGGTTTCGGGATGGTCCAGGCGAAGGCCGGCGGTCTCGAGGTATCGGACCAGATCGTCGAACTGGCCGGCGGAAAGGCGATCGTGCGGCGGCCGGCGCGGCGGCGTGCTGAACACCTGCGCGAGATCGACCACCGCATGACGTGCGATGGCAAACGTCAATATCGCTTGCCGCTGGCATGCCCCTTCCAGCCCGACGCGAGCGATGGCGCTCGTATCGAGTATTGCGACCAGGGCGGCCAGCCAGGATTGATTGCTATGTTGCGAGCGGAAGTAGGCGACGATGGGATAGGAGAGATGGCTTTCCAGGATTTCCGCCGACCACCGCTCCCAATCATGCAGAAGTTCGCGCAGGGCCTGCTGGCCGTCGGAATCCGCGTGCCGGCGCAGCAATTCGCCGGCCGTGGGTGGCGATCCCGCCCGGGCGTCGAGCAACGACACGGCAACCTCGCGCCGCGAAAAGGCTTGATAGATGACAGGCATGTAGCCGATTACCAGGGCCAAAAAGCCCAAGCCGGTGCCGGATTCGGCCACGGTGATGAATTTGCCCAGATGCGTAACGGGGGCGACGTCGCCCAGCCCGAGCGTAAAGAAAGTCGTCCCGCTGAAATACAGGGCGTGCCACACCGTCGGCATTTCGCCGGAAGGAGCTGTCAGGCCCGCCGCCCACTCCAGCAGTCCGAAGCCGATGACCAAGCCGACAGCCCAGAATGCCAAAAGGAACAGCAGCGAAAGCGGGCCAAAATAACCGAGGAACGACTCCCGCCGCCGGTTCGGCAACCATCGTGCGACGGTGACCCACGGTTGCCAGGTCGATCGGTAGAAAAGCCGGGTGAAGCGGAACCGGCGTGCCACTTTCCGCGGCAGCACGATCGCTTCGAAACTCTCCCACAGCACGCCGATGACAACGATCAGACCAACCAGGATGGCGAAAACTTTCATGGCATCGCCCCTTGCCGTCACCCGCCGCACCAGGCTCTGGATCGGCGCAGGGAATCGCTCGGGCGCGCTTTTTTTGAGGAATCGCTCGAACTATAAAATCGTGCGGCCATGAAAGCAAACGAAAAGGCGGACAGGGCCACGCGGCGAGCCGCAGGCTCGATCACCGGCGCGTTTCCCTGGTCCGATCCGGAGTCGCATCCGATACGCCACCGAACCCCGGATTACCGCTTGCCACCGATCGATCCTTATACTTAAATCGCTCGCAGGTCGAGGGTCGGCCGCCCGGAGGCGATATGGCGAAAATCGATCTACGTCCCATGACGCTCGGCGAGGTTCTCGACCGGACGTTCTCGCTCTATAAAGGAAACTTCTGGCTTTTCGCCGGCATCGTCGCGGTCCCCTATTTTCTGATCGTGATTTTCAGTGTGTTCTACTCCTCGACGCTGGTTGCCGTCATTCCGGCCGCGGGGAAACTAGCCACACCGGCGGCCATGGGACGGCTGCTGGGCGCGACCCTGGCCGGGGGCTCCTTTTTCCTGCTGATCTATTTGTGCGTTTTCGCCGCGGCGCAAGCAGCCACGGTGGTGGCCGTTTCGGACCTCTACCTGGGGCGCGCGGCGAGCCTGCGCGGAAGTTATGCCCGCGTCGCCGGCCGGATTCCGACCGTGCTCCTGGTGATGGCGCTGGTGTTCCTGATGGTCGGCGCGGGCATGATTTTCTTCATCGTGCCGGGAGTTCTGCTGCTGTGCCGGACCGCCATCGCCGTTCCGGCGGCGACGCTCGAGGATACCGGCGTCCGCGAATCGATTTCACGCAGCGTGCGGCTGACCAAGGGAAGTTCGGCGGAGATTTTCGCCGTGTACGCGCTCACGCTGTTTCTGGCGGTGGTTGCCTCGTTCGTGTTTCACCTTCCGGTTCTGTTGGCGTTGGGCTCGCCCGTCAAGCCGCACGCGCTGCCGTTATGGCTGAGCGTGGTCGACGGGCTGGGGAGCTGGCTGGCGGGCGTGATCGTTGCGCCGATCGGGACAATCGCGTTTTCCCTGATCTATTACAATTTGCGAATTCGCAAGGAAGCCTTCGACATCGAGCAGTTGCTCTCCTCGCTGGAATCCGATTCGCCGCCGGCGTCCCCTTCGCCGGCCTGAGACGAGGCGAAGAACGCCGCACCCGGTGCCGATGACGACCCCACGCCTACGCAACCTCCTATCGCCAGCCGCCTGCCTGCTGCTGGCCCTGGTCTTCGCCAGGGCAGCGTCGGCCAGGCAGCCGGCGAAAGCGGCTCCGCTCGATCCCCAGGCCTACGCCGCCCAGCTCACCCAATGCACCGCCGCGCTTTCGGCCCTGCGCGGGAATCCGGCTGGAATCGAGCGCTTCCGCCGGTCGCTCCCGGCCGAATGGGATGTTCGCGAGGAGAACCGGACTTTTCGAGTTTCCACCGGTTGGCTGGATTCCTCCCTGGCGCAAATCGAAACGCATCCCGCGGCGGAAGCGGCAAAATGGCGCGAAATCCGCGACCGGCTGGATTTCCTGCGCGAGCAGGCCGCCTCGCTCGCCTCTCCCGCGACGGTCCCCTCGAGCGCGATGGCCGCTCGAAAACTCGATGCGATTTTCCGGCAACGCGAGTTTCGCGGCCTGGCCGGACCGGGACCGCTCGCCCTCTGGTGGCGGCGGCTGGTCGGGTGGATCGACGAAGCGATTGCCTGGCTGCTCGCCAAGCTTCATCTGGGCGCGCTTTCGGGAAATCTGTTTGCCTACGGGCTGATCATCACCGCCGTGATTTTTCTCCTGCTTTGGGGCTGGCGCACCTTGGCCGGCCGGATGCGGGAAACGCAAACGGCAACCGATAGCGGCCCGCGCCAGGCCGACGCGAGGAAGTGGACGGCCGAAGCGCTGGCGGCGGCCGAGCGCGGCGAATTGCGCGAGGCCATTCACTGCGCGTATTGGGCTTCGGTCGCGCGCCTCGAGCAGCAGGGGGCCTTTTCTTCCAACCGCTCGAGCACCCCGCGTGAGATGTTGCGTTCGATCGCGCCCGAATCGCGGGAACAGGAACCGTTCCGCGAGCTGACCCACAGTTTCGAGCTGGTCTGGTACGGCTACCGTTCGCCTTCGCCGGCCGATTGGGAAAATACACGAATGCAAATGGAAAGGATCGGATGTCTCGGTTTTTCGAGCCCACCGACCGCAGGCTCCTGATCGGCGCCGCAGTCCTGCTGGTTCTTCTGGTCATCGCCGCGGCGCTGCTGGGCCCGGCGCAGGTCAGCGGGTCGGCGACGCTGCCTTCGAGCTACTCGCCCGCCTGGGGAGGGGCCGAGGGAGCGTATCTGCTCCTCGGAAACCTGGGCTACCAGGTGCAGCGGTGGGAAAGTCCGGCGTCGGAATTGAACGCGCCGGCGGGCCATACGGTCTGGATTCTAGCCGATCCGACGGTTGCGCCCAACGCGGACGATCGCGGCGCTATCCGCCATTTCCTCGAATCCGGCGGCGAAATTCTGGCCACCGGTTCGACGGCGGCGAAATTTTTGCCCGGCGCTTCCGCCTTCACCGAAAGCACTCCCTGGGAGGGCTGGCAGCGGTTCCCCGCACTGATTCCCTCGCCGCTCACGCGAGGAGCGCGGGAGATCACGATGTTGCCGCCCGAAAACTGGCATCCCCATTCACTTTCGCAAGTGGCGATATTCGGCGACCCGAAAACGGCGGCCGTGGTGAGCTGGCGATTCGGCGGTGGGCGGATCGTCTGGTGGGCGGCGGCTACGCCGCTGACCAATGGAGGAATCCGGCAGCCGGGAAATCTGGCGCTCCTGCTGAATTCGATCGGACCGGCGGCCGGGACGCGCGTCCTTTGGGACGAGTATTATCACGGGGTGCGAGGGACGCTGTGGTCGTTCCTGGCGCCGACGCCGGCGCCCTGGATTCTCGTTCAATTCGGCCTGGTGCTGCTGGCGCTGCTATTCACCTATTCGCGCCGGCAAGGCCCGGCGCGCATGCCGGAGGAGCCGTCGCGGCTTTCGCCGCTCGAGTTCGTCGAGACGCTCGGCGATCTCTACTATGCGGCGCGCGCTGGCTCGTCGGCGGTGGAGACGGCCGCTGGGAGGCTTCGCTTTCTGCTGACGCATCAGCTCGGCTTGCGAGCCGGCGCCGCGGCCGAGGAGATCAGCCGGAGCGCCGGCCGGCGGCTGGGCTGGAACCAGGCAGCCCTGTCGGCCACTCTGGACCGGGCCGAGCGGGCCATGCGGAATCCCGCGACGAGCCATGAGGACGCGCTCCAGCTGGTGCGCGAGATCCACGCCTGGATCGCGCGATTGCAGATCGATCACGCTCAAAACCGAAAGGAAAACAAATGACGCACAAAGCGGGGGAAGTGGCCGAGCATGCCCGCCGGGAATTCGCCAAGGTCATCGCCGGACAGCGCGAAGCGCTCGACGAAATTCTTTTGGTGTTGCTGGTCGGCGGGCACGCGCTGGTCGAAGGAGTGCCGGGTCTGGCGAAGACGCTCGCCGTGAAAACCCTGGCGCACCTGTTTCAGCTTCGCTTCCAGCGCGTGCAGTGCACGCCGGACCTGATGCCCGCCGACGTGATCGGCTCGAGCGTGTTCAACCTGGCCTCCGGCTCCTTCACGCTGCATCGCGGCCCGATTTTCACCGATCTGCTGCTCGTCGACGAGGTCAATCGCACCCCGCCGCGCACGCAATCGGCCCTGCTCGAAGCGATGGAGGAACGGCAGGTGACGATCGACGGCGCGACCGAGGCGCTCTCGGATTTCTTCGCCGTATTCGCCACCCAGAATCCGGTGGAATTCGAAGGCACCTACCCGTTGCCCGAAGCCCAGCTCGACCGCTTCCTCGTCAAGATCCGCGTCGAGTACCCCGAGCCCGAGCAGGAAATCGAAATCCTCCGGAAATTTCAGGAGGGATTCGATCCCCGCCAACTGGACCGCGCCGGGCTGGTTCCGCTTCCCGCAGAGGCGCTGCGCGCGGCGCGCGAGGAGATTGCCGGCGTGCGCGTCGAGCCGAGCCTCTGCCGTTACATCGTCTCGATCGCCGAACGCACGCGAAGCTGGCCGTCGGTCAGCCTGGGCGCCAGCCCCCGCGCCTCGGTCAATCTGATGCAGTTCGCCAAGGGAATCGCGGCGACCGAAAACCGCGACTTTCTGATTCCCGACGACGTGAAAGCGGCGGCGGCGCCCGTGCTGCGCCACCGGCTGATTCTCAAGCCGGAAGCCGACCTCGAAGGCGTCACCGCCGAACAGGTAATTCACCAGGTGGTCGCGTCCATCGATGTTCCGCAATGACCTCGCCCGGCCATCTGGTTCCTCCGCCCGCCCGCAGCCGGGCCGAACCGTTCGGCAAATTTCCCTTCGCATTCGGCAAGAGATTTTTTCTCGCCTTGGCCATGGGGCTGGTCTGGACGGCGCCGGCGTGGTGGGATGCGCGCTACCTGTGGGGCATGCTGCTCTGGGACGTCGCTATCCTGGCGGCGTGGGCGTGGGACCTGCGCCGGTTGCCCGATCCGGCGGCCATCGAGGTCGCGCGAATCTGGAACCAGCCGGTGACCCTGGCGGCCGAGAGCTCCCTGTCGCTGGAGTTGCGCCATAGCGCCGGTTTCCCCTTGCTCGTCACGCTGCGCGACGATGTACCGGCATCTCTGCGCGCCGAATCCCCCACTCTGGAAATTTCGGTTCCACCGGGCGGCGTCGCCCGCGCCGCCTATTCCATCCGGCCGCGCGCGCGCGGCGACGCGCGGCTGGGAGACACATTTCTCCGCTACCGAAGCTTCTTGCAACTGGCCGAGCGTTGGGCCGCGGCGCCCCTGCCGCAGACCGTGCGCGTCTATCCGAATCTCGAAGAGGCCAAGCGCAACACCCTGTATTTGATCCGCGCCCGGCAAGGCGTGATGGAGAGGCGCGTCAGGCATCTGCGCGGCCGCGGTCGGGAATTCGAGAGTTTGCGGGAATACCGCCAGGGCGATGAATCGCGGGACATTTGTTGGACAGCGACGGCCCGGCGCGGCAAGCCGATCACCAAACTGTTTCAGGTCGAGCGCAGCCAGACCGTCTGGCTGGTCCTCGACGCGGGCCGCTTGCTCCGCGCGCGCTCGGACGGGCTCGCCAAGCTGGACTATGCGACGGCCGCGGCGCTGGCCCTGGCGCAGGTCGCGATCTATTCGGGCGACTCGGTGGGCCTGCTGGCCTACGGCCGCAAGTTGCAGCAGCGCGTCGCCCCGGGCCGAGGGTCGCGGCACATGCGGGTTCTGCTCGACGCCCTGGCCCAGGTCAGGGCCGAGGCCGTCGAAGCCAACCATCGGCAGGCGGCCGAGGCGATCCTCACGCTGCAGAAGCGGCGCAGCCTGGTGGTCTGGCTGAGCGATCTGGCGGAAACGGCGACGACACCGGAGGTCGTCGAAAGCGCCGCGCGGATGTCGCGCCGCCATCTGGTCCTTCTGGCGGTGATCGCCCAGCCTGAGATGCGCCAGCGGCTCGCCCAGGAGCCGGAAAACGCGCGGGAAATGTATCGCTATGCGGCGGCGCAGGAGATCGTGCAGCGCCGCGACCTGCTCCTCGGCGAATTGCGCCGGCAAGGGGCGCTGGCGATGGAAATCGAGCCCTCGCGCCTTTCGACAAACCTGGTGGGTCAATACCTCGAGGCCAAGGACCGCAGCCTGATTTAGCCGGTCGATGTTTCGCGCGGCGATTTACGCGAAAGGTAGAGCACGAGCATCGTTCCCAGAGCGGCGGAAACCAGGAATTTCAGGGTCGCCGGCAGGCCCGACGGGGAAACGAATCCCTCCATCGTCCCCGCCACCAGAAGCAGCGGAATCGTTCCCAGCACCATGCGCACGGCGACGGCTCCCGACCGGGCCAGGGAAACGCGCCGCGGTAATTCGCCGGGAAAAAGGAATCCGCGCCCGATCGTTAGCCCGGCGCCCCCGGCGATGAAAATGGCCGGCAGCTCAAGCACCCCGTGCGGCGCGACGAAACTCCACAGGGAAAACAGCAATCCCCCCCTCCAGCAGGCCACATTGACCACGCCGAAGAGCAGCCCGTTCAGAAGCAGCATCCAGATCGTTCCCAAACCGGCCGTGACACCCAGGGCAAAGGTGGTGAAGCAGACGATCAGGTTGTTCGTCATGATCGCGCTCGAGGCCAGCGGCTTGACGGTGACGATCGATTGCGTCCACATCCGGTGCTGCTCGATCGTTTGCACCATCTTGCCGCCCAGCAGATAGCGCGGGAAGGCCGGGCTGGTCAGGCTGAGCAAAACGCCGGCCAGCGCCCCGACCAAGAAGACGACGAACGCGGCGAAGATGGCCGGAAACGTCCGGCGAAAGATTTCTGGAAACTCGTCGCGGTAGAAATGCAAAATACCCCTGGGCCGGGCGCGCCGGCCCATGTAGATCAGGTTATGGGCGCGGCCGAGCAGTTGATTCAGATAGCGGGCGAGTTCGGCTCCGGTGGGCTCTTCGCGGGCGCGGGCGAGTTCGGAAGCGGCCTGCCGGTATAATAAAGCCAATTCCCGAATTTCCCGGTGCGAGAGGGAACGGACGTTGCGGCGGCCGGTCGAAGCGACCAGTTGTTCCAGGCGGTCCCAGTAAGGTTTTTGCTTCGCCAGCCAGTGGGCGGAAATCACCGATGGCTTCCCCGGACAAGCTTACCATCGAAACCCCCGAGCAGACATCGCTGGAGTTTTCCCTGGCCGGCATCGGGAGCCGGTTTCTCGCCCTGGCCACCGACACGGCGATTCAGATCGTGTTTTTGCTGGTCCTGGTCACCGCCGCGTTCAGCTTGATCCCCGTGGCGCGCCTGGCCGGCATGCTCTCGCTCTGGGCGATCGCCGGTCTGATCATCGGGGCATTTCTCATCTACGAGGGCTACTTCGCTTTTTTCGAGGCCGTCTGGAACGGGCAGACGCCCGGCAAGCGCCTGGCCGGGCTGCGCGTGATCAAGGACGACGGCAGGCCGATCGGCGTCTACGATGCGGTCGCTCGCAACCTGATGCGCATCGTGGATCAGATGCCGGGCATCTACGCCGTCGGCATCGTCGTCATGCTGTTCAGCAAGCAAAGCAAGCGGCTCGGGGATCATGTCGCCGGAACCGTCGTCGTGCACGAAAAGACCCTTGAAGGCGCCCGGCCCTTCAGCGGCGCCTCCTCGGAATCTGTCCCGCGCGTCCTCGACACATCCCGAATCTCCCTCGACGAATTTCGACTGGTCGAAACCTTCCTCCATCGCCGCGACAGTATCGGACCCGATGCGCGGCGCCGCATGGCGGCGGGGATCGTGAGGCGCCTGGCGCCGAAAGCGGGCCTTTCGCCGCAGCCGTGGCCCGAAAGCGAGCGGTTCATCGAAACTCTCTACGAACAGGTTCGCGCCCAGGGACTGCGGCAGTGATTCCCCGCCGGAACCCGATCATCACTGCTTTTTCATGACCCCGATGCCGCGAAGGATTTTGGATGCGGCGGGATGCGCTTTTCCGGCGAAGTCCGCAAAGGCCCGGTTCCAGAGCGCATCGCCGGAGATCAGGATACCGCCCGGACACAGGCGCGGATAGGCCTGCTCGTACTCGAACGTCATGTGCTCGTAGCTGTGCAGGCTGTCGTGGATGAAAAGATCGATCATCCCCGGATCGTTCAGCAGAAGTGCCAGAAGCTGGCGCGAATCGCTCCAGTAAAACGCCCACCGCTCGCACAGCCATTCCGGGACAATCCATCCGCTCGAGCATCCGGCGGAAAGAAAGGTCGTATCGCCCAGCTCGGTCGAGTGCAGCGTTCCCTTCCCGTTTCGCTGCAGCGCGAGCAGCAGATAGGCCGAAGAGACACCGTACGTACAAATGATGCCCTGGACGCCGGAGAAAAGCGGGAATCGCGCGCAGCCGGTTTCGATCACCGATGCGGCCGGCGAAGAAGCCACCTTGCCGCGCCCGGGTGAATCCAGTTCCGCCGCGGCGCTTCGATTGCAGCCGGACCGCTGGGACGGCGATAGCAGAAATGGAAGATCACGAACGCGGCGGCCATCACCGCGAACGCCATGGCGCTCCCTTCCGGTCCGACACTTCCGCCGGTCAGCCATCTCGCACCGTGCAGCGAGGAATCGAAAAGATGGCCCGGGGCGACCGCTCCGCTGTTCGGCACCGCATAGAAAAACGTCTCACCCCAATCGAAAGCGGCGTGCAGCCCGACCGCGAACCAGAGGGAGCCCGTCCGTTCGAGCGTCAGGCAGAAAAACATCCCGATCACGAATACACTGAGCGCTCCCACGGGGGCTTCGCCGGGGTTCATCAAGTGCGCCATGCCGAATAGACCCGAGCTCACGATCGCCGCCGGCCAAAAACCGATTCCGGTCGCGAGCGTGAACTGCGTGTACCCGCGGAAGAAAAACTCTTCAAAGAATCCGACCGTCAGGAATACGACACCCCAGAGCGCGGCATAACGCAGCGTCGCCCCACCGCCAAGCGCAAACCTGCCGAAGGAAAACCCTCCGAAGGCCCGAATGAGCAGAATCATGGCGCTGATCATGGCAAAGCCCCAGAGAGTCCCCTGCCAAAAATGGCGCCGGAAAGCCCCGCGTCCCGGCAACCCATAGACGCCGAATGGGCGCTCCTCGAATCTCGCCATCACCGCCGCCGCGCCGAAAGCGGCGACGGCAAAAATGACCTCCTGGGTCAACAGTGCCAGAGCGTCCATGTGCTCGGGGGGAAGGGGCAGGCGCAGGACAACCGCGATGATCCCCAGCAGCAAAACGATCAAAATTGTGAGAAAGAGATAGATCCCAAAGCGCCAGCCGGAACGGAGTTCGCGCTGGTTCCGGAAGATAATCCGCTCCATCACCGATCGCGACGGAATATCCGTCTGCCCTCCGGCGCCTTCTTTATTGGGTTCCTCGCTCATCCACCCGTTCCACGAATGAAGTCGCGCCAATCCTATCATTTCGCCGGTTGTGTCCATTCCTGGAAATGGATTTGCGCCAGGAAGGCTTAGGACTCGAAACAGCCGAGACAGGCTGGTGGTCTACAAAGGTCTATGTTCCGAAGCGGGAATTGAAGTTTCAGAATGTGAATCGATTCTCATGATTTCTGGAATTCCTTCGACGCAGACAAGCGCGCATCGCTCATCGGCAATCCCCGTATTCCCGACGAAATGCTCATTTGATTGGAGTTGCTCTCCTGCCCGGCCGGCGACGACCGATCTCACATAGATAGCGACGGGTGAATGTGGCTGGCGGGCAACGTGCAAATCCAAATGGCGACTGGTGGTTCGATTGCCGGGCAGTTCGTACAAGGCCCATGCCCGACCGAGCCACATCTGACTTGCGAGACATTTTCATGAGCCACCCAGGGCAGGAGCAAAAAGAGATTCATCGCCTGACGTTTTCTTTGAGTCATCCCACCAGGGACGACCGGCAAGTAGGCCCGTCCGAATCGCCATTTGATTTGCCGCCGTCAGGCAAGCCGCCCAAGCCGGAATGGGTTTCCCACGGTCGCAGCTCTCACCTGGAGAGTGTGGCGACGTCACTATGGTCATGGCTGGTGGTGGGAATTTTGAGCGCTTGGTTTTCCATATGGCTGCTGGAAGCCATCAGCCGTCTGGGAGCGCGGTTGCCCTAGCCCGAAGATGTTCCGCCTCGCCTGCCTTTCCGCCATCTGCCGGGAAACAACCCTGCCGGGCGCGCAGTCACCTTCGCCCGAACCGCCTACGGCCTGAATTGAGGAGACCGCAGGGGAGATTGCAGGAAAGCTCCCAATCGAGCATCCGGGTTAGCGCTGTTCCCTGGTCGGTTTCATCCTTATCCTGCTCCGATATCGGTGCCACCAGTAAGCGCTGAGAACTGCTACCGCCGCCGTCAACGTCAAATCCACTTTTTCGAAGAACCCATAAATTGTGGTGAATCGGCCGAATAAAAAGCCGAGCGAGGCGATGGTACAAGCCCAGGTGGCCGCGCCGAGCAGGTTGAAGATCGTAAACCGCGTCCAGGCCATCTCGAGAATCCCCGCCAGAGGGCCGGCCATGATCCGAAACCCCCAAATCCAACGCGCCAGGAAGATGGCGAGGGCGCCGTGTTTCCGCATCAGTTCCTCGCCGCCGGCGAGATCGCGGTCAGTAATACGAAGGATGGATCTCCAATGCCCGCGCAGCCGGCGTCCCGCCTTCCGCCCGAACAGATATCCGATGTTGTCACCGGCGGCGGAAGAAAGGGCGCCCACCACAATGACCCACGGGAGACTGAAGTATTCGCCTTTGAAGGCAAGGAAGCTCGCGAAGAAGAGCACGGTCTCGCCGGGGAGCGGCAGGCCGGAATCTTCGCCCACCAAACCGATGACAATCGCGCCGTACCCCCACGCGAGCAGGTAATAGCGTATCGTATCTACGATCCAGTGCATGGAGAAGCGCCTGGCGGCTCGAGATGCTCTCTGGAGGAAATAGTACACCCCGGTTCCGAGGCGACCTGCGGATGGCGAATCGAAAAACCATCCGCAACCGGCTGTCACGGGATGGGACACGCCGGGGCGTTCCGGAGTTTCAGAAGCCCAATGGCGCTTTTTGTTTTTCCCGGGAACTCGAGTGCTCCTATAATCTTCGTTTTGGCCGCCGGCCTTCGGTCCGGACGCCAAAGGCGGGCAAGGCTAAAGGAGCGAATGAAGTCTTGTGAAAAACGGGATAAAAAATAAACTGCGCGTTTTGCTTTGCGCCCTCGTCTTCTTGTGTGGATGGGGGCTGGTCGCTGGCGGCCATTGCACCGTTTACGCCGCGAGCCCCGCCTATACGACCGCATCGGGTTCCTCGCCACAGATAGACCGGCAGGTCGCCCATTTGGAACAGCAGGTCTCCGCGGCTCGGGATAACGGGGATAACGGCTGGATGCTGGTGAGCTGCGCCCTGGTTCTCCTGATGACCGGGCCGGGTCTGGCGCTTTTCTACGGGGGCCTGGTCCGCAAGAAAAACGTTCTGGGAACCATGATGCAAAGCCTGGCCTTGATGGCGATCGTTACCGTCCTCTGGGCGCTATTCGGCTACAGCCTCGCTTTCTCTCCCGGCACGAGCTTCATCGGCGGCTTTCGCTACCTCTTTCTTCACCATGTCGGCGCAGCCCCGAACCCCGCCTACTCGCCGGCGATTCCCCAGCAAACCTTCATGCTGTTCCAGCTCATGTTCGCCATCATTACGCCCGCCCTGATCACGGGCGCCTTTGCCGAGCGGATGAAATTCAGCGCGATGGTGCTGTTCATGGTTCTCTGGAGCATCGTCGTCTACGACCCGCTGGCCCACATGGTATGGGGCAGCGGCGGCTTCCTGAACGTGGCGAGCGGCGGAATGTTCCCCACGCTCGATTTTGCCGGCGGTACGGTCGTGCATATCTCGTCCGGGGTTTCCGCGCTGGTCTGCGCCCTCTATCTGGGCAAGCGGCTGGGCTATCCGCATGAGTCCGTGCGGCCGCATAGCGTGGTCCTGAGTTTCATCGGCGCTTGCTTGCTGTGGGTAGGCTGGTTCGGATTCAATGCCGGGAGCGCTTTGGCGGCCAGCAGCCTGGCCACGAGCGCGTTCGTCGCGACGCAATTTGGCGCGGCCGCCGGTGTGCTAGGCTGGATGGGTGTGGAGTGGATTCGGAACGGCAAACCCAGCGCTCTGGGCGGCATTTCGGGCGCCGTCGCCGGGCTGGTTGCCATCACTCCCGCTTCGGGGTTCGTGGGACCGATGTCCGCCTTGGCCATTGGCTTGATTGCCGGCCTGACCGGTTACTCCATGGTGACCGCGGTGAAGACCAAATTCGGCTACGACGATTCCCTGGACGCCTTTGGCGTGCACGGGATGTGCGGGACCGTCGGGGCGCTTCTGACCGGCGTATTCGCCACGCGGGCCGTCAATCCCGTTTTCACCAATGGCCGGGGTCAAGCCCTTGCCGTGGGTCTGATCGATGGCAACCCGCATCAAATGTTAAACCAGCTTGTCGCCGTGGCCATCAGCTGGACCCTGTCGATCGTCGGCAGCCTGGTTATCCTGAAAGTGGTCGACGCCGTGGTGGGGCTCCGCATCTCGGCCGACGACGAAGTCCAGGGGTTGGACCTGTCTCAGCATGGGGAGGAAGGCTACAACCTGGAAGGGTGAGGAATTCGGAATGATTCGGTTCGTTCGAGCAGGACGGATTTGAGGCTGACGGAGGAATGGTTCAGATGACCAGAATCGAAGCGATTGTTCGTCCTTCCACCTTTGAGCCGGTCAAAGAGGCGCTGCGCGAGATCGGCGTCGAAGGGATGACGGTTTCCGAAGTGCGGGGCCATGGCCGGCAAAAGGGCCATACCGAGGTCTACCGGGGCCGCGAGTATTCGGTCGATTTTCTGCCCAAGATCATGATCGAGATGATCCTCCCCGACAACCTTGTCGAACCCGTCGTGCAGGCCATCCTGCGCACGGCGAAGACGGGAAAAATCGGCGACGGCAAGATTTTCATCTCGCAGGTCCAGGATGCCATCCGCATCCGGAACGAAGAAAGAGGGGAAAGCGCCCTCTGAACCCGGGCGATCCCCGCGCCGGGCGCAGCGCCGGCGGCGATCGCGGCTCGATTCGACAGGCGACCCAGCCGATGAAAGCATCCTCCCCAATCCCCCATCCCATTCTGACCGGTTCCACCCTCCGGGAATGGTATGGGGCCGAATTGGCCAGGATTTCCGGCAAGTTTGACCGGAGCGGCAACGGCTCCGCAACGGCGTCGGCGCGAGCGGCCTTGCTCGATCAGGTGATCGGCAAGATCCACGGGGCACTTCTCTCCTCCAGTCCCTCTCTCGACCAGGGGCTCTGCATCGCCGCCATCGGCGGCTACGGCCGTCGCGCCCTTTTCCCCCAATCCGACGTGGACCTGCTGCTGCTGTGCGAAAACGGCGCCGCCGAGAAGCGTTTGCGTCCGTCCTTCACCGCCATTTCCCAGGCCTTGTGGGACTTGCCGGTTCGGGTCAGTCCGGCCACGCGAACGCTCGACGAATGCGGGCGCTTCAATAGCGAGAATGCGGAATTCACCATCTCGCTGCTGGACTGCCGCCCGCTTGCCGGCGATTTGAAACTCTTTGGCCGCCTCCACGATCAGGTCATCCCCAAAATGGTCGCCCGCGAACAGCGGGATTTGCTGCGGATGCTTCACCAGCTCGTTCGCGAAAGGCACGCCAAGCACGGCAACACGATTTTCGGCCTCGAGCCCAATATCAAGGACTCGCCCGGCGGGTTGCGGGATTACGCGGTCGCCCGCAGCCTGGCCCTCGTCTCCTGGATGGGAGCGCAACGGGCCTGGGCCGAACCGGAAAGCCTGTGGCCGGCCGAGCTGCGCGAACAATGCCTGCTCGCTTTCGATTTCCTGGCGGCGGCCCGCTGCTTTCTCCACTATCGCTGCCAGCGAGACGACAATTCCATGACGTACGAATCGCAGGACGAGGCGGCTTCCCGGGCCATCGGCCTCGGCGACAAACAACCGATTTCCGCCGCGGACTGGATGCGCCATTATTTCCGCAAAGCCAGATCAATCGACCGCCTGACCAACCTCTTGATCGAGGAGAGCGTTCCCGAGCAATCCTCGCTCTACGCGACTTTCGAGGGGCGCCGAACCCGCCTTTCCAATGCCGATTTCCAGGTCGCGCGCGAGCAGATTTTCCTGGCAAATCCATCGGCCCTCGCCGATCGCGCCTTCCTGCTTCGGCCGTTCGAATTCATGGCCCGCCACGGGCTTTCGCTGAGCGGGGAAGCGCAGCGGCAGATCGAGCATCGCGTCGCGGACGCGGCCGGCGAATTGACGCTCTCGGCCGACATCTGGACGTCGTTCCGGCAAATCCTCCTGCTCCCCGGCGCCGCTCCCGCGCTGCGAGCCATGCACGCCTGCGGCCTGCTGGTCGCCCTGCTGCCCGAATTCAAGGTAATCGACGCCCTGGTCACGCGCGACTTTTACCACCGGTACACGGTGGACGAGCATTCCTTCATGACCGTCGAAAATCTGCACCGCCTGCGGCGGCCGGGCGAGGATTGGGAACAGAAATATCGCGAAATCCTCGATGAGCTCGAACAGCCCGAACTCCTCTTTTTCGCCCTGCTCCTTCACGACGTCGGCAAGGGCATGGCGGGGGACAACCACGTGCAAGGAAGCCTGCAAGCGGCCCGCCAGGTTCTCGCCCGTCTGGCGCTGCCTTCGGTGCAGGCCGAAACGGTTCTCTTCCTGATCGCGAACCACCTGGAGATGTCGCGCACGCTCCAGCGCCGCGACATCTTCAATCCCGAGGAGATTCGCAGCTTTTCCCGCCGGGTGGGCGCTCCCGAGCGCCTGAAAATGCTCTGCCTGTTCACCTACGCCGATATTCGGAGCGTCAATCCGGAGGCGCTCACACCCTGGAAAGCGGAAATGCTATGGCAGCTCTACGCCGCCACCGAAAACCATCTCAACCGCGCCGTGGACGAGGAGCGTTTCCATGCCGCCGGGGCCGGCGAGCAGCAACTCAAGGCGGTCTCCGCGATCCTGCCCGGAAACATCGCGGAAGAAGAAATCGCCGCGTTCCTCGAAGGATTCCCCGAGCGATACCTGGCCAGCCACTCGCCCGAAGAGATCGCCACTCACCTCCAGATGTCGCGGCGCCTCGCGCAGGAGCCCTTTCAGATCGAGCCGGCCCACGACCGGGACCGCTTCACGCTCACCCTGCTGACCCGGGACCGGCCTCGGCTGCTGGCCACCACCGTCGGCACGCTGTACGGATGGGGCATGAGCATCGTCAAGGCGGAAGCGTTCGCCAGCACCGCCGGGATTGCGCTCGATACGTTCCATTTCATCGACCTGTTCCGCACGCTCGAATTGAATCCCTCCGAACGTGAGCGGTTCAGGCAATCGCTGATCCAAACCCTCTCCGGCCAGCAGAGCCTCGAAGCGGTCCTGGCCAAGCGCTCCCCGGGCTCCTTTGCCGCCACTTCGAAAATCGACATCCCCACGCAAATCCGCTTCGACGACACCTGTTCATCCCTGAGCAGCGTTCTGGAACTGGTCGCCGCCGACCGTCCGGGCCTCCTCTATCAGGTCGCTTCCCTGCTTTCCGAACTCGGCTGTAATATCGAAGTCGCCCTGATCGACACCGAAGGCCCGAAGGCGATCGACGTGTTTTATCTCACCGCCCAGGGCCTGAAACTCGACCCCGCACGCGAGGAGGCAATTGAGAAAGCCCTCCTCAGCCGCATCGGCTGAGGCCGACCCGAGCCGTTTCTTCCCCCATTTCCGTCCGGGGGACACGCGCCCCAGCGGAGGCGGCCATGCTTGGCCCCGTCGCAAGGAACGCACTTCTGCGAAATGGCGATTTGCAGGAATGGCGCTACAGAAGTAAGTTGGTGCCTGCCCGAACCGGGCTTTAAAGAGGAGAAGGACGTTGCCAGCGGGGACCAGCCACAAGATCGATTCTGCCGATTCGGGCCGGTCGGCCCCGGCCACGCGTGTGCGTTGGCGGATCATGTTCCTGGTGATGCTTGCCACCGGCCTCACCTACCTCGATCGCGTAAACCTGAGCATCGCCGGCCACCCCATCCAGGCGGAGATGCACTTCAGCACGGTCACCATGGGTTGGATCTTCAGCACATTTCTGCTCGGGTACGCCCTGATGCAGGTGCCCGGCGGCTGGGCGGCGGACAGGTTCGGGCCGCGGCGCGTGCTGACGCTGGCTATTCTTTGGTGGTCTGTGTTTACCGCCCTAACGGGTCTTGTGCCGAGCTTGCCACTTGTGCGCTGGATCGGCCTGGCCGGCGCATTCATCGTGGTGCGCTTCCTGGTGGGGGTCGGGGAAGCTGCCTGTTCACCCACGATGAATAAGCTTGTCGCCAACTGGATGGGCTCGCATCGCAGAGGCATAGGAGCCAGCTTCAGCATTATCGGAATCGGTCTTGGCGGGGCGATCACGCCTCCATTGATTTCCTGGATTATGCAGCACTGGGGCTGGCGCTCGTCGTTCTATATTTCCGGCTTTATCGGTCTGGCCTTCGCCGCCTTCTGGTATTACTACGTCCGGAACACGCCGGAGGGGCACCCCGGCGTGAACGAAAACGAACTCCGCCTGATCGAATCGCAGCGCACGGAAACCCGCCGCCCGGGGGAAACGCGCCAGCCGACGCCCTGGAGGAAATTACTGCGTAACCGGTCGGTTTGGGGCCTGTTGCTTGGTTATTTTTGCCAGGGCTATCCGATCTATTTCTATTACACATGGCTCTTCATTTATCTGGTGAATGTGCGCGGCCTGTCGGTGAAGCAGGGCGGGACCTGGGGCATGCTCCCCTATCTGTCGATCGCCTTGCTGGCGCCCTTTGGCGGTGTCTTTTCCGACTACGCTTCACAGCGGCTGGGCAAGACCGCGGGGCGCCGCAGCGCCGTCTGGATCGGCATGACTGCCTCGGCTCTGTTCATGTGGCTGGGCAGCCGCGCGCCGAACAGTTTCAACGCCATTGTGCTGCTGGCCCTGGCGAGCGGATCGAACATGTTCGCGGCAACCACGTTCTGGGCCACCTGCATCGATCTCACCCAGCAGTTCACCGGCTCGCTTTCAGGCCTGATGAACACGTTCGGAAACCTGGGCGGCTGGATCTCGCCGGTCATCACCGCCTACGTCGCCACACGCTTCGGCTGGCAGCAAGCGCTCGGTCTGGCCGCAATCGTCACGCTTGGCGCCGCCGTCAGTTTCTCCCTGGTCACTGCCGGCCGCAGCCTGGACGAACCCGCCGAAGCCACCCAATGAGCATTGGTTCGTAGGAGGGGTTCGTAGGAGGGGTTCGTGCGCGGCGTTTGCCCAGGCTCCCACACCTCGAATTGGCGTTTGCCATCTGTTATTTGCCATTTGCGACTGAGCTGACAAGCGCCATACACTGAGGTAGTTGCGCTCCACGCGCCCGTAGCTCAGTGGACAGAGCGTCTGCCTTCTAAGCGCGGCTCTCGCCTCCAAGAACCCCATTTGCCGTTCCCTCTTTTCACTATTTTCAACAACTTGGGGAATCTGCTTTTCGCTCAAAGCTAACCTCCAAGGGTCTGAAAACATCGGGTTTTGGCACAGTTGTGACACAGGCCAAACGTCGGCTTCCCGGACCGGGCCGAGCCAATAGCGGAAATGGAAATCTTAGCGGAGGAGTCTGCCTTGGGCGACGCGGAAATGAACTGCCCGAGTTTCCGTACCAGGGCGAATGAGAGAGTCTACATCACATGAGCGGACCGAAGGACCGCCGCCGCTCGGACCGCAGTGCAAGTAGCTGTGCTCGGCCGTGCCGCCCTAGCTTTTCCCGACCAGGCGTGCGTGGCGCCTCTTCGATACCTGGAGCCAAAGCGGCGAAACGGGGCCGATGCGCCGGACTACGGTTTCATCGCCGCTGAGCGTCAGGCAGTAGCCTCGCTCGGACCCCCAGACGCCGCCGCTGGTCCCAACGTCTACGTAGTGGATGCCCTTCAGTTTCAAGTCGGCAGCGCGCCGGATGTCGTCGTGGTAGTAAGATCGGCCCGGATTCGCGAGTCATCCTTTCGCGAAAGCTCCACGTAAACGCAATTCAGCCGGATTGCCGCGCTCCCCGCCGCTCTTAGGTAGGCGAGAGTAAGTCCCAGGCTTTCCGAGGTTGTCGTAATCTTCCCCTGAGCGGATGCGAATCGACAGCCTTCGTTGCCACAGCGGTCACTCCGCGCGCCTCATTCATGAGAAGAGAGTGGAGCGCTCCTAATCCATTGACGATATAGTTCCTGTAATCGATGGTCAGTGTCTCCTTGCCAAATATCCTGACGGCTGAAACCGCTTCTTCTCTCGAGAGAAACCAGAACCCGTCGATCTTCTGATAGTCCCGCACAAAATCCACCCGCTTAATCCAAAACGACGGGCTCTTGGCCAGTTGGCCCGTGATTTTCACGATCGCAAAGTCCTGGCTATCGATCCAGATTGTTCCTTCGAAGAGATCTGTTTCCTTGCGCTTAGGGATGGCGTGAACAACAAAGCAGTCAGAGCTGCCGATTCGATCCATTCCAACCACTTTTAGAGTGTAGTTTGCCGGAGTGATCAGACTGTCCGGGTCTTTGTTGACTCGAACCCTCTTCTCTTCATCCTTCATAAGTCGTTGGAATACATGGTGGCGTACGAAGCCTGAACCTTTCTCAGAGATGCTTGTAAATGTTTCTGTTCCTGGCGCCATGTACTCCATGACGACTACTTCTTCAGCGAGTATCTTGTCTTTGTCGTTCTCCACTTTGTAGGTGCGCACCACAGAAAGCCGATCCAAATGAGATTCTTGCCAATGGTGACGCGCGGTCAACCTGGAAAACAGGTCGGCTGTGCTCTCTTGCGCTCCGGAAGACGAATGAAGTGGCGTTGTAGCCACCGTTCGCTTGGCGCTGGATCCGCGAGGAAGGTAAGCAAGACTCCCGACTGACAGCGTTCCCAATAAGCATAGGCCGAGGCATTGCCTCTCGAACCCGACGAGGGATTTCATACGGACTTGCCTTTTCCACCTTTATTTCGTTCTCGACTCTTATGCTTCCTTGCCCCCCAGAAGTAGAACACGACGCCGGCAATGGCGATCAGCGCCATGATGATTGTCAATACGACAGGGTGTCCGTGTTCTGCGATGAAGGCGATGATTTGCCGTCCATAACGCGCGGCCAAGTAAGCCAGAATCATATAGCGGGGCACCCGGCCGATCGTGAATGCAGCCAGGAATTTCCCCGCCGGGTATTGCATGGCGCCGGCGGCAAACACAAAGGGAACCATGGGCGCTGGCGGCGGCAGCAGGGCGGGGATGACAATAGAGCCGAATCCCCATCGCCCGAAGATCTTGCACACCTTATCTACCTTCCGGCGCGAGAATCTGCGTTCAAGCGCTTCTTTCCCTCCCTTGCGAGCCAGGCGGTACGTGACGAAACCTCCCATCACCGAACCCGCCGTCGCCATCACGGCGTAGTACAGCCACAGCTGCTCCTGGCGCGCGGACAAGACAATCGTCGCCACATCAAGGGCACCCGGAATGGGAATGGGGGAGCTGTCTAGGATCCCGAGGGGAATCAGACCGAGCCCGCCGAGGCTAAAGAACCAGGCTCGCGCCCGCCCTGCCGCCGACGGCAGCAACACCGCGACGACTTGACCGCTCGGACGCGTTCGCAACTGTGTGTGATGCGGCTCCGGCATTGAATTATCTACCCGGTGCGGGTGCTTCCCAGCAGCCTTCGCGGCAGTTGCGAAAGAAGAAGTCATCATTCTGACATTACTTGGCTAGCAACTTGCCAATCAATTTCAATTCGCGCCGACGTTTCGTGGTGGTCTTGGGGTAGGCCATCTTCAGGTGATTGAAAGCGTCGATGACAATTCGGGAAACGATCAACCGAGCGTTCTCCTTATCGTCGGCGGGAACGACGTACCAGGGTGCGTGATGGGTGTTTGTGGCGCTCAGGCACTCTTCGTAGGCCTTCACGTATTGCTTCCAGTATTTCCTCTCGTGAACGTCCGCCAAGCTGAATTTCCAATTTTTGTCCGGCTCATCAATACGTTCGAGGAAGCGCTTTCGTTGCTCGTTTTTCGACAGGTGGAGGAAGATTTTGACGATCCGGGTGCCGTTACGGTAGAGGTGATCCTCCAAGTCCACGATGGAGCGATACCGCTCCTTCCAAATGGTCTTCTCGTCACGCAACTCGTCCGGAAGCCCCTGGTTGCGGAGAATCTCCGGATGCACCCGCACGACCAGCACCTCCTC
>DATLRW010000208.1:0-2666 GCA_035534495.1 Candidatus Dormiibacterota bacterium | reverse complement strand
CAGGCGAAAGCCGCGGGAGCAGCGCTGGTCGTTTCGCCTCATCCGGACGACATCGCAAGGTCCATCACGATTTTATTGGAGGACGACACCAAACGGCGGGACATGGCGGTCAACGCAAAGCGTTTCGCCAAGCGCGAATATTCGACGGCCGTAATGGCGGAACGGCTGATCGCCATGTATCGCGACGTCGCGGATTCGGCGGCGAAGGCGGCCACGTGAGCTTTCTCGACGACATAACGCCTCTCCTCATCACCTACAACGAGGCGCCGAATGTCGAGCGCGTGCTCCAGCGGCTCGCGTGGGCGAAGCGCATCGTGGTGATCGACAGCGGCAGCATCGACGGCACACCGGACATCGTCGCCCGCTATCCGCAGGCGGAACTGGTGTACCGGCGGTTCGACGATTTTGAAAGCCAGTGGAACTATGGCCTAGCGCAAGTGGCTACTCCGTGGGTGCTGTCGCTGGATGCCGATTATGAGTTGAGCAACGCGCTGATCGACGAATTGCGGTCGCTGGCACCTGCGCGGGCGACCCTTGGCTACCGCGCGGAATTCATCTATCGCGTCCATGGGCACGAGCTGCGCGGCTCGCTTTACCCGCCGCGTGTGGTTCTGTTCCGGCACGGCGAGGCCGAATACCGGCAGGAAGGACATACGCAACAATTGGCCATCGCCGGCGAGATGCTGCCGCTGAAGGGCGTCATCTACCACGACGACCGCAAGCCGCTGTCGCGCTGGTTTGCATCGCAGCAGCGCTATGCGCGCGACGAGGCTGCATACCTGCTGGGCCAAGAAAAGCTTAGCCGAGCCGACCGACTGCGCCGCACCCGCTGGGCCGCCCCGTTCGCAGTGTTTTTTTATACCCTGCTCGTCAAGCGCTGTTTGTTCGACGGCTGGCCGGGCTGGTTCTATGCGCTGCAACGCCTGTTCGCCGAAACCTTGCTCGCGCTCGAACTGATCGATCGACGGCTGCGCACCCAGGCGCCGCGATCTGCAGGTCCGGGCGAGGATTGATGGCGATGGCCGGCGCGATCGATTCCCGCCTGCTGGCCATCCTCGCGTGCCCGCGATGCCATGCCGGGCTGGATGCGAACGGCCAGGGATTGCGTTGCGCGGCCGGGCACGAATACCCGGTTGCGGATGGCGTACCCGTGTTCCTGCTTCCCGAGACGGAGCAGACGATCGGTGTGGCGTCAGCTTCGTACCGGGCGGGGCAAAACGGCGCCGGCGGGCCGCTTTACGTCGAGACGCTCGGCCTCACCGACCGTGAGCGGGCACTCGTAGAGCGTGATTTTGACGGGGGGGGGCGATCCGTCGATCCGGTCATCGCCTATCTGGTCGGCGCCACATCGGGGCTGGGATACGCCAAGCTGATCGGGAACCTGTCATATTATCCGATCCCGCGCATTCCCCTCGAACCTGGCCGCGGCCGGCTGCTACTGGATATCGGGTGCAATTGGGGGCGATGGTCGGTTTCCGCCGCGCGCAACGGCTGGCGGGTGGTTGGTCTCGACCCCTCTCTCGGCGCCCTGATGGCGGCGCGGAGGGCCTTCGGCGACGAGCACGAAGCGATGTTCGTCTGTGGTGATGCACGGTTCCTGCCATTTAAGTCGGCGGTGTTTCAGCAGGCGTTTTCCTATTCGGTGTTTCAGCACTTTTCCGAAGAGAATGCGGAGCTGGCGCTTGTCGAGATCGGCCGGGTGCTGTGGCTCGGCGGTCATGCGAAAATCCAGATGGCCCACCGCGGCGGCCTGCGTTCCGCGTATGTCCGCCGTCGGCGGCGCCACATCAGCGGCGTGTTCGACGTGCGGTATTGGTCGCTCCTTCAGATGCGCCAAGTGTTCGATCGAACCATCGGCCCCTCAAAGATCGCCGCGGAAGCATTCGGCGGGCTCGGATTGCTGAAGGAAGACTGGCGGTCTGTTTCCGCCAGGGCGAAATTGCTGATCCTCGCCTCCGAATGTTCCAAGACGCTGGCTTGCTTTTTCGCGCCGCTGACCCGCCTGGCCGATAGCGTGTACGTGGTGTCACAAAAAATGGATCAACCAGGAGAAACCCTCTGATCATCCTCGGCGTAAACGCTTTTCACGGCGATAGTTCGGCGGCGCTCGTGCGGGATGGAGTCCTGGTCGCGGCGGCGGAGGAGGAGCGGTTTCGCCGCGTCAAGCACTGGGCCGGGTTTCCGGCGCAGGCGATCGGCTATTGCCTGCACGAGGCCGGTATCGGATACGGCGACGTCGATCATGTCGCGGTCAACCAGGACAGCCGGGCCAATCTGTGGCGCAAGCTCGCTTATGTGGCGCGGCACCGACCCGACCCCGGCTTTGTCCTCGAACGGCTGCGCAATCGCAGCCGCCGCGCCGATGTCCCGACGCTGCTTCGCCGCCTGCCGCAAGGCGATCAGTTCCGGGGAGGCTTCCAACATATCGAGCACCACCTGTGCCACCTGTTTTCGGCCCATTACGTGTCGCCGTTTCCGGAATCGACCGTAGTGTCGGTCGACGGGTTCGGGGATTTTTCGAGCGCGGCGTGGGGCCGGGGGCGGGGCGGGGAGATCACGGTCGATGGCCGGGTTTATTTTCCGCATTCGCTGGGCGTCTTTTACGAGGCGTTGACCCATTACCTCGGGTTTCCGTACTACGGCGACGAATACAAGGTCATGGGCCT
>DATLRW010000207.1:0-4273 GCA_035534495.1 Candidatus Dormiibacterota bacterium | reverse complement strand
TTGGCGGTGCGGATCGGCCGGCTTGGTCACAGCGACGCACGAATCACTATCGGCACTTACTCGCATGCTGAGGAAGCCGATGGTCGGCGCGTGGCGGACGCGATGGGCCGGATTTTGGACTCAGTTGGACTCACGAACGAAAAGCCGTTGGTTTTGGAATCGCTACAAATGACTGAGGTGAATTGAGATGACTTGGTTGCGGGGGCTGGATTTGAACCAGCGACCTCCGGGTTATGAGCCCGACGAGCTACCAGACTGCTCCACCCCGCGCGTTTATACTAGCACATCCCTGCATGGGCAGGCGACAGCGCCCGGGACCCCCAACGCAGCGAACCGCGCCGGTTGCGCGAGCGCTGCGTTGCGCCAGGCGCCATTCGCATCCGTTGCGGCGCAAATGCATTTGAGCCGTTCTCATTCTCTCGATCCGGCTAGAGTTTCCTTCTGGAAAGCCGCCGCAACGGACTACAATGCTCTTGCTCAACCGCAAAGGAGAAGGAATGGTTGCCTGGACACTCGTCGTTCACATTTTCGGAATCGTCCTCTGGATCGGTGGACTCTTGATGACAACGATCCTGCTCTCCCGGCACGCCCGTGAGACTTCCCCGGAAGTCCGCAGCGCGCTCACCCGCCTGGAAAAGAAATCCATGCGTGCCATGGCCGATCCGGGCGCTCTGCTCACCATTCTCGCCGGTATCACGTTGATTCTTTCCAACCCGTCCTACTACATGCATGCCACCTGGCTGCACATCAAATTGACTCTTGTCTTGGCTATGATCGTCCTGCACGGGTTCATCGGCATCGAGATGAAATCGCTCCAAAAGGGAGTCCGTGCGATGACCTCCGGAAAGGCGTGGCTGCTGTTCGGAGCTGTTTTACTGGTTTTCCTTTGCATCCTCATTGCGACCCTGCCGGGCGCAGTCTATCTGGCCCATTAGAGACTCGGAGCTACCCTTCTTTTCGCGCATCCACGGGCGCAGGAAAACCGCCCGTCGGCGGAAGGCCATTGCCAGATGGTCGATTTCTCTCCCGGCGCTTGCGGTTCACGCGGCGCGCGCGAGTGGCCGGACGATCTCGACCGAGCAGGCCGCATGGCGCGCCACAAACTCCGAAACGCTTCCCAGCAGCAGCCGCGACAAGCCACGCCGGCCATGCGAGCCGACAACGATCAAATCGGCCTTCACCCGTTCGGCGTAGTCCACGATCGCTGTTCTTGGCTCGCCCTCTTCGATCGCCGTAGTGACCCGGTAACCGGCCCCGCGTAACGGTTTCGCGGTTTGTTCGACCAGGCTCTGCGCTTCCTTGAGGTCCTCCGCTCGAGAGATCTCGATGCGGCCGGCGTCCATGGCGGCGCCGTCGTAGAGCGGCATGTAAATCAGCGGATCGGTCGCATGATACAGATAGATCTCCGAACGCTCCGGCCGGAACTGCCGCCGGACGGCCTCCACCGCCGCTGCCGCAAAATCGCGATCCTCGACGGCCAACACTATTTTTGTCATCAGTGAATCCTCCGGCGCTCGGAACCGCGCTTGGCCGCGAAGGAGCGCACCTCCGGCATCGTCAGTTCCTGAAAGTCTCGATAACTCATCCGGACGGCGTTGCTGTGACTGCCGGCCGGGAAGACGATCTCCGCCTCCTCGGCAAGCGCCTCATCAACGTACGTCTGCACGTCGTAGAGGCGTCCAAAGGGCGGAACGGCCCCCGG
The DNA here is from genome assembly GCA_035534495.1 of Candidatus Dormiibacterota bacterium. Lineage (GTDB taxonomy): Bacteria > Acidobacteriota > Terriglobia > Acidiferrales > UBA7541 > JAKASX01. The sequence continues at coordinate 2,571 of DATLRW010000207.1, read as the reverse complement.
TTCGCAGTCCGGGAACAGTTCCCGGATGCGGTCCTCGGTCGCCAGGCGCACCGGCTCGCCCACGGCTTTCTCGAACAGATCCAGATCGACCTGATACGAAGCGGACAAAACCCCCAGATACGGCGATGACCGGCCTTGCAGAACCACGACTTTTGCCATTGTCTTGCCAGGTACATGCATTGTTGCCGCTGTTTCTTGTGATGTGAAGGCTTGCGCGTGTTCAATCGTCGAATAGGGAACTTGATGCAATTTGAGGAAGTGCTGCAAGCGGTTCGAGAGGACTTGCATGGCTTTCCTCCTCGGCCAGAAGCAGCTTCTACGGCCTTCCGGCTATAGCTCTGGCTTGCTGGGTGCATCCCCCTTGCCAAAAAAAACAGTTCCGCGGATAGCCGGGAAGGCCTTTGCTTTGTGAGCGTTGCGGATTGTTGGTCGAGGCGCGACGGAGGCGGATTGCGAGATTTGCCCCTTGCCACTGGGCCTTTTCACATCCATATCGGCCCAATCCGTCTTCCCGGCCCGCCAGTCTTCTCCAAGTTCCTGGCAGAATTGGAGTTGCACTCGTCCGCGAAAAAGTTGCCAGTGGTCCGATGCTTGCCCGTAAGGTTGTGGGGGTATCTAAACGTGAGCTTTCCAGTCCAGATCACTTATCGCGATGTGGATGTTTCGCCGTCAATCGAGGCCTGGGTGCGCAAGCAGGCCTCGAAGCTGAATACGTTCCACGAAAGGATCGTCCGGTGCCACGTGATGATCGAGTTGGCTCATCGTCACCTCCGCCGTGGCAATCGGTTTCAAGTGAAGGTGCACCTGATTGTGCCCGGCGGCGAAGTGGCTGTCCGCAGCCTTTCCGCGCCCGTGGATCCGGAAAAATTCCTCGACGCAGGAAGAAAACGGAAGAAGCAGGAGATCGGAGCGCCGCAGAAGGAGCTTCGTCAGGCCGTCGCCAGTGCCTTTCATTCCACCGGCCGCCGTTTGCAGGATCTGGTCCGGCGGCAGAGGAATGAGGTAAAGCCGCATGAGATGCCCTTGGCGAGGGTTGTCGATCTATTTCCCAAGCGGGGATATGGCTTTCTGGAAACCTCCGACGGACGCCTTATCTATTTCCACCGGAACAGCGTGCTGCACAGGGCCTTCAGCCGTTTGAGCCGAGGCATGCAGGTTACGTTTGCCGAGGAAGCAGGAGAGCAAGGCCCGCAGGCCAGCACTGTCCGGCCGGTTTCGCGGCCTCGCCAGGCGAAACGCCAGCCAGTTGCCGCCTGAGCGGCGGGCTGCTTTCTGTCCGTTCCGACGGTTGCAGCAGCGTCTTCTATCGAACGCATCAAGAAAATTCGGTTCTCCCCGGACCAAAAGAAACTTATTCTTCCTGTATCGGACCCGTTGCCGATCACCGCAGGCAGCGCAAAGGAACATCACCTGGCAAGATGTTGCCATCCGCTGACCGCCTTTCGCCGTGCGGTGGAAAGGAACACGGCATGAAGCCCCCGAAGGAAGAATTGAACGTCCTCTTTATCGGTGAAAGTCTGCGGAGCTTTTCACACATTGCGGGCCGGCTGGAAAGGGGCGGGTGTCGATGCCGGTTCGCGAAGACCTACGAAGAGGCCCGGCAATCCATACAGAATGAAGGCTTCGATCTGGTTTTGAGCGTGGCCCAGCCGCGCGACAACGCGATCTCTTCGATTACGAGCCTGCTCGCCGGTACGCCGGCCAGCTTCTTCTACGCCCTGCCGGTCGAGGAAACCTGCTGGTGGCTTCCCGCGCTCCGCCAGGGGAAACGTTGTTTCGGCGCGCCGGCCCTGCGGCCGAGCGAGTTCGCGGGGCTGCTCGACGAGGTGGTGGCGGAGTTCGGCGGGGCGCGCTCTCCGGATCGTAAAGCGCCGGGTGCGCCCGCAAAGTCGTCGAAAGGGGAAGAACGGCCGGGCGCCGTCTCGGCCGAATCCACGCACAAAACCCGCTCCTGACCCCGTATGTTTTCAGTACGGATAACCGCAAAGGCGTCAGCCTATTTTTTCTTCAGGAAGGCCCTGTTCCCTGATGGCCAGGGAAACGAAATGGACTGACAACAGACGGTTTGCAGGTCCTTCCGTCCGGCATGTCGCGGTAATTTCCACGCTACACGCAAGAGGAATGGCTGGGAGGCCTGGACTCGAACCAGGATATCCAGATCCAGAGTCTGGTGTCCTACCGATTGAACGACCTCCCAACGGGCGGGGAAGGGCAGGAAGAGCTGTCCGCAGCGAACTTCAAGACTGTAAACGGCGAATCGGAAATCGTCAACTGCGCCTTGCAGGCTCGGCTTCTGGGTGGGCGGCAAGCCGTAGCCACCGGCAACGGATGCCCGGTGAGAAAGGATCTTTCTGTGATAAAATCAGAGTGCTATCCTAAGAGCGGGGGTTGCCCGAGAGGGCGCCCCCTTTTTATTTCTCCGCCTTAAGCTTGCCGCTTGTCATGCACGATGTAACCCATTCGTCAAAGGAGCCTGGATAAAACCAGGCTGCAGGGAAGAGCAGCGAGAATCGGCGCCGCACGTCCTGGTCGGTATTTACGACAATGATTTGTCGGTCGGCAAGACTCGCG
>DATLRW010000206.1:0-7335 GCA_035534495.1 Candidatus Dormiibacterota bacterium | reverse complement strand
GGGTCTGTATGTCTATGCGGCCAACGACGGCTCTAATTCGTTTTTGCTCGAGGCCTCTACAGGGCCGCGCGTTATTGGAAATAATGAAGAAGTCTCGAAGCGATTCATGGTAATGCAAGTTGAGTACGAACTGGCTGGTTTCGGGCATGCAACGTCGGCCAACGAAGGCAGTCCACATCGACTTTTCGTTCATGTTTCTCCCTGAGCCCGCAAAGCGTCAGACTACGCCGGCGCTTAGCGGGACGCACGACAATTTCACCACAAGATCGTGCGCGCCCCTCTGGCGCTGCGGTCAGCTCATAGATGGTGAGATGGCGGGACGATTCGGTGTAGACTCGCGGAAAAGAGGAGGCTGCCATGCCAACCTACATCACGCTTTTCCAGTTCACCCAGAAGGGGATCGATAACATCAAGGACAGTCCGAAGCGGCTGGACAAAGCCAAGGAAGTGATCCAGGCTGCCGGCGGCACAAAATGCAAGCCTTCTACCTGACGCTGGGCCAGTACGACGGCCTCACCATCAGCGAGGCCCCCAGCGACGAGGCCTATACGAAGGCGCTGCTGGGTCTCGCCTCGGCCGGCGCCATCAAAACCGAAACCCTGCGCGCGTTCACCGAAGAGGAGTACCGCAAACTCATCGGCTCGCTTCCCTAGGCGTGCGCCTGTCCGCTTTCACGACAGGGCTGTGGGCGTGCCTGCCTGCCGTGTATCCGCGCGAGCCGCTGAAACGAACCGAAATCGGACGCGATCCATTCGTATCTGTATCGCCGGCGGTATTAGCTTGCGTCGCCTGAAGCGGAAGCGGGGACAGCGACCATGCCTGGCCGAGCCGCATCTTCCGGCTCGGTTACGTAGTCGCCCGGAGAAGTTTCGTCGGTGCCGGCATCGACATGCATGGCATTGAGCACGGGCGTCAGCGCCACCGCCACGACCAGGTTGATGACCAGGGCGTCGATCGCGGCGTAGGCGGGAATCTTTATGCCGCCGATACTTAACGGATAGACCGCCGTTCGCAATCCCTGCGACCAGGCCATCGCCGTACCCACCGTCATGCCGAGCAACCAGCCGGTGAACAGAGCGCCCCTGTGGAACCAGCGGGTGAAGAGGCCGAAGACGGCGGCCGGCAGGGTCTGCAAAATCCAGATGCCGCCCAGCAGCTGCAGGTTGATCGCATAGGTGGGATTGCCGAACAGCACGAAAGCCAACGCACACAGCTTGACCAGCAGGGAAAATATTTTGGCAATCGCGGATTCCTGGCGCCGCGTGATGTCTTTTTTCACGTATTGGCGGTAAATGTTCCGGGTGAACAGGTTCGCGCAGGCGATGGACATAATCGCCGCGGGCACGAGCGCTCCCACGGCGATCGCGGCAAAGCAAAATCCGGCAAACCAGGGCGGGAAAAACCGCTGGAACATCGCCGGGATCACGTCGTCGGCCCGCGTGACTTGAATCCCCGCCGCGATGGCCACGTAGCCGAGAAGCGCGACCAGGCCGAGCAGGAAGGTGAAGGCGGGCAGCATCACCGCGTTGCGGCGAATCACTTTTCCGCTCGAGGAACTGAGAATGCTGGTGATCAGGTGCGGGTAGAGAAAAACGCCCAGGGCCGAACCGAGCGCCAAAGTCGCAAAGGGCAGATATTGCGCGGGAGGAAGAATGACGGGGACTTTGTGGGGACGCGACGCAATCGACTGGCTGACGATATGGAAGATATGATCGTAGCCCCCCAGTTTGATGGGAATCCAGATCACGGCCACCAGAACCACCACGTAAATCATCACGGCCTTGACGAAGGAGATGCTGGCCGGGCCCCGCAAACCGCTCGTGTAGTCGTAACCGACAAGGATCAGGAAGGCGATGATCAGCGGCACGTCGCTCGTCCAGGTGGACCCGTGAAAGCCCAGCGCGGCGATGGACACCTGGATGCCGACCAGCTGCAAGGCAATGTAGGGAATGGTGGCGACGATCCCGGTCACGGCCACCGCCAAGGCCAGCCAATGGCTGCCGTAACGGCCGTGGATGAAATCGGACAGGGTGACGTAATTGTGCCGACGGGAAACGCGCCACAGTCGCGGCATCACCGCATAAACAAACGGATAGACGATAGTTGAGAAGGGCAGCGCGAAGAAACCGATGGCGCCGGCGCCATAGACCAGCGCCGGTACCGCGATCAGCGTGTAGGCGGTATAGAAATCGCCGCCTACCAAAAACCAGGTGACGATGGTTCCAAAACGCCGCCCCGCGAGCCCCCATTCTTCGATCTGCCCGAGGTCACCCTTGCGCCACCGGCCGGCGAAGAGGCCGACCACGGTCACCAAGGTCAGAAAGAAGATGAAAACGGCGGTGGCAGTCCAGTTCAGGCCGGCCCACATGTCAGCGCGACATCCAGTACACCCAGCCAATGAGCAGGGCGGTTAGCGGCACCCACAAAAACTGATACCAGTAGAAAAACGGGAAACCCCAGAGCGACGGGCGGTACCTGGCGTAGAAGGGCACGCACATCAGGGCGATATAGGGAAGCAGGAGCAGGAAAAAATGCCACCAGCGGCCCGATCTTTTCTCGGCCTTGCTATTCTCAACCGGCGTCATCGCTCACCATGGCGTTTCTGAAGTACCGCGCCGGCGAGAAACCCTTTATGGGGCTCGCCAGCCCGGAAAATAATGCGGAACCTGTTTCGTTCCGCCATGTCCCTATTACTGGTAATACCCCGGCGACATTTTGAATTTCTGCGTCGGGTCGTGATTCAACCACAGCTGCGCGTGGTAATAATTCATGAGATCCCGGATGCGCATCGTGGAGAGAAGCGTCTCCCACCTCTGCGCCTGCGGCATATTCCGGTAGTAGGGGATCTGGTCGTTGTAGAAATTGGTGATCAGGTGAATGGAATCCCCGGCGAGGATCACCCAACCCGTATCCTTGAGGTGAACGAGAAGGGATTCATGACCGGGCGGATGTCCGGGCGTGGCGAACATCATGACGGACCCGTCATGGAATACATCCCAGTCTTCGTTTATCAAGATGACCGGATGGGTCGATCGAAAACCGGGAACAGGGTCCGCGGCCGGCTGATTGACGGGCGGGCGGCCTTCATCGAAGTAATAATGATATTCATCCCTCGAAATGATGACCGTCGTGTCCGGAAACTCCTCGACGTTTCCGAGGTGGTCGGGATGAGTGTGAGAAATACCGATATATTTGATATCGGCTGGCTTGACGCCAATTTGGTCAAGCTCGGATAAGAGCGTCCTCTGCCGGGTCCAATGGATCCCCGCCGACAGGTTCCTCGCCTGCCAGCCGTTGGGCATGGAGGCCACATAGTCCGGCAGACCGGTGTCCCAGAGAAAGTACCCGTGCTCATCCTGAATCAGGAAGCAGTAATCCGGCCAGGTCATCGGCTTGCCGACATTGACGCCGGGTGTCCAGCGTTCCGTATTCTGAAAGTGCCCCGTGCCGCAATCGAGGACGTAGAGGCCCTGTACGCTGGTTGGCGCGCTCGGGTACTCGGTGGTTTCTGCGCTGATGGACGCGCTCTCGGGAATCGATTGCGCCCCGGCCACGCTCAGGAACACAAGAGGAAGGAGCGCGGCAAAAGCCGCGCTCCTTCTGCAACCGATCCCTGCTTTGCAAGGCCTGATCTGATTCATTCCAGAAACCACTCTCTGCAGAGCCTTACAACTGCCGCCTTGGCATAATCGGAGCCCTTGCCGAACCACCACCCGCGGTGGCTGTATTGTCTCCTGTCCGGTAGCAGCCCTACTTTTCTATTCCACCGGGACAGCCCGCCGCTTCGCCATTGCAGTCGCCCGCGATGTGTTCGGGGAATCCGGCGCCGGCAACCTCGGTCCTCATGCCAACCGGATCGTGGATTGTCCAGGCGTACTTGCTGTCCGGTTTCGGGTCATAACCCAGGTGGATCAGCTTAGCTTTCACTTCGTCCTGGTTGTAATCGAGCACCGCACTGCTGAAGTGGGCGACGTGGGGAATCAGTGGGTTTCGGAACGGACGAAAGATTCTTTATGCCGTTTTCATATTTCCAGCCCGGCAGAATCATCCCCGGGTACAGGCCCCTGATATCGGAAATATGCATGGTCCATCCGCTCGGATCCTTGAAGCTCCACGCGGCCGGCCCATCCGCCTTGGGATTCAGGCCGCGACGCGTCAACTCTTCCCTGACCTCTTCGCCGTCATAATTGGCTATCGAAAAACAGTAGTGATCGACAAAGCCGCGGCCCATCTGGTCGGCCCAAGCTCCCCGCGGCGGGGCAAAACCCAGCCGGCGTTCGTAGGCCGGGTCTACCGGCCGAATGTAAATCTGGTTCGGGGCATTGCCGGACTGGAGGGCGCACTGGTTCCCGTCGTCCCACACGTCTTCCATCCCCATCACCTTGATCCAGAAATCGCGCTCCTTCGCATAATCGGAAACGCTGACGTTGTAGGAAATGTGGTTGAAGGCGATGGCCTGGAACCTGCCGTGGGTCGACTTCACCGGCGCCGCCGGCCTGATGGCCGGTACAGCGTTGGCGGCGGCCGGCTCGGGCATCACGGCCCCGACCAGCGCAGACCCCGCAGCGGCCCCCAGCACCTGGATTAGTTGACGGCGGCCAATTTTCCTCTCGTCGGAATTTCCGGTTTCTTTCGGGTTACTTTTGCTCAAGGGTTACCCCCTGCGAAGAAGCACGAATACTGGGGAGACAGAAGCCGAAACAAAACTCGCGGGTTCAGCCCTCCGGGCGGCGGAAGGTTAGCACAGCGTTCCTGTCGCCGCAACTTAAAGAATGCGCTCGTTTTTTCTCGACTTCCCATCCCGCCGGCGCACCCGTCTGCCGCGCATTACAACCCGCACGAATTGCGCACAGCTTCCGGCAGACACTAGAGAAACAGCTACGTTTCTCTACTTTTCCCGCCCGGAGAAAATGCAGCGCGCCTTCCCTGGCCGCCCCCGGGACCAGTTTCTGCGAACGAAAAAATGCGGCCCGCGCCGATCCAGTCGAAAATTACATATTCAGAAACAGATCGTCGCTTCCGCCGGCAATGGCACATCCATCGTGCATGACGCGCATGCATGACAGTTAAGAAAGGAAGTCAATGGAGCGCCGATTGAGCGCCGGGATTCCTGCTCCCCTTTCCGAAAAAACGTGAGAGAGCGCAAAAAAACATTGCTTCTTCGCCTTATCTTCGCCTACAGTAGTCTTGCTTCAAAAACCTTACGGAGGCGACATGACCCTGACCAAGCGGCAGAAACAGGTGCTCGATATCCTGGTCACTTTTCTGAACCGGCAGGGATATTCGCCGAGCTACGAGGAGATAGCTCAGTCGCTGGGACTCGCCTCGCTGGCCACCGTGCATAAACACCTCTCCACGCTGGAACGGAAGGGATTCATCCGCCGTGGCCACAACCGAAGCCGGTCGATCGAAATCGTTCATTTGCCGCGGCCGGTGCGCGAAGAGGTGATCGGACGGCATGTCCACGAATTGCCCCTGGCCGGAAGGATCGCCGCGGGCAAGCCGCTCGAGGCGATCGAACAGCGCGAGTCGATTTCGCTGGGGGATTTCGTCCGAGGGAGGAACACCTACGTCCTGCAGGTAAAGGGCAACTCCATGCGGGACGACCATATCCTCGACGGGGATTTCATCGTCGTCGAACAGACGCAGGTGGCCAATCCAGGCGAGATCGTCGTGGCGCTCGTGCGCGGCGAGGAAGCTACCCTCAAACGGTTTTACCGGGAGGGCGGGGGCCGCATCCGGCTCCAGCCCGCCAACTCCGAGATGGCGCCGATCCTGCTTCCCGCCGAAGAAGTCCGGGTGCAGGGGCGCGTGGTCGGGGTGTTGCGGAAATTCTGACCGGATTCGGCAGCGGGCGCGGGCTCCTAATTTTCTTCACTCCCCCGTCCAACCTTCGGGCCGGTCCCGGCTTCTCACCGATACACGCAGCATGGCCCCGTTCCGTGCGGCGGCAAAAGCTGATTTTCCGGCTTGCCTGATTTCGCAAGCCCGTTCTACAGTGTTGATCGGCTCCGCCCCGGGCAGACCCAGGCCAACGGGACAAGAAATCGTATCGAGGAAACCGCATGTGGACTGGAAAAAAACGGGAATTGCCGCGTGAACCGGAGACCGGCGCTCCTCCAGCGCCTGCGCCTCCCATACAGACCCATCCTTCGCCAGAGAGAGGCACAACTATGACGCCGAGCGAACCTCTTCGCTCCATGCCGGCCGCCGACCGCGGCGGGGCCCGGTTAGGTGCGGGGCTGCACGTTCAGGGAGAAATCACCGGCAATGAAGATCTGCTAATCGATGGCACCGTCGAGGGCCATGTGCAACTGGGCGAACGAAGGCTCACGATCGGGCCGACGGCGAAGGTGACAGCGGACCTCCAGGCCCGCGAGGTGGTTGTCTTCGGAAACGTCAAGGGAAACCTGCGCGCCAAGGACCGGATCGAAATTAAGAAGGATGGTTCGGTCGTCGGCGACTTGACGACGGCCCGGATCATGATCGAAGACGGCGCCTACTTCAAAGGCTCAATTGAAATCGAGCGCGCCGGCGGGGCCGACGACAACAAGGCTGTAGCCGGCAGGCCGGCAGCCGGGGCGCGAACCACAACTCCCTGATCCACAATCCCCAGCCAATATCCGTTGCTCATCGGTGTGTCTGGTTCGCTGCCGGCTGCGCTCGCCTTCGAGCGAGCCGGCAGCGGGAATCTATCTCTTCCCGAAATTAAAAACCAAGCCGGTTTCGACGCGGAAGCTGCGTTGGCGGTCGCTGGCTCCATCGGGCCACTTCGTAAAGAAAAACTCGGCCTGAAAGACGCGGACGGCCAAATGCGGGGTTACCGCGGCGTCCAGCCCTCCGCCCACGGTCCATGCGAGGGCGTTCTGGTCGGTGTGGATGGTCCCGCCGCTGACAAGGAACGGGTTGCTGCCCTTGACCCCGCCAATCAATGTCTGGAAATAGGGGGTGAGGATGTCCGATTTCCGGATGGAATAGCGCGGGCCGAACAGATAGGACGCAAACGTCATCGATGCGCCGCCGGCCGAGCTCACGGTGCTGGTTTCGTAGTCGCCGACTTCACCCACGAGGCTGAACGAATTCGTGAGGCTGAAAGCAACCGAGCCGGTGCCGCCGTTTGTCTGGAGACCCTCGGAATAACCGCCGGGCCCTTGCAGATTGAGGCGCAAATACGAGTACGCGCCCGCCAGTTGAACCTTGGGGGCTTGTTGTTGAGCATGAAGGGGAAAGCCAATCGCGAAAAGCAAAGCTACCGCTGCCAGAACAGTTCCGCGCCGCATCTACCTGATACCTCCGCAGGAAACTTTTTGAACGAGTGAACCCCGAATCCTTTGC
>DATLRW010000205.1:0-38743 GCA_035534495.1 Candidatus Dormiibacterota bacterium | reverse complement strand
CTTGCAGTTCGGCACGCTGCTGGCCGGCACGATCGTCACCGAAATGATCTTTTCCTGGCCTGGCATCGGCCGCCTGGCGGTCAATGCAATCGAATCGAGGGATTATCCCTTGCTGCAGGGCTGCATCCTGGTGATCGCCGTTTCCTACGTTCTGGTGAACCTCCTCACCGACATCGTCTATGCCGTTGTCGATCCGCGCGTGAGGTTCCGGTGAAACAGACCTGGGAATTCATCCTGCACAGCCGCCTGGGTCGCGTCGGCCTCGCGCTGAGCCTTCTCCTCGTCCTGGTCGCCTTTGCCGCGCCTTGGCTCGCCCCGCGCGATCCCACCGCCATCGACCTCGCGCAGCGCCTCGATCCGCCAAGCACGGCTCACTGGTTCGGCACCGATGCCCTGGGCCGCGACGTGCTTTCGCGCTTCCTCTACGGCGCGCGCATCTCGGTGACGGTGGGCGTCACGGTCGTGGTGGGCGCCGGGGTCCTGGGTCTGACGATTGGCGCCGTGGCCGGATTTCTGGGCGGCTGGGTCGATCTGCTGGTGAACGTGATCCTGATCAATGCCTTCCTCGCCTTTCCCGGCATTCTTCTGGCGATCGCGTTCGCGGCGTTTCTGGGACCCGGTCTGGGGAACGTGATTCTGGCCCTGGTGATCACGGGCTGGGCCGGCTACGCGCGGCTGGCGCGGGCGCAGGCGCTGAAGGTCAAGGAACTCGACTATGTGGCCGCGTCGCGAACGATGGGCGCATCGCCCTGGCGCATTCTCAAGCGCCACATCCTGCCGAACATCCTGCAACCGGTGCTCGTGCAGGCGATGATCGGGATGGCCGGAGCCATTCTGGCCGAATCGACGCTCAGTTTTCTGGGACTGGGGGTGCTGGCGCCAACGCCGAGCTGGGGTGCGATGCTCAATGACGCCCGCGGCCATCTGTTCGATGCGCCGTATCTGGTCGTCTTCCCGGCCTTTGGCTTGATGTGGGCGGTGATGGCGTTCAATCTGCTGGGCGACGCCGTGCGCGATTGGCTCGATCCCCGGACCCGCTCCCAGCTCATCACCATGGACCTTATCCGCTGATTCGCGGTCGGGGGATCCGGAAGAAGTCTCTCCCGGTTGCCGATGATCCCAGGGCCACAAGCGTCAAGGGCTTTGCCGTGCCCGTCTTCCGGCTGCCTGGCGAGAACGTCCCCAGCGTCAGGAATCCGGATCGGGCACGGCCGCCTGGTAGCTCCGGTGGGTGTCAGTGACTGCCCATCGTGAAATCCGCGGTGGTCGTTTCTCCCGCGCGTACGGTAACGTGGCGCTCCTGGGCTCCAAATGACGCGGTCCAGACACGCAGGGTGTATTCCCCCGGGGGAACTTCTTTCAGGGTAAAAACCCCCTGGTTCCCGGTTACCGTATAGAAGGGGTTATCAACGACGCCGACGTACGCTTTCATCCACGGATGGACGTTGCAGCGGACCGGAATCATGATGTCCGGGTGCAGAAATTTCCGCACGACGGACGAAGACCCCGGCAGCTGACTCACGTTCCATTGCGGATTCAGCTTGGGCAGGACGTGAACGTTGTGGGTCGTGGGATCCATGTTGACCACCTCGAACGTCTGTCCCACCATCACCCCGAGAACGTGCGGCAAATACTGGCACCCTTTCTCGGCGAGAATGACGGGGTTGGTCGGAGGCGTCGAGGGCAGTTTCCCGTCGCTCGACTGGAGATAGACGAAAGCATTGGGGAGAGATCCGTTGGGGTTGACCGCACCGTCGGCGGGTATAACGGGCCCGCTGTGAAGCTCGGCGCAGACGGGGTCGTTGGTCATGTTGATCGGATACACTTCCGGTTTCTGGCCCTGGTAAGAGATCATGCCCGTGATTTGGCCCGTGTTGGCGGCGGCAGCGGGCTGCTGCGGCGCCTGGGCCGGTGTCTGGGACTGGGCTGGGGCCTGGGCGCGAAGAGCCGCGGACATTCCGCAGGCAATCAGGCAAATGAGTGCTGTCCGGCCGGCGAAGAAAACAACGTGGCGTTTCACCATTCCACTTAAACCTGCCTTTCCCCGTTCCCCGGCGAGCGCGTCGCCGGGAGGATGATTCCTGAATCGGCCCCGTTCTGCCCGCAGGCGGAACGGGGCGGCTGCGATCCCATCCCTCAGAAGATCACGTTGAAGTCAAGATACATCGAGTTGTTGTCGCTGGCGTTTCTCCCGGAGCCGTCATAGTTGGTCCCGCCGCCGTTGAATTTGGTATAGGCGGTGTATTGCGCGGCCAGCCGGATGTTCTGCACCGGCCAATAGGTGAAATTGAAGAGCAGCCCCGCGAAATTGGGACTCCCGTTATTGCTGCCATTCAATGGATTGGGTGCGTAGAGCGTCGGATCGGCCGTGCCCGTTGTGTTGAAGTATTCGATCGACGGTTCATAGCGGTAGCCGAAGTGATAGACGCCGTTGATTCGGAACGTATTCAAATGATGATTGACGAGGCTCGCCGCCCCGGCGTCGTACGAGGCATTGAGATTCGAATTCTCACGGATATAGGTGGTGTGAACCGTCAGGATGTCGTTGGCCAGGCTGGGGAAAACGCGCTCGAACTGGGAGTCGACGGCCACGTCCGTATAGGAGTCCGTGGGACCGACGACCCCCCCGGGCGTACTCCGCATGTGGATGCCATAGCTGCCGACTTCCAGGTAATTGTTTCCCATCGTCTGCTGCCAGGCGACGCGCCAATAGGGAGCGGCGCCCCGGATGTTGAACTGGATGGGCGTGCCGTCCGGGGCGACCCCTGTGTTTGGCAGCGGTTGGCCGATGTGCGAGGAACGATAGACCAGGGCGGCGCCATAGAGGTGGTCGTCATACATGGCGTAGCCGCCGATGCCGGCGACATCCTGCCCGAGCGTGCCGTCGATGATCGTAGCCGCCGCCGGGGTCGGGGCCGAGGGAGACTCGACCCACGGAAATCCCCAGGCGGGCGTGTCGTTCCAGAGGTCTTCGACGGTTGGGTTGTTGTTCAGGTCGATGCCATAGGCGAAATCCTTACTGCCCAGCAGGGTGCTCCGGGCGTAGCGGATGTCGGTATTGTCCCAAGTGAAGTGGTCGTCCTGAATATCGTAGGTGGCCTGAATGAAGCCGCCGGCGTGGGTGGTGAAGGCACCGGCCAGGAACAAGGATACGTCCTGGGGAAACGAATAGTCCCAGTTCGAGGAGCCGCTGACGGGCTTATTGAGTCCGGTCGTCGACGCCTCGAGCCATGCGGCCAACGGCAGGTAGGAAAGCAGCGCCAGGCCGGGCGTACTCTTGCGCGGCGGAGCGCTGATCACCTTGATGCCGGTCATCGTGTACCCGTTGAGCTTGAATTGGCGGCCCAGCGGCGTCAGCTCGGGCGGATTGATGTGGCAAGCACTGCACGGCAAGCCTGTCTGACGCGCGAAACTGGGTACCGCCGAAGCCTTCGGCGGGATCACTAGCAGCATGACTAAGAGCGACACGGGTGGAAGCGCCAATGCGCGGAACCACGCGTACGATTTCAGTCCGTTTACGAACGCTCGTGTATCCTTCAATCCCATCTCGATCCTTCCTCCGCCCCGTCGAAAACGATTAACGGCCGAGCTTAAAAGTTACGGTGGTGGTTTTGCCGGCCTGGACGGTGACTTGTTGTTCCTTGGTCCCGATTTTGTCCTGCCAGACGTCCAGTGTGTAGGTGCCGGCCGGAACGTCGGTGAGAGTGAAGCTGCCTCCCGGCCCGCTGGTGACGTAATAGGGGTTTTTGGCGACGATGATATAGCCATGCATCCAGGGGTGAATGTCGCAACGAACCAGGATGTTTTCCGGATGCATCAGTGTCACGGTGGCTGCTGGCGCTCCGGGGGCCATCATCTCGTTGGAAGAGCGATTGTTGCGGGCGATGATGTGGACGTTGTGCGTGACGTTGTCGCTGTTCAGTACCTCCATTTGCCCGGGTTTCATGATCAGCACATCAGGCACGAACATGCACTTCTTCTGGTCGAGCACGGCCTTGGGAAAAGCGAAGGCCTTGCCATGTGTGATGTTGTCCAGCCAGACCACCGCGCCGACCACGCCGCCCTGTTCGACTTGCACATCGTACATTTCCTTCATGGCCCCGCAGGTCCCGCGATCCAGGGTGACCGCCATGCGGTGCGGCCTCTCCGGTTTGCCCACCCACAGCAGTTTCCCTTCGATGGTGCCACCTGGAGCGTTCTGCACGGTGTATCCGGCTTGCGGCATCGCGTTCGCTACTCCGCAACCGGCCACCAGAATTCCAAGCGCTAAAGAAAGAATCGCGACGCCTATACCAGCCGACAGATGACGTTTCGAGCTAGAATTCGTCTCCATAACCCCTAATCTCCTCTCTGAATTTTCGCAGTATTCACGCGTTTTTGACCATGATCGGTTGCGCTACGCGCACCAAAACAGTGCGCTAAAATTACAATTTCCGACCTGGACAGCACATCATACCCCTATTCCAAGGCGGCGTTGATTTCAAGCAAGGAGTTGGCCATAGTAGCTACGTTTCTGAATATTTTGTAACGGAATGAATCTATGCTGGTTACAAGGGGACGTTACATCTTTTCTTTTCTCGCCAGCAGTGGGTGGGGCAAATCACTCAGCGCCCATCCGGCTCGACTGTGTCAAATTCCTCAATACTGTCTCAAACTGGAAAATTCGATACCGCAGGAATACAGGAATCAACCTAGTTCGATAGTGAGCGGGGTTCCCGAGCCGGCGGCGGTAGCTTGCGCGGCGCTCGAGCGATTCACGCAGATTTCGAAGTAGCCGCTTGAGCCAACCAGAAGACACGGTTCGTCCGGGGCGCCTTCGCCGAATGTCGTTACCAGGCGAGTGATTTTGGCGCTGCCCACAGAGAGGCGGAACGGCGCGCCGGCAAGCAGTCCCGGCGCATCCTCGGGCCGGAGGTTGGTGAGCAGGTTGCCGAAATGATCGGCCCGGAGGATCACCCCGCCGATCCGGTCCTTGGCGATATCCGGCCTGGGCAGGGAAAAGCGCTCATAGTCGCCGACTTCGGGACCGAAACTTTCCGGCTGGCTGCTGCGCGCCAGCCAGGCCGCCGCGGGCGCGAAAATATCGCGGCCGTGAAAGGTGCGGCTGACCGGCTGCAGGAAATAATGCTCGGCGGTGATGTGCCAGGCGTGGATTTCCTCTTCGCGGTCGAAGACGAGCGAGAGAACGCCGTTATCGGGGGCGATGAAATAATGCGAGCCGGCGCTGACGAGCAAGGGACGGCGCGCGCCGCCGACGCCGGGATCGACCACGACGACGTGAATGGTTCTCGCCGGCCAAAAGCGGTAGAACTGGGCGACGGTAAGCGCGCCACCGAGCCGGTCGAACCGGCTCACCTGATGGGTAATGTCGTGAATGCGCGCCTCCGGCGCGATCGTAGTGATCACGCCCTTCATGGCCCCGACGAAATGGTCGGAAACGCCGAAGTCGGTAGTCAGCGTGATTGAGGGCGCCGTCATGGCTTTTTCATCGGCTGCATGACGATCGGTGGCGGCGCGTAGGTTTTCCGCAGCCGGTTGAGAAATTTCTTAAGCTGGTTCGGGGGCGTTTTTTTCAGCTCGAGCACGACGTAGAGATAGGCATCGACCACGGGAATCAGATCGTTATCGGAGTCGATATAGAGCTTGTCCATCTCGAGCACGACCTGATTGAAAGGAACGCCGTTAACGGTGAGCCGTTCGGCGGTCTTGACCAGGACCGGCTGATCGCCCTTCGGCACGGCATCCCAATTCTCGCGCACCGAAAGAATGACGCCCTGCTCGATTCCGACGACCATCGAAACCTTGGCATCGTCGCCCAGCGACATCCAGGCCCGGCCGTTCGCCCAGCTATACGTTTTTTCCCCCACCTTGCCCACGGACTGCATGGGGTGACCATTTTCACCGGTCCCCGGGGCAGGGGCAAGACTGGACGGCGCGGATTGGCTCGGTTGCCCCGCTCGCGCCGCAGGCGCAACGGTCAGGGCGAACACGGCCAGGATAATGGCAAGCGGTAATTTCATAATCGCCTCCGGCGAACGCATTTAAAATCCCTCATCGATCAGCCGCGCCAGGGTCAAACGTTCCGCCTGGCTGGCGGCCGGTTCCGTGCGTGCCTGGACCAATCGCTCGATGTAACGAGCCAGAACATCGATTTCCAGATTCACCGGGTCGCCCTCGGCCTTCGCCCGCAGATTGGTGTGCGCGAACGTGTAGGGGATGATGGCGAAATCGGCCCGAAGGCCCGCGCATGCGGCTACGGTGAGGCTGATGCCGTCGATGGCGAGCGATCCTTTCTCCGCCACGTAGCGCGCCATTTCCGGTGCGACGCGCACGCTGAGCCATCCATTTTCGCCCTCGCGGAGAATTCGCTCAACGCGTCCCACGCCGTCGACGTGTCCCAAGACAAAATGACCGCCCAGTTCGGCTCCGGCCGTGAGCGGGCGCTCGATATTGACCAGTGAGCCGGCGGGAAGTTCCGCGAAGCTGGTCCGGCGCAAGGTTTCCGGCGATAGATCGGCGACAAAGCCCTCTTCGCCGGCGACGGCGACGGTGAGGCAGCAGCCGTTCACCGCAACGCTGGCGCCCGGTCCGAGCGGCGCCCTGGCGGCGCTCTCGACGGCGATTTCGATGCGGCCCCCGCCGCTCGATGGCTCGATCCGCTCAATCCGGCCAATTGTTTCAATGATCCCGGTAAACATCTTGGAGATACCCCTCCAGCAGAATATCAGGTCCGGAGCGTCGCAGCTCGACGCCTGTCATCGTGGCCGGCAAATGGCGCGACGGCTCGAAGGCGAGAGCGAGCGGCATCCCCGGGCGGGCGAGAATCCTCGGTGAGTAGAAAAGCAGGACCTTGTCGATCAGATTTCGGGCAAGCATGGCGCCGTTGACCTCCGCCCCGGCTTCGACCAGCAGGCTGAGGATTTCGCGCTGCCCGAGCGCCGCCAGAACGGCGGCCAGATCGGGCCGTCCGTTGCGCGCCGGAACGCGCATCACCTGGACGCCGCGCTCGGCCAGCTTGCGCGCCGGCGCGCTCCGGGGAGACCGCAAAGTGAAAACGAGCAGATCGTCCGCCGCCGAGCGCACCAGTTTCGAGCCGAGCGGCAGGCGCAGCTGCGAATCGAGCACGACGCGCAGCAGCGGGCGGCGGCGCGGGCGGCCGCTGCGGTCGGTGAGCAGGGGGTTGTCGGCGAACACGGTTCCGACGCCGGTGAGAACGGCATCGGAGGCGTGGCGCAATTGTTGAACGCGCCGGCGGGAAATTTCCGAAGTAATCCAACGTTCCACGGCGCGAGGCGGCCGTCGCCCCGCGCCCGGTTCCACAAGCGATATCTTGCCGTCCAGCGTTGCGGCGGCCTTCAGCGTAACCAGAGGCCGCCGGCGGCGAATCCATGCGGCGAAGGGCTCGTTCAAGCGCCGGGCCTCGGTTTGGCTCGGGCCGACCTGCACGTCGATTCCCGCGCGGCGCAGCTTGCGAAACCCCTTTCCCGCGACCAGCGGGTTGGGATCGGCCATGGCCGCGACCACACGCCCGATCCCCGCCGCGAGGATGGCTTCCGTGCAAGGGCCCGTGCGGCCCTGGTGGCAGCACGGCTCGAGATTCAGATACAGGGTTGCGCCGCGAGCGCGCTCTCCGGCTCGCTCGATGGCGAGAACTTCGGCATGGCGAACGCCGTCGTAGGTGTGGAATCCCTCGCCGACGACGCGGCCGCCGCGTACGACGACGGCGCCCACCATCGGATTGGGATGGGCCAGCGCTTCGCCGCGGCGCGCCAGCGCCAGCGCCCGGCGCATCCATCGCCGGTCAAGCGGCTGCTCGCTGGAGGGGCGCTCGTCGGGCTGGCGGGCGGGAGTCATCGCCGGGTTCAATCGAACAGGGAATCGACGTAAGTCGCCGCGTCGAAGGGAACCAGGTCCTCCGCCTTTTCGCCGGTGCCGACGTAGCGCACGGGAAGGCCCAACTCGCGTGCGATGGCCACGACGATGCCGCCCTTGGCCGTGCCATCGAGCTTGGTGAGCACGATGCCGGTGACGCCGGCATGGGAGGTGAATTCGCGGGCTTGGGCGAGGCCGTTCTGCCCGGTGGTCGCGTCGAGCACGAGCAGCACTTCATGGGGCGCGCCGGGAACGATCTTCGCGGCGGCGCGCTTCATCTTCTCGAGTTCGGCCATCAGGTTGTGCTTGGTGTGGAGGCGGCCGGCGGTATCGACGATGACGACTTCGGTCGAACGGCTCAGCGCCGCCGACAGCCCGTCGTAAACGACCGCCGCGGGATCCGCGCCCGCTTTCCGGTGGACCACGTCGATCCCGGCGCGGTGGCCCCAGACTTCCAGCTGCTCGATGGCGGCGGCGCGAAAGGTGTCGGCGGCGCACAGCAGCGTCGAGCGGCCTTCCTGTTTGAGCCGCCAGGCGAGCTTGCCGATGGTGGTGGTCTTGCCGGTGCCGTTGACGCCGACGACGAATATGACCTGCGGGGTAGCGGTGTTCGCGCCGGCGGCGGCCGGTGGCCGCAGCAGTTCCGCCAGGCTGGATTTCAGCGCGTCCTTGACCTCGGCGGCGTCGCGAAGGTTGCCGCGTTCGGACTTCTCGCGCAAACTGTCCAGCAGCTCCTTCGTCGTGCGAACGCCGAGGTCGGCCGAAAGAAGCGACGCTTCGAGCGCGCGGAGCAGTTCAGGATCGACGGGACGGCCGGGGGAGAGAAGCGGGGCGAGCCGCTCGCTCAGTTGCTCGCGGGTTTTGGCGACGGACTGCTTCAGCCGGTCGAGCAGCGTGGGTTCGGGTTTTCCGAATAGGGTCAGCATGGAATGGGGACGGGCAATCGAATCAGAAACGCATTGTAAAGAACCGGGCCACGGGAAGCAAAACCGGCGGCAACAGGAACCCGGGGTGAGGCAGCGGGGGAATGGGAGACCAGGAAAATGTGGCGAACGCCAGAATCACCAGCAGGACCAGGCCGCCCCAGCGCAGCGGCTTGTGTGCGGAGCGGATCAGGGCCGTGCCGGTGGCGAAAAATTCGGCGACCAGAGCGCAGGCCAGCATGACCGGGAGCGAGGTGAGGCTGGGCGGATAAAAGGTGGGACGCAGCGTGGGGAAACGGTTCAGCACGTCGCGGAGGGCTTCCTCGAACAGGAGCATGAAGCCATAGAGCGGGCTGACGAAAGGTTCCGGTCCCCGCTGGCGCAGGCCGGCCCAGAGCGATAGCCAGCAAAACAGGAAACCGAGCATGTAGATGATGGCAATTTGCCGGAGAGTCGGCCGCCAGGAGCCCAAGCGCTCGAGCAGGGCGCTCGATGACGCGCCGCGCGAGTTGGGAGCCGCTGCGTTCATTCTTCCTTGAGTCTTCGCTGCATCAGCTCGCGGATCGCCTCGCGCGGGGCGCGGCCGCCGTTGAGAACCGCGTACATCTGCTCGGTAATCGGCATCTCGACCCCGGCCCGGCGAGCCAGTTCCAGCGCGGCGCCCGTCGTGCCCACGCCCTCGGCCACCATCCGCATCGATTGGAGGATTTCGGCCAGGGGCCGGCCGCGGCCCAGTTCGATCCCGACCGCCCGGTTGCGGCTGAGCGCGCCGGTAGCCGTGAGCACCAGGTCTCCCATGCCGGACAGTCCCGAAAGCGTGCGCGGCTGTGCGCCAAGCGCACAGGCCAGGCGTGTCATCTCGGCAGCGCCGCGGGTAATCAGTGCCGCAACGGTGCTGTGTCCCAGATTGAGTCCGACGCAGATGCCGGCAGCGATGGCGATGATATTTTTCAACGCGCCGCCCATCTCGACACCGCAGACGTCTTCGCTCACATAGACGCGAAACGCGGTACCGGAGAACATCTCTTGCACGTGGCGGGCCAGATCGCGATCCCGCGAGGCGACAACGATGGCTACCGGATCGCCTCGCGCCACTTCGCGGGCGAACGAGGGGCCGGAAAGCACGGCGATCCGCGGGCAGCTTGTGCCCGGTGGAACCGGTGCGGACGGGTGCGCCCGGGCCACCTCTTCGATCACCTGACTCATGCGCGCCAGCAGGCCGGGCTCGATCCCCTTGGTGGCGCTGACAACGGGCGGAATCCGGTGGAGCGGGGCGAAAGCGGCGGTGTAAACCTGGCGCGCGTGCGCCGACGGCATGACGCCGACAATGAGCGACGCGCCGGAAACGGTTTCGGTCAGATCATTGGAGATCGCGATGGCCGCCGGCAGTTCGAAGCCGGCCAGATACGGCTGGTTCAGGCGCTCCTCGCGCATGCTGGCGGCCAGTTGCGGATCGTGCACCCACAGGTGAATCCGGCAGCGGGGGTTGTTGCGGGCGAGCAGCAGCGCGAGCGCCGTGCCCCAGCTTCCCCCTCCGAGAACCGCGATCTTATCCACGTTCACGGCCATTTGATTTACCGAAATGCATTTTCGGTTCGCTGCCATCGATCAGGCGCTGCAGGTTGGGGCGATGGCGCCACAGGATGAGCAGCGTGGAGATCACAGCGGCGATCGAGACGCTCTCAGGCGGGTGATGGCCGGGAACGTAGAGCCAGTACATGGATAGGGGAAGCAGCGCCGCCCAGAGGATGGAGCTGAGCGACGCGTAACGCCAGATCGCCATCGCCACGACCCAGACGAGCAGATCGGCCAGCGTGGCGACCCAGCCGATCACCAGAAACGCGCCAATCGCCGTGGCCACGCCGCGGCCGCCGCGCCAGCGCAGCCAGATGGGAAACAGATGCCCCAGGATCGCGCCGACGGCGGCAAAGGCGAACCACGTCGATAGGTTCCCGCCCAGCCGCATGGCGAGCCAGACGGCGCAGGCCCCCTTGCCGCCATCGAGCGCGAGCGTGGCGAGCCCGGCGCCCAGACCCAGCGAGCGGGTGACGTTCGTCGCGCCGATATTGCCGCTGCCTTCCTGGCGGATGTCCCGGCCGCCGGCCAGGCGAGCGATCAGATAGCCGAACGGGATCGAGCCCAGCAGATAGCCGACCCCAAACATCAGAAAGGAATTCACGGCGTTTCCCGCGCGAAGACGACGGTTTCCAGACGCGTGTAGATCGATCCCTCCGGCGCGCGGCGGCTCTCATACAGGTGGAATTCGCGCGTGACGGTCCGGCCGAATTCCCGCAGG
The DNA here is from genome assembly GCA_035534495.1 of Candidatus Dormiibacterota bacterium. GTDB lineage: Bacteria > Acidobacteriota > Terriglobia > Acidiferrales > UBA7541 > JAKASX01. The sequence continues at coordinate 27,652 of DATLRW010000205.1, read as the reverse complement.
CCGGCGCCGGCGATCACCTGGCGAAGGTCTCCGCTTTCCGACGGATCGTTGAATCGGGCCAGGGTGAGATGCGGCGCGAACGGCCGGGATTCGAGCGGGATGCCCAGCGGGGCAAGCCGGCGCTCGATGTCCGCCGCCAGCTCGGCCAGGGCGGCCGAGGCATGAACGCCGGCCCAGAGAACGCGGGGCTGGCGGTCGTTACGGAAGAAACCGGCCCCGCGGAATTCGATTTCAATGGGCGAAGGCGCGCGCACCGGCTCGATCGCGGCGCGCAGGGGACCCAGCTCGCCGGGCGGCCGCTCGCCGATGAATTTCAGCGTCACGTGCGCGCTTTCGATTCGCGCCCACCGCGCCCGCGGCGCGTGCCGGCGAAGTTCGAGAGAGAAATCGGCAATATGGCGGCGGACATCTTCGGGGATATCAAGCGCGACAAAGAGCCTCACGCCCGGTCTCCCCCCGATCGTGCCCGGCCCAGGTAGCGGCGCACCATATCGAGCGCCGATTGCGCGGCCAGGCGGCGGATGCGTTCGCGCTCGCCGCCGAAGCGGAACAACTGCTCGCGGGCGCCGGACGCGTCGGCGAGCGAAATGTGCACGGTGCCCACGGGCTTGGCCGGAGTGGCGCCGCCGGGACCGGCGATACCGGTAATGCCGAGGCCGAGCGTGGCGCCGGAAGCGAGCCGCACCCCCTCGGCCATGGCCATGGCCACTTCGGCGGAAACCGCGCCGTGCAGCTCGACCAGAGCCGGCGGCACGTGGACCCACGCGGTCTTCATTTCGTTGCTGTAGGAGACGACGCCGCCCCGGAAAAAAGCCGAGCTGCCGGGAATGCTGGTCAGGCGCGCCGAAACCAGGCCGCCCGTGCAACTCTCAGCGATGGCGATCGTCGCCCCGGTGCTCCGGAGCCCGCGCGCGACGACCTCGTCCAGCGTTTCGCCCTCGGTCGAAAATACCGCCTCGCCCAGGGCCGATGCGATCCGGCCGGCGAGTTCATCGAGTAGCCGCCCGGTGCCGGCCGGATCTTCGGTCCAGGATGTCAAATGAATTTCGATTCCCTCGGGCGAAGCCAGGATCGTCGTCTCGACCTCGCGGTATGAGCCGTAGATCGGCGCGATCCGATGGTCGAGATCGGATTCCGGCATGCCGGCGACGACCAGTTTCCGATGAATCATGCGGAGCGCGCCGGTGCGGGGCTCGATGAGCGCGCGCACATGGTCGGTAAAGATCCGGCGCAGCTCTGGCGGCGGGCCCGGCAGCAGAACGACCGCCTGGGCGCCCAGTTCCAGCCACAAACCGGGGGCGGTGCCGTAGGCGTTCTGGAGAATCAACGCGCCTTCGGGCACCATCGCCTGACGCTCGTTGTTGGGCGGCATGGCGCGGCCCATGCGCGCGAAGCGCTCCTGAATGCGGGCGAGAACCTGCCGGTTCGGCAGCAGGCGGCGGCCCGTCGCCTCGGCCAGGGCCTCTCGCGTCAGATCGTCTTCGGTCGGACCGAGCCCCCCGCTCGAGATCACCAGATCGGCGTGCCCCAGGGCGAGGCGAAACGCCTCGCTCAGCTCGTTGCGAACGTCGCCGACCACGCTCTTGCGGATCACGGCGATTCCCAGCAGATTCAACTGCTCGGTCAGGAAGAGGGAATTGGTATCGAGACGGAAGGGGGTCAGAAGTTCCGAACCCACGGCGATGATTTCCGCGCGCTTCATCCGCGTAACGTTTCCGGCGCGTTCAAGCGCCGGCGTCCCCGGCGTCCCCGGAATCCCCGGAACCCTTGACCAGCCGCAGGGCGGCTGAATTGATGCAGAAGCGCAGGCCCGTCGGCGGAGGACCGTCGGGGAACAGGTGCCCCAGATGGGCGTCGCAACGGGCGCACTTCACTTCCACCCGGCTCATGCCGTAGGACTCGTCTTCCCGCAGAGCCAGCCCCGAGGCTTCGATCGGGGCCGAGAAACTGGGCCAGCCGGTTCCCGAATCGAATTTGGTTTTGGAGCTGAACAGGGGCGCCGAACAACAGACGCAGCGGTAGGCGCCTTCGTCATGGCAATCCCAGTAGCGGCCGGAAAAGGCCGGCTCGGTGGCCCCTTGGCGGGCAACCGCATACTCGTCGGGCCGGAGCTGCGTCTGCCATTGGGCGTCGGTTTTCTGAATTTTGTCCGTCATCGGGCGCTTAGCGGCCGAGAGGCAGGCCGTCGATATCCCATTCGATCGAGTAGAGCGAGCTGTTCGACGCCAAAATGGCGCGCCTCGAAAGCAGCGCCATCCCGACCAGTCCATAACCGGTCAGCAAAAGAGTAGCGCGGCCATCCGGGCTCAGGCGGACCACGCCGCGGCGGCCGCCGAGCGAGGCCACGACCAGGAGATTGCCCGAGCGGTCGAACGCCATGCCTTGCGGCCTGCCCAAGCCGCGAAAAAAGACCGACACCGCGCCCGCATGGCTGATGCGATGAATGCGATCGAAGCTCGACGTCGTCGGGCCGGTGACGTACAGATCGCCCTCGGGACTGAAGGCCAGATGGTAGGCGGAGATGGAGGGTTCCAGCGTGGCAAAAACCAGGATTTCCCTCTGCGGCGAGATCTTGAAGATCGTGCCGCTGCGGTCGCCAACGTAGAGATTGCCTTCGCGGTCGAACGCCAGTCCGGTGGCGATGCCCATGCCCTCGATCCATTTCTCGATGTGGCCGTCGGGGCCGATCCGGTGAATCGTCCCGTCGTTGCGGCAGGAAACCATCAGGTTGCCTTCGGGATCGAAGGCCAGCCCGGTGGGATTGGTCAGCTGGACGGCCAGCGGCTTGACGGTGAAATCGGGGCTGATTTTATACAGGGGAACGGCCACTTTCTGCCCGCGCTGGCCGCTGAAGGTGACGTAGGTATTGCCGTCGGAGTCGATGGCGGGATTGGCGACGGGGTGGAGGTTTTCCGCCACGACCCGGCCCAGGGCGAAAGCAACGGTATCGCTGCGGCCGTGCCCGGTTTCAATCGAAACGCCGGCCTCGGCGTCTTCGGGCACGCGCGCGACGACCAGCTGCTCGCTCCAGAGCAGGATGTTGCCCTGCGCCTGGCCGAAGCGGACGCTGGGCAGGGTGCTGTTGGAGGACTCGAACCCGTTGCCGCGAATGAAAATGTCGCCGCCGGGAATGGCCGCAACGGGTGAAACGTTCTCGATCCGGGGTCCGGCTTCTAGTGGATTTGGCACGCGCGCTTTTCGCCTTAAAAACCCAGCCTGTGAATCAACCACAACGCGATGGCCGCATAGCCACCGGCGATCCAATCATCCGCCATGATGCCCCAACCACCGGGAAGCCATTCGGCGCGTCGCGCGGGAGAGGGTTTCAAAACATCGAAACCGCGGAAAAGTATAAAACCCAGTATCAAAGATTTCCAGTTGACCGTGGCGAGGCCCACCAGAAAGCCGGAGTAAGCGATCAGCTGGCCGGAAACCTCGTCGATCACCACCGATTGCGGGTCCTTGCGGCCCAGAAACGCGGCGGCTCGCGAAGCGGCCCAGATTCCCACGGCGGCGACGGCCACGTTCACGACAAAGTAGGTGATCAGAAAATTGCGCGAAAGCGGCCCTCCGGCCGCCCCGGCCATGGTTCGCGCGATCAGCCATCCCACCCCCACGCCGACCAGCGAGCCGAACGTTCCCGGAACCAGCGGCAGGCGGCCCGCGCCGAACACGGTTGCCAGGGCCAGCGCCAGGCGCGGCTTCGACGGTTGGTTTTCAGCGTTCGTTGCCATCTCCATGCCTGGAAAATAACGGCGCCTTTTCGCCCCTCGCCGCCGCGAAAACGGTGAAATTCTCCCCGGCCATTTAGCCGAGCACGTGCAGCAGCCCGGCGCCGACGGCGGGCTCGGGAATCGGCGGTGGGGCTTCGAGCACCTCCAGCACGCGCGCGACCAGATCGTAATCGGTCGAATGCGTGACGCTCACGCGCGCCAGCCGGCCCGGTTGCGGCTCCGAGCCTTCGGGAAATTCGGTCAGGTAAACCTTGCCGTCGATGTCCGGGGCCATTCCGCCGAGGCGCCCTTCCCACAGCCCTTCGGTATCGCGCGAGGGGCCGTCGACGAGAACGACGGCTTCGCCGCCGACGCGGGCGCGAAGCTTGCGGGCGCTGATGCCGCGCTGCAGGGACATGAGCGAATCGCGGCGGCGGGCGATGGTTTCCTCGTCGACTTTCGCCTCGAGCGCGTGGCTGGCCGCCGTGTCCACGTCGGAATAGCCGAAGACGCCGAGCCAGTCGAACTCGGCCGCGCGGACGAAATCGCGCAGCTCGCGGAAATCGGCTTCGGTCTCGCCCGGGAATCCGACGATGAACGTGGTGCGAAGCGAGACGCCGGGAATTGTTTGCCGGATGCGCTCGATGAGTTTCAGGAAAGCATCGGCGTTCGAGCCGCGCTTCATGAGGCGAAGCACGTTGCGGCTGGCGTGCTGGAGCGGGATATCGAGATAGGGAACCAGTTTCGGATGCGCGGCGATGGTTTCGAGCAGCCGGGAAGTGACCCGGTTGGGATAGCAATAGAGAAACCGGACCCAGGCCAGCTCGTCGATTTCCGCAAGCCGTTCGAGCAGCGCCGGCAGGCCGTCGCCGACGCCGAGATCGACGCCGTAGGCGGTCGTATCCTGGCCCACCAGCGTGAGCTCGCGAACGCCGGCGCGGGCGAGCGAGGCGGCCTCGCGAGCGACCGATTCCGGGCGGCGGCTGCGGAAACGGCCGCGCAGCTGGGGAATGATGCAGAACGAGCAGGGATGATCGCAGCCCTCGTTGATCTTGACGTAGGCGGTGTGGCGCGGCGTGGCGAGAAAGCGCGGCGTCCGGTCGTGATAGAGATATTCGGGCAGCAGGGCGGTGGATTCGCCGGGCGGCTCGAATTCGCCGCGAACGGCGCGAAGAATGCTTTCCAGCTCGCCCGTGCCGACGACGGCGTCGACCTCGGGAATCTGCTCGCGGATTTCCTTGCGATAGCGCTCGACCAGGCAGCCGGCCACGATCAGCCGGCGCGCGCGCCCGCTCTTTTTCAGCTCCGCCATCTCGAGGATCGTGGCGACCGATTCTTCCTGCGCGGGGGCGATGAAACTGCACGTGTTGACGACGAGGACGTCGGCTTCTTCGGCATGGGAAGTGATTTCGTAGCCGCCCTCGCGCAAAAATCCGAGCATCACCTCGCTATCGACGAGGTTCTTCGGGCAACCCAGGCTAATTAGTCCCACTTTGGGCATAGGAATCGGCGCAGCCAAGCACCAAGGGCGCACAGAGGCCAGGTTCCAGTATACCAGTCATGGGGGAACGGGCGTCCGCGGCTTATGACCGCCGGTTCCAGCTCTGGCCCGGCCCGATCATCTCATCTCTTTTCATTTCATTGCGTCATTTCATGGCGAGGGCTGCTGCGCGAGGGCGGCGACGGCGATCTTGCGAGACGCGCTCGAAATCGCCATTTGGGGAACGCGGCCAAGCGCGACCACGCAACCCGTGCCCGGCTCCGGAAGTTTTTCGACGCGAAGCAGCCAGGGCTCGATCGTGATTTCGCGAAAGGTCACGCTGTGGCGCAGTTGCCCGAGCGGCTCCCAGCGCCGGGGGCGCAGGCCGAATTCAGCGGCGAGGTAGTTTCGGAGTTCAGGGCCGCCGTCGCCGTTCGCCACGACAGCGGGGAACTGCCACATCCGCGAAAAAATCGCGCTCAGGTCCCCGTTTTCCGGAACGGGTACATCGGGGTGGCTCGATTTTGCCGTCCGCGTCAGAAGCGTTTGCCCTCGCGGATCGACGAGTACGGCCACGGCAATGCGCACGCGCACCGGGGCGGGCTTGGCGCGGCGCTCGGGCAGGCGATCGGCAAGGCCCAGGCGGAACGCTTGGCAGCCATCACGTACCGGGCACGAGTGGCAGAGAGGCCCGCGCGGCGTGCAGACGGTGGCGCCCAGTTCCATCATCGCCTGGTTCCAATCGCCGGGGGCGTTCGCCGGGAGCCAGCGATCGGCAATGGCCTGAAGCTGTCGCCACCTGGCTGGTTCGCGCAGATCGCCTTCGATGGCCTCGCGACGGGCGATCACGCGGGCGACGTTGCCGTCGAGGACGGCAAGCGGCCGGTCGTAGGCGATGCTGAGAACGGCGCGCGCGATGTATGGCCCGACGCCGGGCAGGGCGAGCGCCGCGTCGAGTTCCCTGGGGAAGCGGCTCCGATGGCTGTCAACGACGATCCGGGCGGCGCGCTGGAGGTTGCGGGCGCGGCTGTAGTAGCCAAGCCCGGACCAGACGCGCAGAACGCTTTCGGTGCGGGCCCTGGCGAGCGAGGCGAGCGAGGGAAATTTTCGCAAAAAGCGCTGGTAATAGGGGAGAACGGCCGCCGCACGCGTCTGTTGGAGCATGACCTCCGACACCCAGACGCGATAGGGATCGCGGGACCGGCGCCAGGGGAAGTCGCGCCGGCTCCGGCGAAACCAATCGAGAAGGCTGCGCTGGAATGCCGGGAGCGATTTTGGATCTTGGCGGCGAGGCATGGCTCGCCATTGCAACACGGGCGGGAAACGGCCGCAAGCAGATCGGAAAGCGGCTTGTCGGACGAGTTGCGCCGGCCTATGATTTTCGTATGGGTCGCCGGAAGGGAAATTCGCTGGCGTCGGCGGCCGCGCTCCTCGGCCTGCTGCTTGCGGCGAACGTGCGCGCGCAGCAACCACCCCCGCAGCCACAATCCCCGCAACTGCAAACATCGATGCCCCGGCGCTGCCTGCCGCAGCCCCAGAGCACACCCGCCATAAAACTTTCCATCGATAGCCTGCAACTGCAGGGCACGGGCCTGCCCGACGGGGTCAGCCAGGCCCGGTTTGTCGCCATGCTCGAACGGCGCGCGGGGACCGGCGGCAGCGGATGGCTCGATCGGGTATGGAGTGCGGCGGGGGATGAATGGCAGGATCGCGGCTACGCCAGAACGGTGGTGAACATTCAGACGCTGGCCGATAGCGTTCAGGGAGGCGTGCGGCACGTTTCCCTGCAAGTACGCGTCGATCCGGGTCCGCAGTACCGGGTGGCGGAAGTGAGGATGCTGGACGTCAACCCGGGCGGGAATCTGGTGTTTGCCCGCCAGAGATTGCGCGGCCTGATCCCTCTCGATCCGGGCGAGCGGATGAACGCGGGAAAGCTCCGGCAGGGCGTTTCGGCGCTCGAAAAGCTCTATTTATCGCGCGGTTATATCGACCTGCAGGTTACGCCCGATCTCCAGATCGACGACCGGCAGGATACCGTCTCTGTGTTCGTGATGCTCGATCCAGGCAAGCTGTATCGGGTGGGCAAAATCGTGGCTCTCGGGTTTGGCGCCGAAGGGATCTCGATGCTGAAATCCCAAATAAAGCCGGGCGACGTGTATGACCCAAACATCGTGCGGCATTTCTACAGCCGGTATGCGTGGCTCATGCCCGCCGGCGCGTCGGTTGCCGATGATCAGGTGCATCGGGACGCGAAAACCGGCACCGTCGATCTGCTGCTGGATTTCCGCGCCTGCCCGAAGCCGGCCCGGGCGGGCACGCCAATCCAGGCCGCGGACAAGGGCCGGGTCCTGCCGCCGCAACGCAAGCCGCCCGAGGCGCGGGGGCCTCCGAATTGATAAATGCCTGGTCGGCTGTTATAAACGGGTTCAGGACGGGCGATTAGCTCAGTGGTTAGAGCGCTCCCCTCACACGGGAGAGGTCCAAGGTTCAAGTCCTTGATCGCCCACCATACTTTGATTTCCTGCGTCTACCGTCGCCGGCGCCGCGGGCGGGAAACGGGACGGTGAACCCGAATGAACACTTTTCTCCGCTATCTCCAATTTCTTTCGCTGGGAATCTGGGTGGGAGCCATTGTCTACATGGCTTTCGTGGTCGCCCCGGCGGCATTTACGACGCTGCCCAGCATGGATCTGGCGGGATCGCTGGTCGGCGTGGTGCTGACGCGGCTGCACTGGCTCGGGGTGATTTCGGGAATTGTCTTTCTGGGGGCGGCGACGGCGCGCGGGCGCTCGCTCGGCGCGCTGGCAAGGCCGGGCGCGCTGGCGGTGATCGCCATGGTCGTGCTGACGCTGGTTTCGCAGCAGGTGGTCATGAAGAAAATGAACGGGCTGAGAAGCCAGATGGGCTCGATCGAACAGACCCCGCAGAGCAATCCCTTGCGCCGGCAGTTCGACCTCCTGCACGTGATTTCCGTGCGAATCGAAGGATCGGTGCTGCTGCTCGGGTTGGCCGCAATTTTTCTGACCGTCCGCGAACTGCCGCATTAAAGATCGTAGTGCGCTGCTGTATCCTCCAGGGGACTGCAAAGCAGATTCCTCGCTGCGCTCGGAATGACGGGTGCTTCGAGATGAGCTGCAGTCCTGGCTGCTGATTGGGCCAGTTCGCCTCCCGTGGGAAATCCGCACAGTGGTCGTGTTACCATTCTTCGCTTATGCGAACAGGAATCATTGGACTGGCGGGATCGGGCAAGACGACGCTCTTCCGCATTCTGACGCGAGGCCGCGTCGCGCAGTCGGGCGGCAAGCACTCGGCCGTGCACGTGGGCGTGGCGCAGGTGCCGGATGAGAGAGTGGACAAGCTGGCCGAGTTGTATCAGCCGAAGAAAATCACCTACACCTCGATGGAATACCTGGACGTGGCCGCGCTGGCGGGCGAAAGTGGCCGCGATTCGGCGTTTTTGGTGCAGTTGCGCGAAGTCGATGCGCTGGTCCACGTGGTGCGCGCCTTCGACAATCCGTCGAATCCGCCGCCGGGCGGAAAACTCGATCCGCGGCGCGACGCGGAGACGCTCGATCTGGACCTGGTGCTCTACGATCTCGAGCAGGTGAGCCGGCGCGTCGAGCGGCTCGAAAAGGACCTGAAGAAAAAGAAGGACCCCCGGCAGGAACAGGAGCTCGTTCTGCTCGGCAGGTGCCGCGAGGCCCTCGAAGCCGAACGGGCATTGCGAGAGGTCGAATTTTCCGCCGAGGAAGAAAAAATTCTGGCGGGTTTTCAGTTCCTCTCCCGCCGGCCGATGATCTACGCGCTCAATCTCAACGATGACGAGGCCGGCGACCTGGCCGGCGCGGCAAAACGGCATGGGCTCGAATCGCTGGAATCGAAACCGGGAACGGCGCTGGTTTCGCTTTGCGGAAAGGTGGAAGCGGAGCTGGCGGAATTGCCGCAAGCCGAGGCGGCCGAATTGATGCAGGCGTACGGGCTTTCCGAATCCGGCAGCGACCGGCTCATCCGCACGACATACGAGCTGCTGGGATGGATTTCCTTCCTCACGGCGGGCGAGCCGGAATGCCGCGCCTGGACCATCCGGCGCGGAATGACGGCCGCCGAGGCGGCCGGAGCGATTCACAGCGACATCCAGCGCGGATTCATCAAGGCGGAGATTGTCGATTGGAAGGACCTGCTCGCGGCGGGCAGCTGGGCCTCGGCGCGCGACGCGGGCAAGCTGCGCCTGGAAGGCCGGGACTACGTCGTGCAGGATGGCGACGTTATTCTGTTTCGGCACAGTGGTTGAGACGCCGGCCGGCCGCGAGCGACATCACCTCCTGTAGGCTGCCCCTTCCATGGACGGCGATGGGCCGTTTCGCTCGGCCGGAATTCCATTTCCCAGGTGCAACTTTCCGGATCGTTCAGGGTTAGTTGGTTGTAGGGGGTGTACGGGCCACATCCATGAGCGAGTGGCAACTTTCGGCCGCGATGGGGGCTCGCTACAATCTGGACCCGATGGCGATCAGCGACGTCGAACTGATGCTCGGCGTCAAGGCGGGCGATGAGGCCTGCTTTGAGCAGTTGCTGGAAAAATATCGGACGCCGCTCGTCAGTTTTCTATACCGGATGGTGCGCGACCAGGCCACGGCGGAAGACCTGGCCCAGGAGGCCTTTCTGCGCGTGTTCCGGGCGCGGAAAAGCTACGCGCCGGACGCGAAATTCACCACCTGGCTTTTCCGCATCGCCACCAATCTCGCTCTGAATTCCTTGCGGGACGGACGGCGCCGCCAGCGGGAGCTCTCGATCGACAGCCCCGAGCAGGGCGACCAGCCGCTCCTCGATGTGGCCGATCCCGGCGCCGCGATCGAACAGAAGCTGGTCGATCGGGACCGGTCCAGGGCGATCTGGCAGGCGGTTCAGGAACTGCCGGAAAAGCAGCGGGCGGCGGTGATGCTGCACAAGTATCAGGAACTCGGCTACGACGAGATTGCCTGCATTCTGGGCTGTTCGGAGAGCGCGCTGAAGTCGCTGCTCTTTCGCGCCTACCAGACGCTGCGAGGGCGCCTGGCGTCCCTGGCTCCCCGCGCCGCCCGCGCCGGAAAAGGGGAGGGAAGATGAACTGCAAACCGATGGAGGCCCTTCTGCTCGCGGTAGTCGATGGCCGCGCCACGGCCGAAGAGCGCGACCGGGCCGGCCGTCACGTGGCCGGCTGCCAGGCGTGCGCGCGGCGCCTCGAAGAGATGAGCGCGACCTGGTCGGCGCTCGAAGAGTTGCCGGCGGTTGAACCCTCCGCGTGGTTCGATACGCGCCTCGCGGCGCGGATGAGAGAGTCGCAGCCGAAGGCGGGCTGGCTCGGCCGGTTGCCGAAAGGCATGCGGTGGATCGCGGTCGCCGCGGCGCTCGCGGCGATGGCCATCTGGATCTCGCTGCGCCCGCCGGCGGGGCGGCCCGCGCCGGCGACCAGTCCGCAAAATCAGCAGGATTTCGCCGTCATCCAGAATCTGCCGGAACTCGAGAATTACGATGTGATTTCCAATTTCGAGGCGCTTTCGGCTCTGCCCGGCGCGCAAACGGTGGATCATTCGCAGCAAATGGAATGAGCGTGTGAAACCAGGCAAGATCATTTTTTTCGTCTGGATCGCGGTAGCCTTGCCGCTGGCCTGCGGTCTGCCCGCTCACGCGCAGCGCCGGATGCGGCAGCCCCGCGTGCAACAGGTGCGTCAGGCGCGTGCGCGCCGGCCCGGGGCCGGATTGCGCCAGGAACGGCGCCGGATCCCCCGCAACTGGATGGAGCGGCTGCAGGGGATGTCGCCCCGGCAGCAGGAACGTTTCCTCGAGAACAATCGCCGCTTTCGCAATCTGCCGCCCGGGCAGCAGGCGCGGATTCGCGCCCGGCTGAAGCAGTGGAACAGCCTGACGCCGCAGCAGAGGCAGATCCTGATCCGGCGCGCCCGAATTTTCGAGAGCATGTCCCCTCGGGAGCGCCGGGAAATCCGCCAGGTCATCCTTCCGCAATGGCGCAGTCTGCCGCCGGAGCGGCGCAGGCTTCTGGTGGGTAAATTGCAGCAGCTGCAAGGTCTGAGCGACGCCAAGCGTGAAAAACGCCTGCGCGATCCGCAATTTGTTCGCGGACTTTCCCCGAAGGAAAAGCAATTATTGAAGAGACTTTCGGAGTTGAAAGTCGGCCTCGGCCGCGAAAATCCATAAACTTTTGCCCTTTTTCGTTAACTCATAGAAAACAGTTGCGAATTTTTTCTGGCGAACTCGCCAAGTTCCACGCAATTGGTAGTCTAGCCGGACCGGAAAAAGCCCCATCCCTAGTGGTCCCGAAAAATTATTACTAGGACTCCGTAAGCTCCTCAGCATAAAAAGGTTTTTTTTCTTCAAGGTGACGATATTTCTTGACATCAAACATGCCGTCTCTAAAATGGTGGATCAAAGTGGGTGGAAGTAGAAATTAGTGGTGGAGAAGGGAACGAGGGCCCCCTTCTCCATCGCTTCTTTCGCCGGTCACGGGGAATGTGAGACGGGATGCTTCGCGGCAGCCAATCCGCCACGGTAGACGCCAAGGGCCGGCTGAAAATTCCGGCGATCTTTTTCCCCGAAGTGCGCAAGCTCGGCGACGACTTCTATGTTACCAGCGATGACGGAAGCTTCGCCTACGTGTACCCGATGAAGGTCTGGCAGGAGAAGGAAGAAAAATTGTCCAAGGTGGCCTCGCACAATCCGACCGTGCAGAAATACCTGGATCTGACGAGCTACTACGGTCAGCAGCAGACGGCCGACGCGCAGGGCCGGATTTTGGTTCCCGCCAGGCTGCGGGAGGTGGCCCAGCTCACGGGCGAGGTCGAAGTGCTGGGCAAGCTGACGAGTTTAGCGGTTTGGAACAGTTCACGGTTCTTCGAGCAGAAGGTTCGCGCGCACCCGTGGACTGAGGAAGACGCCAAGATTCTGGGCGATCTGGGAATCTGAACTTGGCGGTATGGCATGAACCCGTCCTGGCCGGGGCAGTGCTCGAGTGGTTGCAGATACAGCCGGACGGAACGTACGTAGACGCGACGGTGGGAACGGGTGGCCACGCGCTCGGGATAGCGCGGCGGCTGACCACCGGGCGTCTGGTGGGGATCGACCGCGACGCGCAGGCTCTCGAGCAGGCGCGCGAGCGGCTGAAGGATTTCGAGCGGCGGGTCACTCTGGTGCAAGCGAACTTTTCGCAGATCGACGATGTGAGGCGGGAGTTGCGGCTCCCGCCGGTCGATGGCTTGGTGGCCGACCTGGGCGTTTCGACGCTCCAGCTTGACACCGCCGAGCGCGGATTCTCCTTTCGCCAGAGCGCGCCCCTCGACATGCGCATGGACCGGACCGGCCCGTTGACGGCCGACGAGATCGTGAACCAGTGGCGGGAAAGGGAACTGGCCGATCTGCTCTTCCATCAAGGCGAAGAGTACGATGCGCGAAGAATTGCCAGGGCGATCGTTCGAGCGCGGCCCATCCGCGATACCGAACATCTGGCGACGGTTGTGGCAGGGGCCCGGAAAGCCAAGGGAAGGCAGAAACTGCATCCCGCGACAAAAACGTTTCTGGCGCTGCGGATAGCGGTGAATCGAGAGATGGAGGAACTCGAGCAGTTTCTTTTGCGGGCCCCGGCCACTCTAGCTGAACGCGGGCGGTGGGTCATGTTGAGCTACCACTCGCTTGAGGACCGGCAGGTGAAGCAGGCGTTCCGGCGCCTGGCGCAGGCCGGCGAAGTAGAACTTCTGACTCGGAAACCGATCATGCCTACTGCGGACGAGATCGAATCGAATCCACGCGCGAGAAGCGCGCGGATGCGCGCAGTAGAAAAGATCGGTGCGGGGTGCCCGCAGGAGCAAGAGAAGTGGTCGAATTCTATACCGTAAAGAAAATCGACAATTCACGGCTGGTAAGGCGCGGCACGGCCGGTTGTATGCGCCGGTTCGGGGGGCAGCTGACGCTGGTTTTTGTGATCGCCCTGGGGCTGTTGGCCTATGCCTGGCAGCGCTACGACTGCCTGGAGATGAGCTACCGGCTCGAAAAGGTCGATCAGAGCGAAAGCCGCGTCGCCGAGCTGAACCGTGAACTGAAATTGGAACTGGCAACGTTGCGCTCGCCGACCAGGATCGATCTGCTGGCGCGCAACCAACTGGGGATGACGGTGCCCCAACCGGGGCAGATCGTTCAGACCGAACCGCAGTCTGCGGGAGAGATGGCCGACGCGCGGACATCGTCCTATCCTGCGAACTTTCGTTAATCTCGCAACAGATGCATTGGGGGCGGGCGAAGGGCCCGCCACCAAGGAAGATTTGGACAATCGGTGAGGTGGGGTGTGCCGGTACGGACCACGACGCAGGAGGAACGCCCCTGGCGGCCCGAACCGTCCGGGTCGAATGTCCGCCTGTTATTGCTGATTTTGGCCGGCCTCTTGTGGGCCGGGGTTGTGGTGGGCCGATTGGGGTTCCTGACCGTTGCGCGTCATGACGCCTACCGGACCCTGGCGTTGCGGCAGCAGCAGCGCGTGATCAAAATCACGCCCGAGCGCGGCACGATCACCGACCGCAACGGCCGTGAGCTGGCTGTCAGCCTTCCGGTCCAGTCCTGCTTTGCCGTTCCGCCGGAAATTGCCGATCCCGCCCTGGCGGCGCGCCTGCTGGCGCCGATCCTGGGGATACCCAGGCGGGACATCGAGGCGCGGCTGCGCAGCGGTCATTCCTTCGTTTGGGTGGCGCGGCGCCTGTCGCCGGGAGAAGTCCGGCAGATCACCGATCTGAACCTCCGGGGCATCTATTTCCAGAAGGAAATGGATCGCTTCTATCCGAACGGGCAGCTGGCCGCGCAGGTGCTTGGCTTCGTCGATATCGATGGACACGGCCAGGCGGGAATCGAGTACTCGCTCGACAAGGAAATCAGCGGCCGTCCCGGCGAAATCCACGTCTTCGCCGACGGCTTGCACCATTACTACCAGCGAAGCGAACGGCCGGCGGTGCCGGGGGCCAACGTCGCGCTGACGATCGATGAGAACATCCAGTACATCACGGAAAAGGAGCTCGCCCGCGGGGTCAGCGACGCGCACGCCCTCGGCGGGACCGCGCTCGTGATAAACCCGAACAACGGCGAAATCCTGGCGATGGCCAATTGGCCGACCTTCAACCCCAACATCCCCGGGCAAGCGTCTCCCGAGGCGCGGCAGAACCGGGCGATCAGCGACGTGTATGAGCCGGGCTCGACGTTCAAGACCATCACCATTTCGTCCGCCATCAACCATGGCGCGGTCACGCCCGACGAGATTTTCAACTGCCAGATGGGTTCGATCGATCTGAACGGCCGGATCATCCACGACTGGCACCCGTTCGGACTGCTCACGGTCGCGCAGGTTCTCATGCATTCGAGCGACGTCGGCGCGGTCAAGATTGCATTGAAGCTCGGAGCCGACAATTTTTACCGGTACATGCGGGCGTATGGGTTCGGACGCAAGACGGGCATCGAGTTGCCATGGGAGAGCCCCGGGCTGCTCCGGCCGCCCAGGTTGTGGTCGGCGACGGCGATCGGCTCGATGGCGATGGGACAGAGCGTGGGGGTCACGACCCTCCAGCTCGTCGATGCGGTTTCGGCGATCGCCAATGGCGGCCTTCTGTACCATCCGCGAATCGTGCGCCATATCGATCTGGATGGAAACGTCATTGTGCCGCCGCTGCCGCCGCCCACGCGGCCGATCAGCACGGCGACGGCGGCCACGATGAGGCAATTGATGGAAGGGGTGGTGCTGCAAGGCACCGGGCATTACGCGCAGGTCGACGGTTACTCCGTGGCGGGCAAGACCGGCACGGCGCAAATGGTCAACCCCGTTACGCACCGCTATTCGCATAGCGATTACATGGCATCTTTCATCGGCTACGCCCCGGTCAACAACCCGGCCGTCCTGATCCTGGTGGTGCTGGATTCGGTTAACCCGGCGCTGAACCACGGGATGTACGAGGGTGGCCAGGTATCGGCTCCCGTATTCCAGCGCATCATGCAGCAGGTGCTCAATTACCTGGGCGTGCCGCCCGATCTGCCGATCTCCGCGCCTGTCGAACACGCGCAGCTGGCCGGGCCGCCGGCGGGCAAAGCGCCTGTGGCGAACAGGCCTGCCCACGGCCCCAAGAAATCCGAAGCGGTGGCGAAGACCTCCTCCGCGGCCATTTTGCCGGCGGCCGATATCACCGAGCCGCCGCCCGGCATGCTCGTCATGCCGTCGCTCACGGGGAAAACCGTGCGCGCAGCTACGGAGCGATGCCTGAGTCTGGGTTTGAATCCCCGGTTGAGCGGCAATGGCCTCGCCATCGCGCAAACGCCCGCGGCGGGGACGCTGGTGCGCACGGGAAGCGAAGTCCTTGTGCGTTTTGCGCTGCGGCCAACCGTGGTGCCCATGAAGATGGGGAGTGTCCGTGCACGTTGAAACCGAGGCGGTTTGGGAAGCTTGTGACGAGGGTACTATACTTGTGGTCGGCAGCATGACACTCGGTGAGTTGCTCAGCGGGATCGATCTGGTTCAACTCACCCCGGCCACGAACGACCCGCGTGACCTCAGAATTCGCTCGCTGGCATACGACAGCCGGCGGGCTGAACCCGCCTGCGTCTTTTTCGCTCTTCCCGGCAGCAAGACCGACGGAAACCGCTTTGCCGGCCAGGCCGCCGGTCAGGGGGCGGTGGCGGTGGTGAGCGAGATGGCGCGCCCGGCGGGTCTTCCCGACCGCGTCGTCTGGGTTCAGGTCCCCGACGCAAGGAAGGCGCTGGCGCTGGCGGCGGCGAATTTCTACGGCCGGCCGGCGAAGGACCTCGAACTCGTCGGCGTCACCGGCACGAACGGCAAGACAACCACAACCTTTCTGATCGACTCGATTCTCGAAGCGGCCGGGAGGCGAACCGGCCTGTTCGGCACGGTTTTCTACCGCACCCCCGGGCGCGAGGAGGCCGCTCCCCATACCACCCCGGAATCGCTCGACCTGATCCGCCGTCTGGCCGATCTGCGGCAGGAAGGCGGAAATTCGGCCGTGCTCGAGGTCAGCTCGCATGGCCTCGCGATGAACCGCGTGTGGGGACTGCATTTCTCCGCCGCGGTGTTCACCAATTTCACCCGCGACCATCTCGATTTTCACGGAACGATGGGGAACTACTTCGCCGCCAAGCGCCGGCTGTTTGAAAACGCCGGGGCGGGGGCTCCCGAAAACGGCATCGTCAATATCGACGATCCATTCGGGCGGCAGCTGACGGGTCTGGCAAGGCGAACGCTGACCTACAGCCTGGGAAGAGGCGCCGACGTATTCTCCGCAGACTATCGGACTTCGGCCGATGGCGTCGAGCTTGCGGCGCACACGCCGATCGGCACGATTGTATTGCGGTCGCGCCTGGTCGGGAGGGTCCAGCCGGCGAACATTCTGGCGGCGACAGCGACGGCCATCGCTTTGGGCATCGATGCCCAGGCAATCGCCCGGGGGATTTCCCGGGTCGAGAACATTCCGGGCCGGTTCGAACGGATTGAGCAAGGCCAGCCGTTTCTGGTGGCCGTGGACTTTGCCCATACCGACGATGCGCTGGACCGGCTGCTGCAAACGGCCCGCGAGCTGAAGCCGCACGGCCGCGTCCTGCTGCTCTTCGGCGCCGGCGGGGACCGTGACAGGGAGAAGCGGCCGCTGATGGGCGAAGCCGCCGGCCGGGGAGCCGATCTGGTGGTGGTGACGAGCGACAATCCCCGCGGCGAGGAGCCGCAGGCCGTCGTCAACGATATCCTTCCCGGCCTCGAAAAGAGCGGGGCGCGCTATTGGGTGGAACTCGATCGGGCGCGCGCGATCGGAAAAATAGTGGCCGAAGCCAGGCCGGGCGATGTGGTTTTGCTCGCCGGCAAGGGACACGAGACGCAGCAAATTTTCGCCGATCGCTCGACGGCGTTCGACGATCGCCGGGTGGCGCGCGAGGCGCTGCGCTCGCTCGGCTACGACTCCGGCGTTGCGGCGCCCGGGAGCGGGCCGGGCGAGTGAAAGCGGTCCGGCAGGAACAGAAGCGGGAACAGGGGTACGGTTCGAGGAAAATGCACTGGTCATGGGAACAGGTCGGGCAGGCTTTGGGGGTCGCGCCCCCGCCGGGGATCGGCGCAAGCGAACCCTGCGTGGGCGTTTCGATCGATTCGCGCACCATCGCGCCCGGTGAGCTGTTTTTCGCCATTTGCGGGCCACGGCACGACGGCCACCAGTACGTTGCCGCGGCTCTGGCCGCCGGCGCGCCCGCGGCCGTGGCCGAGCGGAGCCGGTTGCAGCAGTTCCCGCCCGATGTGCGCAATCGGATTTTTGCCGTGGAAAGCACGCAGGACGCCTTGGGGCGCCTGGCGCAGGCGGTGCGCCGCGCCTGGGGCGGTCTCGGAGACCGGCGCATGGCCGCCGTCACCGGCTCGACCGGCAAGACCACGACGAAGGAGACGCTCGCGGCGCTGCTCGACTCTCGCATGCCGGTGCTGCGCTCGGAAGGAAATCTGAACAACGCCTACGGCCTGCCGCTCACCTTGTGCCGCCTCGAAGAAAACCATAGTGCGGCGGTCGTCGAGCTGGGTATGTCGCACCAGGGGGAACTGGCCGGCCTGGCGAAAATCGCCGAGCCGGAAATCGGGCTGGTGACGAACGTTTCCCCCGCTCACCTGGAGTTTTTCGCCTCGGTCGACCAGATCGCTCTCGCCAAGCGGGAGCTGATCGAGAATCTGGCCGGTCCGGAGCCGGTCGCCGTGCTGAATGCCGACGACCCGCGCGTCGCGCGCTTCGCCGAAGCGTGCCGCGGAAAAGTGATCACGTTCGGGCGGGAGAAGCCGGCCGATTTTCAGGCGCAATCGGTGGAAGATCGCGGCCTGGACGGCTGCGCGTTCGAATGCGTGTGGAAGGGCGGGCGCACGCGGCTGACCCTGCCGCTGGTCGGCACGCACAACGTCATGAACGCGCTCGGGGCGCTGGCCGCGGCGAGCCTGTGGGGTATCGGTCCCCATCAGGCGCGAGCGGTGTTTGCCCGTCTGACCCCCGCCAGGCACCGCGGCGAGATCCTGCGCTTCCGCGAAGGATTCGCCGTTCTGGACGACTGTTACAACTCGAATCCGGCCGCGCTGGCCGCCGTGATCGACTGGCTGGCCGGGACCTCCGGCCACGAGCGGCGCATTCTGGCGGCCGGGGAAATGCTGGAGCTGGGGCCGGCGTCATCCTCCTTGCACCGCGAGGCCGGCCGATTGGCCGCCGGGCGCGTGGATTGGATTATCGGCGTGCAGGGCGACGCCCGCCAGATCGTCGCCGGAGCGATCGAGGCCGGCCATCCGGCCGACCGCGCGAAATTTTTCGCCGACGCCGACCAGACCGGCCGCTTCTTGCAGGACTTCGTGAAGGCGGGCGATCTGGTTGTGATGAAGGGGTCGCGCGGGGTGCGGATGGAACGAATGGCCGATGCGCTCGGCGGGAGCCATGAGCGCGTCGAAGAGGAAGCGGTAGGCAGGAGGGAGCGACACTAACATGCTCTACTACCTGTTCTACCAGGTTCTGCACCGGTACTGGAGCCCGCTGAACGTCTTTCGCTATATCACCGTCCGCACGGCGCTGGCCAGCCTCACCGCTCTCTTTCTGTCGCTGGCGCTCGGTCCGTGGATGATTCGCCGCCTGCGCGAGATGCAGATCGGCCAATACATCCGCGAAGAGGGCCCCGAGCACCACCGCGCCAAGGCCGGCACGCCGACCATGGGCGGGTTGCTGATCATCACGGCGATCATCATTCCGACGCTGCTGTGGGCGCATCTGGGCGATCCCTACGTGCTCATCGCGATGGCGGCGACGCTCTGTTTCGCCGCGATCGGTTTTGCCGACGATTACCTGAAGGTTGTCCGCAAGCACAATCTGGGCCTGCGGGGCCGCACAAAACTCGCGCTGCAGACGGCGACGTCGGCGGGCGTGGCGGTCGCGCTGATTTATCTCAAGGCCAAAGGCGAATATTCGACCGAATTGATCGTGCCCTTTTTTAAACGCGTCCGTCCCGATCTGATCATTCACGGGCTATTGAATTACCCACACCTTGTGCTCCTGGCCTATCTGCCGTTTGTGGTCTTCGTGGCCCTGGTTGTGGTGGGGTCGTCGAACGCGGTGAATCTGACCGACGGCCTGGACGGGCTCGCGATTGGATGCGTGGTGATCGCGGTTGGCGCCCTGGTGGCGTTGACCTACGTCACCAGCCATTCCCGCATCGCCGAATACCTGGATATTCAGAGCCTGCCGCTGGTCGGGGAACTGACGGTTTACTGCGGATCGGTGGTGGGAGCGGCGCTGGGTTTCCTCTGGTACAACGCCCACCCGGCCGAGCTGTTCATGGGCGACGTGGGTTCGCTGGCCCTGGGCGGCGCGATTGGCGTGATTTCGGTCCTGATCATGCAAGAGATCCTGCTGCTGTCGGTGGGCGGGATCTTCGTTGTGGAGGCGGGCTCGGTGATTTTGCAGGTGGCCAGCTACAAGATGACCGGCCAGCGAATGTTTCGCATGGCGCCGCTGCATCACCATTTCGAGCTGCTGGGCTGGAGCGAGTCGAAAATCATCGTGCGCTTTTGGATCGTGGCGCTGGTTTTCGCGCTGTTCAGTTTGACGACGCTGAAGTTGCGGTAAGAACGCCGAGATAAGGACGCCGGTGGAATTGAAAGACAAACGCGTGTTGGTGGTTGGCCTGGAGCGGACCGGGCTGGAGACGGCCCTGTTTTGCCTGGCGCGCGGCGCCCGGGTCACCGCCAGCGAACGGCGCGGCGAGGACGCGGTTGGCGAAACGGCCCGGCGCGTGCGCGAGGCCGGCGCTTCCGTCGAGCTGGGCGGGCACCTGCCGGCGACGTTCCTCGAACAGGACCTGATCGTGCCCAGCCCCGGCGTGCCGCTGGGAATCGAACCTCTGGCCGCGGCGCGCGCTCGCGGCATTCCCGTCTGGAGCGAGATCGAGCTGGCCTCGCGGTTCCTGCGCGGGCGCCTGCTGGCCATTACGGGCTCGAACGGGAAGACCACAACGACGCTGCTCGCCGCGCATATCCTGCGCCAGGCGGGGCGGAAAGTGCTGGTGGGCGGCAACGTCGGCACGCCGCTGATCTCGCTGGTCCAGCAGTCGGACGAAGACACGATCACGGTGGCGGAGGTTTCCAGTTTCCAGCTCGAGGCCATCGCCGACGGATTCCGGCCCGGCGTCGCCGCCCTGCTCAACGTGACCCCCGACCATCTCGACAGGCATGTTTCGATGGAAACCTACAGCCTGGCCAAAGCGCGCATTTTCCAGAATCAGCAGCCGGACGATGCGGCCGTGGTGAATGCCGACGATCCGGGCGCCGCGGCGTTGATGCCGGAGCGGCCCCGGCAGTTCCGGTTCAGCCGGAGGGAGGCGGTGGATGCCGGCGCCTGCCTCGACGACGGCCGTCTCGTTTTCCGCTCGGCCGGCCACGCGGTGGGGCTATTGCACCGGGCCGATATTCTGTTGCCCGGCGAGCACAACGTCGAAAACGTTCTGGCCGCGGCCTGCATTGCCGTGCTGGCCGGCGTTGCGCCGGAGGCGATCCGCGAGGCCGTGCGCGGCTTTCCCGGCGTCGAGCACCGGCTGGAATTCGTGGCGCGGATCGCCGGCGTCTCCTACTACAACGATTCCAAAGCCACGAACGTCGATGCCGCGCTCAAATCCATCGCGGCCTTTCGCGGGAATTTGCTGGTGATCCTCGGCGGCAAGGACAAGGGCGGCGATTTTTCCCTGCTGTCGGCGCCGCTGGCCGAGCGGGCCCGCCTGGTTCTGCTCATCGGGGCCGCCGCGCCGAAAATCGCCGGGCAATTGGGCGGCGCCGCGCCGGTCGAAAGCGCCGGAACGCTCGAGCGCGCCGTTGAGAGAGCCTTCGAGCGGGCGCGGCCGGGCGATACCGTGCTGCTGGCTCCCGCCTGCGCCAGTTTCGATCAGTTCCGGGATTACGAGGATCGGGGCCGGGTGTTCAAGGGCTTGGTTCGCCGCATCGAAAATCGCGTGGCGGCCGGAGGGTAAGGTCAGGATGCCGAGAAGCGTCGAGCCGGATCGCTGGTTGTTTGGGGCGACGGTGGTGTTGTGTCTGGTGGGGACAGTCATGATCTTCAGCGCCTCGGCCGTTACGGCGCAGGCGCTCTACGGCAATCCGTACACGTTTCTGATCCGGCAACTGGTGTGGCTGGGCCTGGGTTTTGTGTTGATGCTGGTGCTGGCGCGAATCGATTACCGGATCCTGAGAGGGCCGGTGGTCGCCTACTCGGGGATGGCGCTGTCGCTGGTGCTGCTGGTTTCGGTCTTCGCGCTCGATAAATCGCACCTGACGCACCGCTGGATTCGAGTCGGCCCGGTCGGCTTTCAGCCGGCCGAATTCGCGAAACTGGCGGTGATTTTCTACCTCGCCTGGTTTCTCGACATGCGCATCGGCCGGGAGGGTCATGGGGTCAACGATCCGCTGAAGACCGTGATGCCCGGCTTCGGGCCGGTGGTGCTGATTGCCGGCCTGGTTCTGCTCGAACCGGATATGGGAACCTCGGCCGAGCTGTTTCTGATTGCCCTGGTGATGTTCTTTGCCGCGGGGCTTTCCTGGCGCTACGTTCTGGTGGCCGTGGCCGCGGGGATTCCGGCGCTTTGGCTGATGATTATCAGCGCGCCCTACCGGTACCAGCGCCTGATGGCCTTTCTGCATCCCTCGAACGATCCGCATGGGCATAGTTTTCAGCTGCTGCAATCGCTCATCGCCGTGGGTTCGGGCGGTGTTTTCGGGGTGGGCCTGATGGAGGGACGGCAGAAGCTCTTCTTCCTGCCCGAGGCGCACACGGATTTCATTTTTGCGGTGATCACCGAGGAGTTGGGTCTGATCGGCGCGCTGGTTGTGCTGTTGCTACTGGGAATCTACGCCTGGCGGGGGATTCGCGTGGTGTGGAATTCGCCGGACAGCTTCGGGAGGCTGGCGGCGCTGGGCATTACGGCGATGGTGGCCGGTCAGGCGCTGATCAACTTGAGCGTGGTGCTGGGTCTGGTGCCGACCAAGGGGATTCCGCTGCCGTTTGTCAGCTACGGAGGGTCCAGTCTGCTGGTGATGTTGCTCGGCACCGGAGTGCTCTTGAACATCAGCCAGCAGGCGAGTCCCCGGTGAAGCTGCTGGTGGCGGGCGGTGGTACCGGCGGCCATGTTTTCCCCGCGCTGGCGGTCGCGCGGGAGTGGCGCAAGAGAGCGAAAGGAAGGGAAGTGGTGATCGTGGGAACCGAGCGAGGATTCGAAGCGAGGCTGGCGCCCGCTGCCGGGCTGCCGCTCGAAACGCTCCGCGTCGGCGGCCTCAAGGGCATCGGCGGCGCGCGGCTCGCGCGCCATCTGGCGCTCCTGCCGCTCGGGATGTGGGACGCCTTGTCGATATTGCGCCGGCATCGGTTCTGCGCCGCGCTCGGCCTGGGAGGGTATGCCTCGGGCCCGATGATTCTGGCCGCGGCCCTGGCCGGGGTCCCGTCGGTGGTTTTCGAGCCGAACGTGCAGCCCGGATTCACCAACCGCGTGCTGGCCCGGCTGGCGCGCCGCCTCGCCGTGGCGCATGAGGAAACGGCGGCCCTTTGGGGACCGAAAGCCGTCGTGACCGGCTGTCCCGTGCGGGATGAATTTTTCGATGTGCCGGAGACGCAATCCCGGTCTCCGCTGCGCGTGTTGGTGACCGGAGGGAGCCAGGGTTCTCAGGCGATCAACCGCGCGATGACGGCGGCGCTCGACCGGCTCGCGGCGCGCAAGGGGGAGTTTTCGGTGGTGCATCAGACCGGGGAAAAGGATCTCGCCGAGGTGCGCCGGGAGTATGAGCGGCATACCGTTGCCGCCGAAGTGCGGGCGTTCCTGGACGACATGCCCGCCCGTTTTGCCGCGGCCGACCTGATCGTCTGCCGCTCGGGAGCCATTACCGTCGCGGAGGTTTGCGCGGCGGGCCGCGCCGCCCTTTTCATTCCGTTCGGCGCGGCCACCGATTCGCATCAGATGAGCAATGCGCGGGAGATGGAACGGGCCGGCGCCGGCCGGGTGATCGCGGAAAGCGAGCTGACCGGAGAGCGGCTGGCAGGGGAAATTCTTTCGCTGATCGGCAACGGGGCGGCGCTCCGCGAAATGGCCCGGCGGGCGCGCACGCTCGGCCGGCCGCGGGCCAGCGCGGCGATCGTCGATCTGCTCGAGGGGGTGGCACGGCCGTGAACGGTATGTTTCGGGATTTTCAGCGGGTTCATATGGTGGGGATCGGCGGCACGGGCATGAGCGGCATCGCCGAGGTGCTGCTGACGCTGGGCTTTACCGTCACCGGCTCGGACCTCAAGCCGACGGCCGTGACCGAGCGGCTCGAGACGCTCGGCGCGAAGATTGCCCTGGGGCACCGGGCCGAGAACGTCGAAGGCGCCAACGTGGTCGTTGTATCGTCGGCGATCCGGCGCGAGAACCCCGAAGTGGTCGAGGCGCACCGGCTGAAGGTTCCGGTGATCCCGCGGGCGGAGATGCTGGCCGAGCTGATGCGGCTCAAGCACGGCATTGCCGTGGCCGGGGCCCACGGGAAAACGACCACGACCTCGCTTGTCGCGGCCGTGCTGGCCGCCGCCGGAATGGACCCGACGTTCGTCGTCGGCGGGCGCGTGAAGCACGCGAGCGCGAATGCGCGGGTGGGGCAGGGACCCTACATGGTGGTCGAAGCCGACGAGAGCGACGGCTCGCTGCTCGGGCTTTCCCCCGTCATCACCGTCGTCACCTCCATCGACCGCGAACATCTGGATTTTTACGGCTCGCTCGAAGCGATCCAGGAGACCTTCGCCGAATTCGTCAACCGCGTGCCGTTCTACGGCACGGGAATCCTGGCGCTCGACGACGAGAACGTTCGCATGATCCTGCCCCAGGTCAAGCGCCCGGTCATTACCTACGGCACCTCCCCGCAAGCGGACCTGGTGATCACGGACGTGGAACTGGCCGGTATGGGAAGCCGGTTCGATCTCACCTACCGGGGCGAGCCCCTGGGCCGGTTCCGTCTGCCCGCGCCGCCCGGCCTGCACAACGTGCGCAACGCCGCCGCCGCCGTCGCCGTGGGGCTATCCCTGAACGTCCCGATCGAGCTGATCCGGAACGGGCTCGAACAGTTTCAGGGGGTGGGGCGCCGGTTCGAGGTCAAGGGCACGCCGGCGGGCGTCACCTTGATCGACGATTACGGCCATCACCCCACCGAGATCCGCGCGACGCTCGATGCCGCGCGCGGCTGCGGCTTCGGGCGGCTGCTGGTCTGTTTTCAGCCGCACCGCTTTTCCCGGACGAAAATTTTGTGGAGCGATTTCACGCGGGCCTTCGATCAGGCCGACCGTCTGATCCTGCTCGAAATCTACCCGGCGGGCGAGACGGCGATCGAGGGCGTGGGTGGAAAGGAACTGGCCGATGCGGTTGCCGCCGCGGGCCATCGCAGCGTCGGATTCTGTGCGACGGCGGCCGAAGCGGCCGACGTGCTGGCCGCCGAGGCGCGCGCGGGAGACGCGATTCTGGCGATTGGAGCCGGCGGGGTCGGCCAACTGCTCGACCGCGTGGCGGAAAAACTGTCGAGGAAGGATACCACTCATGCATATCGCTGACCGAGAACTGATCGAGGCGTTTCGCGAACTCGAAGTCGAACACCGCGGCGCCGAACGCCTGGCCGGCTGCACCTCGCTCGGCATCGGAGGGACGACCGACCTGCTGATCGTCCGGGAACGGCGCCACTTGCCCGAGTTGCTGCGCCTGCTCCGCAGCCACGGCATCCGCCATCGCCTCCTGGGTGGCGGCACGAACCTGCTTGTCGGCGACGGCGAACTGCCCTGGGTCGCGCTTCGGATCGCGCGAACCGAGCAGTCGGTGCGCATCGACGGGCAAAGCGTCTGGGTGGATGCCGCCGAGGATCTGGGCCGGGCCATCACGACCTGCGCCAAGGCGAACCTCGGGGGCATGGAGGGTCTGGTGGGCGTGCCGGGGACGGTCGGCGGGGCGTTGCGCATGAATGCCGGCGCGTACGGCACGGAAATGGGGAAGCTGGTCCGCGAGGTCGTGGTCTATCGCGCCCTGTTCGGCCGGATCGACGCGCTGCCCATCGACAGCGTGCGATTCGAATACCGGCGCGCCTCTTTTTCCCCCTGCGACATCCTTCTCGGTGCCCGGCTCGAATTGCCCGAGCGGCCCTACCGGGAGATCGTCGACCGCATCCACGTGTTCAATTTCAAGCGACGCTCCAGCCAGCCGCTCACCGAGCGGAGCGCCGGATGCATCTTTAAGAATCCGGTCGGCAGTTCGGCCGGAAGCCTGATCGACGGCCTGGGCCTCAAGGGGCTTCGCGTCGGCGGAGCGATGGTCAGCGAGCGGCACGCGAACTTCTTCGTGAATCGAAACCGGGCGACTTGCGCCGACATGTACCGGCTGATGGAAGAGGTTCGCAACCGGGTCTGGCTGGCGTTTCGGATCGAACTGCAGGAAGAGATCGTTCTATGGGTGAACTGAGAAATGGTGCCTGAAGAGATTCTGGAACGCGCGGCGGTCGATGAGGTCTCGCCACGCTACCTGCGCAAACAGAGACCGGCCGACGCCACGCGGCGCCGCCTGCGGAAGGCCGGCTCGACGATGCGGCGCAGCGCCCTGGCCGTGTTGATCGCCGTGGTCGCCAGCGCGGCGATCGGCGGCGGCGTCTATTTTCTGTTCTATTCGCCGGTGATGCAGGTTCATCCCGGCCAGATGGGAATCACGGGCACGCAATACGTCTCCCGCGGCCGGCTCATGCAGATTTTCTCGGCCGATATGGGTCGCAGCGTTCTTAGCGTGCCGCTCGGCGAGCGTTTGACCGCCGTCGAAAACATTCCCTGGGTTCGCAGCGCGGTGGTC
This sequence comes from Candidatus Dormiibacterota bacterium, assembly GCA_035534495.1. Classification (GTDB taxonomy): domain Bacteria; phylum Acidobacteriota; class Terriglobia; order Acidiferrales; family UBA7541; genus JAKASX01. The sequence goes on along the minus strand of DATLRW010000205.1, from coordinate 1,555 downwards.
GAGCGGGTCTTGCCCGACCGGCTGGACCTGACGATCGTCGAACGCAAACCGGTGGCCTTTCTCAGCACAAGCGCGGGGATGAAGCTGATTGACGCCGATGGCGTGATCCTCGATCGCCCGCCGGACGCCAATTTCAACCTGCCCGTCGTCACCGGGCTGGGCGCGGCAACGCCGCCGGCCGAGCGGGTGCGGAGGCTCGAGCTGTTTTCCGAATTCATGAAAGAGATCGGCACGGTGCGATCCGGCGCGGAAGCCGAAGTGAGCGAGGCGAACCTCTCAAATCCCGATGACGTTCAGGCGACGCTCGACGGGCTGCCGGTCATGGCCGGGCAGGGCCCGGTGGTGGTGCACTTCGGGGATGCCGATTTTGCCGGCCGTTTCCGGTCGTTCCTCGCCAATTTCGCGGGCTGGCAGGCGCGGGCGGGAAACGTGGAAGCGGTCGATCTCCGTTACGACGGAGAGGCGCTGGTCACGCCGGAGACCCCGTTTTCCTCCGGCGGCCCGGCGAAGGTTGCCGTGCCGAACGCGGCCATGGCCGACGCCGCCTCTACCGTACCGACGCCCCCGCTCTCGGCATTGCTCGGGCAACCCGTGGCGCGGGAAAGACCGGTTTCCATGTCCGTAAAGAATGCGAAGAGGAGTGCACGCAAGTGAACAAGGAATCTCATGTCGTGGGGTTGGATATCGGCGGCGGGAAGACGGCGGTCATCGTGGCGCAGGTCGCGGCGCAGGTCGGGGGCGAAAACAGTATGCGCTGCCTGGCCATCGGTACGGCGGAAACGAAGGGATTGCGCAAGGGGCAGATCTCGAATCTCGATTTGGCGGCGACCTCGATCCGCCAGGCCGTTGACGAGGCCGAGCGGCTCTCGGGCGTGCCCATCGAGTCGGCGACCCTCGGCGTGGGCGGGGGTTACATCGCGGGGTTCAATTCCCGCGGCGGCCTCGGCCTGGGCAATCGTCCGCGTGAGGTAACCCGCGATGACGTTCGCCGCAGCGTCGATGCCGCCCGCCAGGTGCGCTTGCCGGATGGCGCCGAGGTGCTGCACGTGCTGCCGCAGGGGTTCTGGCTCGACGCCCAGAACGGGATTCGCGACCCGATCGGAATGGTGGGCCGCCAGCTGGACGTCAACGTGCATCTGGTGACCTCGCCGGCGGTCCTGGCCCAGAACATGGTGGCGGCGGTGAACCGGGCCGGTCTCATCGTCTCCGACCTGGTGCTCGAGCCGCTGGCGGCCGCCGAATGCGTGCTCTCGGAGGATGAGCGGGAATTGGGCGCCTGCCTGCTCGATATCGGCGCCGGCACAACCGAACTGATCGTCTATGCGAACGGCGCGGTTCGCCATACCGCCGCCATCGCCATCGGCGGCGATCATTTCACCAACGATCTGGCCGTCGGCATTCGCACGCCCATCGCCGAAGCCGAGCGGATCAAGTGCGAGGAGGTCTGGTCCTCGGTGGAACTGGGCGAACAGGAACGCTCGATCGAAATCCCTTGCGTCGGCGACCGGCCGCCGCGCAGCGTGCCGGCCGGCCAGGTGGCCGAGATTCTCGACGC
>DATLRW010000204.1:0-8694 GCA_035534495.1 Candidatus Dormiibacterota bacterium | reverse complement strand
TAAACCTGGTTGTTTTTTCCTATAGCGACATTTCCCATAACGGGGTAATGGATCTGGCTTCGCGCGCGGTGGCCAAGGGCGCCGATTTTCTTCTCCTCGGCGCCGAGCGAACGATGTTGCCGTCGCGGCTGCCGGTGATTTCGGTTTGCGCGGTTCGCACGGGCAGCGGCAAGAGCCCCGTGGCGCGGCGGCTGGTCCAGATCCTGCGGAAATTTGGCCGCCGGCCGGTGGTCATTCGTCATCCGATGCCATATGGCGATCTGATTCGCCAGCGAGTGCAGCGGCTGGCCACCATGGCCGACCTCGAGCGGGAACGATGCACCATCGAGGAGCGGGAAGAGTATGAGCCGCACATCGAGCAAGGCATCGTCGTATACGCCGGGGTGGATTATGCGGCCATCCTCGCCGAGGCGGAGCAGGAGGCCGACTGCATCGTTTGGGACGGAGGAAACAACGATACGCCGTTCCTGCGGCCGGACCTGGAGATTGTAGTGGCCGATCCGCATCGGGCCGGGCACGAACTTCTCTATTATCCCGGCGAGGTCAATTTTCTTCGCGCCCAGGTCATCGTGATCAATAAAGTCGACACCGCTCCGCCCGGATCGGTTGCCCTGATCCGCCGCCACATCTGCGAACGCAATCCGCAGGCCAGGGTGATCGAGGCCGAATCCCGGATTCAAGTCGATCATCCGGAGAAAATAGCCGGCGCCCGCGTGCTGGTGATCGAGGACGGGCCGACGCTGACGCACGGCGAAATGGCCTACGGCGCCGGCCTGATTGCCGCGCGCCGCTTTGCGTGTGCCCAGATCGTCGATCCGCGTCCCTTCGCCGTGGGCAGCCTGCGCCAGGTGTTCGTGCAGTATAAGCACCTGGGACCGGTTCTTCCGGCGATGGGCTATAGCGCGGACCAGCTCGCCGATCTGGAAGCGACGATTGCCACGACGCCCTGCGATCTGGTGCTGGTGGCGACGCCGATCGATTTGCGGCAGACGATCCAGGTTTCGCAGCCCTGCCTCCGGGTGCGTTATGAAATGGTTGAGCGCGGCGTTGAAATGCTGGCGCCCCTGGTACGGCGGGTGTTGGCCCAGTCGGTTCCGGTGCGGGGTTGAAAACGCCTCCGTGTCGATTCGAAACTGCGTCGATGCCATTTCGCTGCCGCCGGAAGAAAAGACGGCCGCGCGCCTTACCGAACGAGCCAAAATGAAAACGAGGAATTCACATGGCCAAACCGGAACCGTTGAGTGCTGATCTGCTCTGCCGTCCGTGCGATCCGCAGCAGTTTACCTTCGAGACCACGGCGGACCTGGAGGACCTGACCGAGGCGATTGGGCAGGCGCGCGCCGTGGAGGCCGTGCGCTTCGGAATCGGCATTCAACAACACGGATACAACCTGTTCTCGCTCGGTCCCGAGGGCATGGGCAAACAGACGATGGTGCGCCGCTTTATCGAGCAGAAGGCCGCGACCGAGCCCACGCCGCCCGATTGGTGCTACGTGAACAACTTCGACGACCCGCCGAAGCCGCTGGCCATCCGCCTGCCGGTCGGCACGGGCGCGCCATTCCGCCAGGATGTCCAGCAACTGCTTGACGAGCTTCGAGCGTCCATCCCCGCCGCCTTTGAAAGCGAGGAGTACCGCGCGCGGCGGCAGGTGATCGAGCAGGAGGTCAAGGACAAGCAGCAGGAGGCCTTCGAGCGTTTGCACGGGGAGGCCGAAAAACGGGGAATCGCCGTCGCGCACACGCCGACCGGCCTGGTTCTGGCTCCGATCCGCAACGGAGAAGTGATATCGCCCGAGGATTTCCAGAAGCTTCCCGAGGAAAACCGCAAGGGAATCGAAACGGAAATGAGCTGGGTGAAGGACCGGCTTCGCTCGGTCATGAGGGACTTGCCGCAATGGGAGAAAACGGGCCGGGACAAGCTCAAGGAACTCAATCGCGAGGTCACGATATTCGCGGTGGGGCATCTGATCGACGCCGTGCGCGAAAAATACGTCTCCCTGCCCGCCGTGACGAATTATTTCGACGCCATGCGGCAGGACGTCGTCGCCAACGTGGACGAGTTCCTGAATCCGCCCGAGAACCCGCTGGCCGCCTGGATGGGGATGGCGCAGCCGGACGGGAAACGGGGCTCTCCGTTTTTCCGGCGCTATCAGGTGAATTTGCTCGTCGAACACGCCGCCAACCATGGGGCCCCGGTGATTTACGAGGACGATCCCACGTTTCCGAACCTGGTCGGGAAGGTCGAATACATGGCGCAACTCGGCGCGCTCTCGACCGACTTCAACCTGATTCGCGGCGGAGCGCTGCACCGGGCCAACGGCGGCTATCTGATCCTGGACGCGCTGAAGATATTGCAGCGCCCGTACGCCTGGGAGGGCTTGAAGCGCGCGCTCGGCAGCTCGACGCTCCGCATTGAGTCTCTCGGCCAGGTGCTGGGGATGGTCAACACCATCTCGCTCGAACCGGAACCGATTCCGCTCCGCGTGAAAATCATCCTGCTGGGGGAACGCCAGCTCTACTACCTGCTCTCCCGGTTCGATCCGGACTTCAATGAATATTTCAAGGTCGCCGTCGATTTCGAGGAGCGGATGGAACGCACCCCCGCGAATGACTTTTTGTATGCGCGCCTGATCGCCACGCTCGGGCGGGAGGAGAATCTGGCCACGCTCGACCGCGACGCCGTGGCGCGGGTGATCGAGCAGAGTGCGCGCTCAGTTCGCGACGCCGAGCGTTTATCGTCTCATCGCCGGGCCCTGCTCGATCTCTTGCGCGAGTCGGATTTCTGGGCAAAGGAGGACGGCAGCGAGATCATTCGCGCCGCGCACGTACAGAGCGCGATCGATGCCCGGATTCGCCGGGCCGACCGGTTGCGCGAGCGGATTCAGGAGGAGATCCGGCGCGGAACGATCCTGATCGATACGCAGGGAGAGAAGGTGGGCCAGGTGAACGGGCTCTCGGTGTTGGAGCTGGGCCAGTTCTCCTTCGGCCAGCCGAGCCGCATCACCGCCCGCGTGCGGCTGGGCCGGGGAGAGGTCGTCGATATCGAGAGGGAAGTCGAATTGAGCGGCCCGATCCACTCGAAGGGAGTGCTCATCCTGTCCGGTTTTCTCGGCTCCCGATATGCCCTGAATCGTCCACTGTCGCTTTCCGCCAGCCTCGTCTTCGAGCAGTCCTACGGAATGGTGGATGGCGACAGCGCCTCCTCGGCCGAACTCTACGCCCTGCTTTCGGCCCTGGCCGACGCGCCGATCCGGCAGTCCTTCGCCGTTACCGGTTCGGTGAACCAGCACGGCGAGGTGCAGGCCATCGGCGGGGTGAACGAAAAGATTGAGGGCTTTTTCGCCGTGTGCAACGGGCGTGAGCTGACGGGAGAACAGGGCGTCTTGATCCCCGCCTCGAACGTGAAGAACCTTATGCTGCGGCGCGACGTGATCGAGGCCGTGCGGGCCGGCAAATTCCGCGTCTACGCCGTGGAGACCATCGACCAGGGGATGGAAATCCTCACCGGGATTCCCGCCGGCGAACGCGATTCGGCCGGGAATTTCCCCGCCGGGAGCGTCAATCAGCGGGTGGAGGCGCGCCTGGTCGATCTGGCCGAGCGGCGCATCGCGGCCTCTCGCGAGATTTTAAAATCGGAGGACGAAGCGTGAGTGGAAGCGAGCGCGAAGCGGAGGAGACGGGAGTACGGATTCACCGCATCCTGGTGGCTCTGGATTCTTCCTCGCGCAGCCTGGAAGCGCTCCAAAACGCCGCGGAACTGGCGGCCCGCTGGAAGGCGGAACTCCTGGGCCTCTTCGTCGAGGACGCCGACCTTTTGCGGCTCGCGGCCGCCGCCTCCGCGACCCGCTTCCTCTATCCCGCCGCGAGCGAGGAGCCGCTCAGCGGCTTGCACATGGAAAGGGAACTCAAGGCGCTGGCGGAAGGGGCCAGAAGGGAACTGGCCCGCGCGGCCGCCCATTCCCACGTGAGCTGGTCGTTCCGGATCGTTCGCGGCCGCTTGCTCGCGGAAATTCTCCTGGCTGCGGCCGAAGCCGATCTGCTCAGCCTGAGTCTTGGCGGCGCCGGCTGGCCGATGGGACGGAGGCCCCAGGTTGGTTCCACATCCCAAGCGGTAGCCGGCACGCAATCGTCCTTTTTGCGCGCCCGGCGGCCTCTTCAAGCGCCGGAGCCGGTTCTGGTGGTCTACGATGGCTCGAAGGGTGCCGAAGCGGCTTGCCGCTTTGCGGCGCAACTGGCCGGGACGTCCGGAAATCGCCTGACCGTGCTTCTTCCGACGCTCTCGGGCCGCCTGGAGGGACAAGGAGAAGCCGAAGTTTTGGGACTGCTCGGCGAGGCGCATCTCCAACTTCGTTTCCGGGCGATCCACTCGAATGACAAATCCGATTTACTGCGCGCCGTTCGGTCCGAACAGGGCAGGGCTCTTGTGCTGAGCGGTCAGAGTCCGCTTCTCGAAGAAGAAATGATCGAAGCATTGATGCGAGAAACCGACAAGCCGCTTCTCATCGTCGGCGGGCATCCAGGCCCGGCCCATGGCGATGTGGCAGCGCTCGAGCCCCCCGGAAAAGCCTGACGCCCAACTCGGTATCGTGCCCTCGATATTCGAAAGTGCAGTAAGTGTGTCACTCTGAAACATGTTGAATGTGCCCTATAAGTATTTGTCAGGCCGGGTCTACGCCAAGTCTAAGTCGATCTACCTTGGAAAGTTACTTAGTCTGTTTCGATAGATAAGTATCAATGTTGAGCAACTAATCCGAAATGAAACAGACTTTGTGCTCCACTATCTGTCGTTTCTAATCGTATTTTCCTTCTACTGTTGCCCTGCCTCTGAAACAATGACGTCGGCGACGGTACTTATCCAAACTTAAAAGGTCGCCGAAAGTGCGGGGTAATCGAGATGAAACCAACCACTAAAGAAAAAGTCGTTCCCTTCAGAGATGCGTTGCGTATTTTTTGGGACTGGCGCCAGGCCTCCATTTCCGTCGAAGTTTGCTTTCTCTGCCGGCCGGGGTTGTCCGCGAACGTGCGCGTTTCCATCGATGGCATTGTGGGGTTGGTTGATCCCGACGGAATCGTCACCGTTTCCGGCGACGGCCGCGAAATGGATTTGGATTTGCGCGGCTGCAAAATTACCCATGCCAGAGAGGCGGCTCAGGGCGAGAAGAAATTGGATTCGCGCGACCCGAATTCGATTCTTCAGGTGCAGTTTCCCAGCGGGGAGATGTGCCTGATCTTTCCCTATCGCCGCGTCGGCGGCGCTCACCTCGGCCAGCGCCGGCCGGAAACCGGACAGGAATGGATGCAAAACGCTCTCTCGAAGGCGGGCGAGGACGCTCGTCGCCCGGTGAAAACCAAGGCCGGCCCCTTTTCCGCGTCGTCGCTAGCCGGGTGGAACAAAAAGGCATACAAACCGAGAACCGGCAGGACAGGGCCGCCACTTTTTCCGGTGGCTGCCTTTCTGCTGGTTTTCCTGGCGATGGCGTTGGCGCTGACCCCCACGAGCATGCCGAAGTTGCTTGTCGGATTGGGCGTGCGCCAGAAATTGAGCGATCCGAACCTGCTGGTTTGGGTGCTTCCGCAAGACGGCGACTATTACTGCCGCGGAAGCGTGCTCCACGGCCGGGAACCAGGCCGATTGATGAAACAGGTAAATGCTCTGACGAAGGGCTATCAGCCGGCTCTCGGGAATTATTGCCAAAGCGGGGGCACGGCGAGCATCGATGCCGGGGAAGGCGGCTTTGGGGTCTATTTCCAGAACGTTCGCCAGAGCAGTCAGGCGCTGTTTTCCAGCTTGACGCGAATGTCCCGCGCCTGGCTTCCCCAAACGTAGGGCGATTTGGCCGGCTGTCATCCGTACACTCGACAACCGGTTCGGCCGAGGGCTGTTCCCCCAGTGGCCGGTTTATTCTGTAATGCCAGTATTGGGGATAAACCCGGAAAAGCTTGGGGTGAGCGAGGGGATTTGAACCCCCGACCCTCGGAGCCACAGTCCGATGCTCTGCCGCTGAGCTACGCTCACCGCCGGATTGCTAACAGCATACAACAAAAAGCCTTACTGCACGTAGGCCGCTTCGGGCTGAATCGGCGCGGGAGGTCTGGTGTCGGTAGTGGTGTCGGTTGGCGTGGCTGGAACGGACCCGGCCAGCCTTTCCACGGCTGCCAAGGTGTGCTGCGGGGAAAGGTGGCTGTAGCGCACCGTCATCAGGATCGAGCGGTGTCCCATGAGTTCCTGCACGGTGCGAATGTCTACGCCGGCCATCACCAGCCGCGAGGCGAACGTGTGCCGAAGGCAATGCCAGGAGAAGGCCCGGAGCTTCGCGTGGCGCATGGCCGGTTCGAACCAGTGCCGGGAGCTAGCCAGCGGTTCACCTTGGAGATTCCGCATCACGGGGCCGGTGCCGTCGCTCCGCTTGCGTAGCTCGCCCAAGGCTGCCAGCGCCGGGCCGTTGAGCGGGACGTGCCGGGTGAGGCCGTTCTTCGAGCGGGGAATCGTCAGCACGCGGCGGGCAAGGTTCACGTTCTCCCACGTCAAACCGTATTGTTCAGAGCGGCGCAAGCCGGTGTGGAGGGCCAATTCCAGCTCTGGCATGTGTTCGGGGCATTCGGCTTCGATCACGGCGCGGAGCCGTACTTCCTCTTCCGCCGATAAGAACCGGATGCGTCCGGTCGGCTCCTGCCGATGCGCCACAAGCCGCGCCGGGTTGTCTGCGGCCTTGTCATTGCGAATCGCCAGCCGATAGACGAGCGAAAGCAGGGAGCGATAACGGTTCACCGTCGCCGGCGACCATCCGTTTTCCTCGGCCGCTTGTCCAAGCCGGCGCTCGGCTTCTTGAGCCATGATGGAATCGGCCGCGCGTTCGCGCCACCAGCCGAGCATCGGCTCGATCCGCACCACGTCATCCTCGTAGCTGCGCTTGTTCGCCTTCGAGTAAGCGAGGGCATCGCGGGCAATTTCGGCAAAACTGACAGTCGCGCGGCGTAGCTTCTCGGGAAGCTTTTTGCCGGCGAGGGCTTCCGTCTTGCGTTTCCGGTATAGCTCAATCGCCATGCCTTTCGTGCCGGCCTTCTCGCGCCGGTAGCGGCCTTGCGCGTCGATATATCGAATCCACCACATGCCCGGCTTGCGCTCGAAGATGCCGCGCGGGTTGCGGCGGCTCCGGCGCTGCGGCTTCGGCTCTGGGGATTCGACCAGGACAGCTTCAACGGTTTCCATCGAGTTTTCCTTTTTTCGGCGGACGCCCGCCGAGCTTGCCGTTCTCACGCGCGATCTCGCGAATGCGCTCGATGCCGAGCCGTTCGAGTCGCGCCCGGTAGCTCTTGCGCCCCATCCATGCCGCCGCGTCTCTCACTTCCTTGGGAATCATGGCTATATCTTAAACGTTTAGGTTTATATTGTCAAGCATTAAAGATGCGCGGCCGGTGGCCGCCTGGAAACCCGAGTCGCGTCAACCGTTCTGACTCCGGCCTTCATGAGCTACCCTTGGCGGCCAAGGAGGGAAAGGTCATGCAGGCAGAGGAAGCGAAAGTGAGTGGGATTCTCGGACGGCTTGAAAGACTTGAGCGGGACAATCGGCGGTTGAAGCGCACCGCGCTGGTGGCATTGATACTGATCGTGGGGATGGCCGGGCTTGGGGCTGCTTACGCAACACCGGCGATCCCCCAGAAGATCGTGGCGCACGAGTTTGATGTGGTGGACGCTTCGGGCAAGGTGCGGGTCAGGCTGTCCGTTAACAGATACGGCGTCGCAAGCGTGGACGCCCTCGACGCGGACGGCAAGGCGCTGGTTCAGGCGACGGCGAGCGGCATAGGGCATTTCGGCAACGGGGCTGTCTCCATCTCAGACGAGCAGGGAAACAGCGCGGTCATAAACGTGGGCTTGACGGGGTCGCCCCTCCTTGACCTGCGTGGAAAATTGCCATCAATCACCCTATCTGGCCAATACGGTCACAGCAGGCTCGCGCCAACCGACCTTGACCTTTACGACAGCGACGGGCGGCCAGCCGTATCGCTGGTGAACGGTCAAGGCAGCGGGGGATTGACGTTCTTCGGCAAGAAGGACCGGCAATTCGGTGGGCAATCGTTCCAGGTTCAGCAGGTGTCGCTAACCGACTGGGGCCTGGACTTCCGCACAGAGGATGGCACTGACGTGATCCAGTTGGGCGGAATTCCTGCTGGGGGAGGGCTTTACCCTTTGCCACGCCTGTCGATCGGCGGCGAGTCACCATCCATCACGCTTTCGGACTCGCAGGGTTTCGAGATGGACTTGGGGAGCACAAGCGAGGTCGAGGCGACCTCAGGCGCAACGAAGCAAACCTCCGCCGCCTCAATCGTCATGTTCGGCAACGACAAGAAACACCACGTCATCTGGCAAGCTCCCAACTGAAGGCGAGCGCGGCGCAGCGCGGATTAAAGCAGGGTGAGGAATTTCTCGACGGTCAGCCCGGCGTGGCGAATGAGCGCGCGGAGCGTGCCGATGGAAAGTTCCTTGTGTTGGGGAATTGAAAGGTTGACGCGCAGCCCGGTTTTCGTCATTACAACGTGACTGCCGACCTGGCCGGCGCGGCTCCAGCCGGCCTTCTCAAACGCGACTACCGCTTCCTTGCCTGAGATGTTGGCGAGGCGGGCCACTCGGCTACACGGTAACTAGGATTTCCGGCTCGCCGGCCTTGGCGGTCTGGCTCGCGGCCTTCTGGTCTTC
>DATLRW010000203.1:0-4775 GCA_035534495.1 Candidatus Dormiibacterota bacterium | reverse complement strand
TTTCAAGCGCCCGTCATTCTGAGCGAAGCGAAGAATCTGCTTTTCCACGACGATTTACAAGCAGATGCTTCGCTTCGCTCAGCATGACATCCGGATTGGCCGCACTTAAAGCGCACAATGGCCCAAAGTGAACAGTGTTGCGCCTTGGCCCGCAAAAGGCCCACGGCACAAAATCGGAGCCGTGGCTGCCAACTCGCAAGGGGCACGAATGGCCCGTTCCGCAGCCCGTGGAAGCACCTGGCAGTGCAAACCCGGCGCCCGGTTGAATTCAACTGGGGCCAGGTGTATATTGCAGGGTAGCCTGGAGGTCCATAATGGAAATTCCGGCAAAAAGGAAATCCTGCTTTAATTCTTCATTTATCGCTGCCTCACGCATCGCGGCACGGGAACGCGCCAAGGTCTGGTATGACAGTTTCATTCAAGCGGCATGAAACTTAGAGTGATCATGCGTCCATAGACTCCGGGACTGGAAGGAGGAATCGTATGACCATGATGACGAGACGGCGCATCCTGCAATACGGCGTGGGAGCCGGCGCTGCCCTGGCGCTGCCCTGGGCGGTCCGGCTGGGGAGGGCGGCCCCCGCCAAAAGCCCCAAGCTGACGAAATACCTCGAGCCCGTTCCATTGCCAGGGGCGGGGATCGTGGTCGCGAGCCCGGCCGGAATGAACCAGTACGCGTTCACGCAGACGGAAATCATGCGGCAACTGCATCCCGAGCTGCCGCCAACGCCGGTCTGGGCGTATGACGACGGCTCCGGACTGAGCGGCCAAGCCGGCTCGTTCGGGATGGCGGTGGTCGCGCAGAGCGGGATCCCGATCGAGGCCAGCTTCACGCACAATCTGCCAACGACCTACCCGGATTGGCTTCCCGTGGACACGCGGGAGACGCCGCTCGGGAATCAGGTGAGGCTGATGACCCATCTTCATGGCGGCTTTGTCGCGGCCGACAGCGACGGCAACCCGGCGGTGACGCCCAATGGGTTCGGGCCCGGCGAGACGCAGACCGTTTACTATACCAACCAGAAGCCGCAGATGCCCGCGTCGCTGCTGTGGTTCCACGACCACGGTCTGGGCGCGACGCGGCTGAACGTAGTCGCCGGACTCGCCGCCGCCTACATCCTTCGCGACGAGTTCGACACCGGCGCCGAGCCCAACCCAATCGGGATTCCGGGCGGGCCTTACGAGATCCCGCTGGTGGTCCAGGACCGCCAGTTCAACCCGGACGGCACGATCCTTTACCCGGCCAGCGACATCCCCGGCGCAGTCTGGATCGGCGAGTACTTCGGCGACGTGATGCTCGTCAATGGCAAGGTCTGGCCGTTCCTGGAGGTCGAGCCGCGCTTGTACCGGTTCCGGATCCTGAACGGCTGCAACGCGAGAATCCTCAACCTCGACATCGGCGGCGCGAGAATGTGGCAGATCGGCGCCGAGGGCGGCCTGTGGGACAAGCCGGTGGCGGTGGCGCAGCTCGTGCTCGCCCCGGCGGAGCGGGCCGACGTGCTGGTCGATTTCAGCCGGCTCGCGGGCGCGATGCTGCCGGTAAAAAACCTCAAGCCGCCAAAGCCGGTTTCGACGCCGGCGCCGCCGCTGACGCAGGTCATGCAGATTCGGGTCGGGAAGACGGTCAGCCAGCCTGGGCCGTCCAGCATCCCGGAGACCCTGCCGGGACGCGCCGCCGATCTACCCCCCGGCGAAGTCGCGCTGACACGCTACATCACTCTCAACGAAATCGCCGTGGACACGGTCAACTGGGTCCTGCTCCTGAACGGCGTCGACTTTGAGGAGCCGCCCAGGGAGACGCCCAGGGTCGGGACGGTGGAGAACTGGGTCTATGTCAACTTGACCGCGGACACGCACCCGATGCACACGCACCTTGTCACCATGCAGGTGGTCGGGAGAACGCCGTTCGACGCGGATGCCTATCAGGCGGCCTATGGCGGCACGAACGGCGTCCCTGGCGGGATCGATCCAACCCCGTTCGCGACCGGGCCGATGCTGCCGCCGGACCCGACGGAGCGCGGGTTCAAGGATACCGTCAAGAGCGACTCCGGGTACTTCACGACCGTGCGAGCGAAGTACGACCTGCCGGCCGGCGTGACTACGCCGCAGACCTACGTCTACCACTGCCACATCCTCGAGCACGAAGACAACGACATGATGCGGCCATTCACGGTCATGGCCTGACCACTGCGAGTATGCTAAACGCTGGCATGGCATCCTCCTGGCCCGCCGTGCCGGGCAGGCGCGACAGGGCAGCAGCGCCCATCGAGACACCAAGCGAGACGGGACCCACTGTCGAACCCGCAGCAGCGGTCTGTGTTTTGCCAGTCAGCGGCAACGTCCCGCCCGAATTGCGGAATCGGCTCGGCAACCGCTTTCTTCCGAAGCTCCGTCGGGGACAGAACCTAAAGTTAGGCGTCGATTTCGCGTTGGAAATTTCAACGACAGACGCTGCACGCCTCCAGGCCGAATTGCGCCAGGCGTTAAGCGATCTGAATCTTTTGGGAACCGTGCAAATTCACAGCAGAATGAACCACCGAGGAGACGCCGTCCAAAAGACGAATGCTGGTTCATACTTCATACTTCGTCCTTCATCATTCCGTTTCCGCCCCCAATCGGTCGAACCTCAATCAGTCAGTCACAAAATCGCAAATCACCAATCCCTAATTCCCGATCCCTTGTGCAGAGCCTAGTTATGTAGTCTCTTTTTTAGCCTCTAAGCGGGCCAAATGGGACGCATGGGATTTTGCGGCCAAAAAGAGTCACAATCCTAAGTGATGTATTATCAGTAGGTTAGAATAATGCAAGGGCCGGCGAAAGCGCAAAAATCAGCAATGTTGTGTCTTAACTGAACACCGGGTAAAGATTACATGCTCGCAAGGCGCGCGAGCGGAATCCTCCGTGGCACTCTGCCAGGAGCGTAATCCTCGAAGTCCGGCTATAATATTTGGGCCCATGCCCTCCCTCGAAACCTTGAATGCCGAGAACCTGCCGCTGCGCGAGAAGCAGACTGTGGCGCTTGCTTCCGTGCTGGCCGCCGCGCTCCTGACCGCGCTGAAGTTCTCAGTGGGAATCGCTACGGGGAGTCTCGGCATACTGTCCGACGGCGCGCATTCGGGGCTCGACTTGATTGCGGCCGGCGTGACGTACTTTTCCGTTCGGGTGGCGGACAAGCCCGCGGACACTACCCATCCTTTCGGCCATGGAAAAGTCGAGCACCTTTCCGCCTTCATTGAAACCGCGTTGCTGCTGGTGACCTGCGCGTGGATCGCTTTCGAGGCCGGCCGCCGGCTCTTCTTCCACGAGGTTCATGTCAATCCCTCCGTGTGGGCCTTCGGCGTGATGGCCGTGTCCATTGTCGTGGATACGTTCCGGTCGCGATCGCTTTCGCGGGTCGCCAAGAAGTACAACAGCCAGGCGCTGGAGGCCGATGCGCTGCATTTTTCGACCGACGTTTATAGCTCCAGCGTCGTGATCCTGGGTCTGCTTCTGGTCTTGATCTCGGACCGCTGGCACATCACCTGGCTGGAGCTTGCCGACCCCGTGGCGGCGCTCGCTGTGGCGGGAATTGTGATCAGCATCAGCGTGCGCTTGGGAAGAAAGACGGTGGACGCGCTGGTTGACGCGGCCCCGGAAGGCGCTGCGGCCTCCATCCGGGAGGCCGTTTCAAAAGTCCAAGGAGTGTTGCAGGAAGATCGCATCCGCGTGCGCCAAAGCGGCAGCCGGCTATTCGTGGATTTACGGGTGACGCTCGAAAGCAACATCCCTTTGGAACACGCGCAGTCTGTCATGGATCTTGTGGATGCCAGGGTGCGCGACCTCTTCCCCGCCGCGGATGTGGTGATCCACGCCACGCCTCGCGAGCCGCCTGCGGGCGACATGGTGGAAAAAGTCCGGGCCGTCGCCAACCGCCAGAACTTTCGCGTGCACGAAGTGACCGTCTATGAAGTCAACGGGCGCATCAACGTGAATCTCGACTTGGAGGTCGAGCCGGAGCTAAAGATCAATGCCGCCCATACCCAGGCCGATAGCTTGGAGCGGCTCATCCAAGCCGAACTGCCGGAAGTGGACCAGGTTCATGTGCACCTTGAACCGCTATTGAGGGAGGTTGCGTCCGCCGACAGCGCCCCGCTGGATCAGGACGCCGTCGAGCGAAAGCTCATGAGTATTGCGAGGGAGACCCCGGGATTGGAAGATTGCCACTCCGTCGAGGCGCTCCTGGTGGGCGGGGCCATCCTGGTCAACCTTCACTGCACCGTGGAGGCTGACTTGCCGATTAGCCAAGTGCACGACATCACGGAAGACTTGGAGTTCAGATTTCGTGAAGCCTTTCCCCAAATATCGAAAGTGAGCGTCCACGCCGAGCCCGCTAGCGGCAAGTAGCGTGCGGCGATAACAGTCACCCACTCCCAGACACCCCCAGCCCCACGGCCCCCCGCCGGCCAAGCCGGAAGCATGAAGCGCCAGGGGGCAAGAGATGTGGATAGGGCTGATCCGGTTAAGGCTTGGGTTTTGCGGCCGGCTTTGAGGAGGTCTGGGCGGCGGAAGATTGGTCCGCGCCACTTTCTCCACTCGTCGCGGAAGCCTGCACGGGGTTTGCAGCGTCATACGCCTTCACGACTTCCGGCGTAATATCAATGCCCTTCCCGACATAGTAGACAGGAACCTGGCCGGAATCGATGACCAGCGAATACCCAGCCTTCGGCGCGTACTGGTCGCTGACTTTGATCATCTGCTGCCCAATCCTTCGCATCACGTCTTCCCGGTCATTCTGG
>DATLRW010000202.1:0-3359 GCA_035534495.1 Candidatus Dormiibacterota bacterium | reverse complement strand
CTATTGGGAGCGGCAATGGTATCCTGCGGAAAGAGACCCGAGGAACGACTGATAGGAGGGAGCAAAACTGTGGCGACGAAACGATTCGACCCGGGACGCGAATTTCTCAATGCCGCGCAGCATTCCCTGAAAAAGAGCTATCTGCCGAAGATCGTCAAATGCCTGAACGCGCTTTCCGAACAAGACACCTGGTGGCGGCCCAATGAGGCGTCGAACAGCGCGGGCAATCTGATGCTGCACCTCTCCGGCAACGTTCAGCAATTCATCACTTCGCGGATTGGCGGCTCACCGGACGTACGCGAAAGGGACAAGGAATTTTCCGAGCTCGGGCCCCTGCCCCGCGCGGGTCTGGTGGCGCTACTGCGCAGCACGGTGGACGAAGCCTGCCGCGTCCTGGCGAACATGCCGGGCGATTCTCTCGGAGAGCCCTTCGACGCCCCGGGGCCCCGGATCACGCGGCTGCGCGCCATCGCCAATGTCCTGGAGCATTTCTCCTACCACGCCGGGCAAATCGCCTACATCGCCAAGCTCAAGACGGCGCGCGATCTGAAGCTCTTTCGCCTGCCGCAGCCAAAGGCGACCGAACCCGCAAAACCCGATCGAAGAAAAAAGAACTCCACGCGCGCTCGATAGGGAAAAGCGCGGCGTCATCCCAATTCCCCCTCGATCTTCCCGCGACTCCGGCCGGAGCCTCCTTTTGTCATTCCGAGCCCCTCGGCTCGGGGTGAACTCCGCGAGGAATCTCTCCGGGCGTTTCCTGCCCCGGTCAACAGCGATGCGTCGCGCGGCTGAGATTCCTCGGGCATCCTGACCGGATACCCTCGGAATGACCGCAAGCAGCTAAAGTGGCGGATCAGTACGGCCACTTCCAGTTGCGGATTTCCGGCATGTCGTCGCCGTAGTCGGCGATGTACTGCTTGTGGTCGACCAGGCGGTCGCGAACGAACTGTTTGAAATGGCCGCCGACGCGCGCCAGGCGCGGAACTCGATCAACCACATCGGAAGCCAGATGGAAGCGGTCGAGGTCGTTGAGCACGGTCATATCGAAGGGGGTGGTCGTCGTGCCCTCTTCCTTGTAGCCGCGGACGTGGAGATTGTCGTGACCGGCGCGGCGATAGGTGAGCCGGTGAATCAGCCACGGATAGCCGTGATAGGCGAAGATGATCGGCTTGTCGGTGGTGAAGATGGAATCGAATTCCCGGTCGGACAGGCCGTGCGGATGCTCGCTCGAGGGCTGTAGCGTCATCAGATCGACGACGTTGACCACGCGAATGCGAACGTCGGGAAAATTACGGCGGAGCAGATCGACGGCGGCAAGCGTTTCGAGCGTGGGCACGTCGCCCGCGCAGGCCATGACGGCGTCGGGCTCCGAGCCCCGGTCGTTGCTGGCCCAATCCCAGATGCCGATGCCGACCGTGCAGTGCCGGATGGCGGATTCCCGGTCGAGCCATTGCAGGGCCGGCTGCTTGCCGGCGACGATCACGTTGACGTAGTTGCGGCTGCGCAGGCAGTGGTCGGCGACCGAGAGCAGCGTATTCGCGTCGGGCGGCAGGTAGACGCGAACGACGTCGGCTTTCTTGTTCACCACGTGGTCGATGAACCCCGGGTCCTGATGGGAGAAGCCGTTGTGATCCTGCCGCCAGACGTGCGAGGTGAGCAGATAGTTGAGCGAGGCAACCGGCCGGCGCCAGGGAATCTGGCGGGTGACCTTGAGCCACTTGGCGTGCTGATTGAACATCGAATCGATGATGTGAATGAATGCCTCGTAGCAGGAAAAGAAGCCGTGGCGGCCGGTGAGCAGGTAGCCTTCGAGCCAGCCCTGGCAGAGATGTTCGCTCAAGACTTCCAGCACGCGGCCGTCCGGCGCCAGGCGCTCGTCGGTCGGCAGGAACGGGCCGGTGCACATCTTGGAGGTCACTTCGAACAGGGCGCTCAGACGGTTGGAATTGGTTTCGTCGGGGCCGGCGACGAGGAATGTGGCGGGATTGAGCTTCATCACGTCGCGCAAAAAGCGGCCCAGGACGCGGGTCCCCTCGGCGGTTTCGACGCCGGGCCTGGTCACGGCAACGGCGTAGTCGCGGAAATCGGGCATCTGCAGATCCCGGAGCAGCAGGCCGCCGTTGGCGTGAGGATTGGCGCCCATGCGCCGCTCACCCTCCGGAGCGAGCGCGGCCAGTTCGGCCACCAGCTTGCCGGTGGAATCGAAGAGTTCCTCCGGCCGGTAGCTCTTCATCCAATCCTCGAGCATCTTGCGATGGCCGGGATTGGTGGCTACTTCGGCAATGGGAATCTGATGCGCCCGCCAGGTGCCCTCGATAGGCACCCCGTCCACTACCTTGGGCCCAGTCCATCCCTTCGGTGAGCGCAGAATGATCATCGGCCAGACGGGCCGGCGGGAAAACCCGGCGGCGCGCGCCTCGCCCTGGATCGTTCGGATTTCGCCGATCACGGCTTCGAGGGCCGCCGCCATTTTCTGGTGCATCCGATCGGGCTCGTCGCCCTCGACGAAAACGGGCTTGTAGCCGTAGCCGGAAAAGAGATGGGTCAACTCCTCGTCGGACATGCGGCCCAGCACGGTCGGATTATCGATTTTGTAGCCGTTGAGATGGAGCACCGGGAGAACGGCGCCGTCGCGCACCGGATTCAGAAATTTATTCGAATGCCAACTGGTGGCCAGCGGCCCGGTCTCCGCCTCGCCGTCGCCGACGACGCAGCAAACGAGCAGGCAGGGATTATCGAAGGCGGCGCCGTAGGCGTGGGCGATCGAATAGCCGAGCTCGCCCCCTTCGTGGATCGAGCCGGGCGTTTCCGGCGCGACGTGGCTGGGCACGCCGCCGGGAAAGGAGAACTGCTTGAAGAGGCGCTGCATCCCGCGTTCGGTCTGGGGAATGCTCGAGTAGAGCTCGCTGTAGGTGCCTTCCAGATAGGTATTGGCCACCAGCCCCGGGCCGCCGTGGCCGGGACCGGTGATGAAGATGGCGTCCAGATCGAGCTGCCGGATCATCCGGTTCATGTGGACGTAGATGAAATTGAGTCCCGGCGTCGTGCCCCAGTGGCCGAGCAGGCGCGTTTTGACGTCGGCGGGATCGAGTGGCCGGCGAAGCAAGGGATTATCGCGGAGATAGATCTGCCCGATGGATAGGTAATTGGCGGCGCGCCAGTAGGCGTCGATCTTGCGCAGTTCGTCCTCGGCGATGGGGGCGGCGGAATCGGGAATGCGATGGATTTCAACCGAATGCTGAGCCATGGGCATGCTCCTTCGGAAAATTTCTCAACCTAGAACGTTATCGGAAAACCCGCTTGGCATGTCATTCCGAGAAGTTCCGACGATTCGGGGCGACGCCTGCCCGCCGAAGCAG
>DATLRW010000201.1:0-10717 GCA_035534495.1 Candidatus Dormiibacterota bacterium | reverse complement strand
CAATGCTGATCTTGATTTTCGCCCTGGCGCCGGCATTTGCTCTGGCCCAAGGACGCGGCAGAGGGAGCGGCGGCCAGAGCGGCGGCCAAAGGTCGACGCAAGGGCCGGGCTCGCCAGTCCAAATGGGACCGGGACAAGCCCAAGGGCAAATGGACCGCGCTCGCTTGCGCACTCACGCCACCGGTCAGCAGCGCGACCAGTTTCGTACCGCAACGCAAACGATGGATCAGGTTCGCACACAGGCGCGGGACATGACCCGCCTGGGAACCGGCCAGGGGTTCAATGCCGATCGAGCGCGGCAGACTCGCGACCGGCTGCAAGAGCAGGTCCAGTCCATGCAGAAACAACAGGAACAACTCATGCAGCGCCTCGATGAACAGCAACGGACGGCGATCCGGCAAAGAACGCGGGACATGGAACAGATTCAGCAGCGGTTAACCGGCCGTTTGCAGGAAATGAATGGCGAGCTATCCCAGGCGAACCCGAATGGTGAAAAAGTCCGGACCCTGGCTCGCAACATCGAGCGCGAAACCAACCGCTGGCAGGAACAATATCGTGCGATGGGGCAGGAGCTCAGCCTTTCGAAGTAAGCGACCGCTCCGCCACGCGGCATGTCAGGAAATTACAGGGGAGGGTTCGCCTCCCCTGTCCGATGAAACAGGATTCCCCTCCCGGCCCCGCGCCCAAACGGAGGGTTGCTCATGGTCGGGCCACGCTGTATCGTGGCGCCATGCCTGAGCGTAAGCGCATGAACGGGGAAACGAGAATCGATCCCGAAGGCTTGAAGCGATATGTTTCGGCCATATACGAGGCCGTTGGGGTTCCCGAGCGGGATGCCTCGCTGTTAGCCGATACCCTCGTACAGGCGGACCTGTGGGGCCATCAGTCTCACGGACTACTGCGTACGCGTTGGTACCTGGAGCGGATCAAGAACGGCGTGGCGTCGGCCGAAACAAAGCTTGTTACCGTCATCGATGGCGGGGCCGTGCATGTCATGGACGGGAACGGCGGGATTGGCCAGGTCGTGGCCAAACAGGCCATGACGGACGCCATCGCACGATCCAGGAAACATGGAATCAGCGCCGTGGCCGTTCGCAACTCGAATCATTTTGGCACGGTGATGTATTTCACGCGCATTGCCGCGCGGAATGGTTGCATTGCATTCATGACCACCAACGGCGGTCCCGCCATGGCTCCCTGGGGCGGCATCCGCAAAATCATAGGCACGAATCCATGGTCTATCGCCGCGCCCGTTGGCGACGGCGACCCATTCATAACGGATCTGGCCAGCACAGCCGTCGCCAGAGGCAAGATCTATCTGGCGCGGCAGCGGCACGAGCCGATTCCCGAAGGTTGGGCGCTTGCCCCGGACGGATCTCCCACGACCGATCCTGTTGCGGCAATCGCCGGAATCATTCTCCCGATGGGGCAGCACAAAGGGTACGCGGTCGCAAGCGCCATGGATCTGCTGGCGGGCGTTTTGTCCGGCAGCGGATTTCTCGACGGCGTGAACGGACCCTATCATTACGGTAAAAAAAGCAACGCCGGCCATTTTCTGTTCGTGCTGAATATCGAGGCGTTCATGGCCCGCGCCGAATTCGACCGGCGCATGGTGGACTTCGTCACACGTCTAAAGAGCGTGCCGCCGGCGAAAGGCGTGACGGAAATCTTCTATCCCGGGGAAAAAGAAGCCAATACTGACAGGAAAAATCGGGAAAGGGGCCTTAGCCTGCCCGAAGACACGCTGGCCGACCTGGAAGCGATGGCCAGAGAACTACACCTGTCAGATCGGCTGCCCTTATAAATCACTCTCTTCGCGGGAAATTCAAGGCTATTCAATCCTCGACGCTACCAGACTATGCGGCCACGGGGATATGGGCTCGCCTAACTTCCCTCGGATCAGGATGAGGATGATTCCGCTCAGCGCGAGCACACCTCCCAGCGTTACGAGAACCAAACCGTAACTGTGCGTCACGGCAAGAATCACACCGGAGAGAAACGGCCCGAAAAAACCGCCCAGGTCGCCAACCAGATTGATGAATGCGATGCCCGCCGCCTCGGTTGTACCCGTGAGGATCTTTGCGGGCAAGGTCCAAAATACCGTATTCGAGGCCCAGAGTCCGGTAGCCGCGGTGCAGATTCCCAGCAACGCGAAGACCGGGTTCTTCGTCAGGCCGGCCAGCACAAATCCTATAGCCCCAACGAACGCCGGGATCGCGACATGAAACACTCTCTCGCCGGTCCGGTCGGAACGGCGGGCAACCAGGATGCTGCCAACCGCCGCGAAAGCGTACGGAATAGAGGTGATCACACCCACCTGCAGGTCCGTTCTGCCGCCCATGCCCTTCAGTATCTGCGGCAGCCAGAATGTGATGCCGAAAAAGGACAGGAGAATACACATCTTGGCCAAGGCGAGCAGCAGTGTAGGTACGTTCCGAAACACGTCACCCCAGTGGCTGAGCTCCTTTCGTTGTTTCAAGCGCATCTCGTTCTCGAGTAGATTGCTCAGCCATTCGCGTTCGGCCGGTTCGAGCCAGCGAGCTTGCCGGGGACGGTCCACGAGCCAGACAAACGTGAAAATACCCAGGATTATCGCCGGGAAGCCTTCGGAGATGAACAGCCACTTCCAACCGGCAAGGCCCAGCACGTGATTGAAGTCCGTCAGTATCCAGGTGGACAGTGGAGCGCCGAAAACAACGGCGACCGGGCTGCCGAGCAGGAATATGGTGACGGCTTTGGCGCGTTCTTCTGCGGGAAACCAGCGCGTCAGATATAACAGCAGGCCGGGACTGAACCCCGCCTCGGCAATCCCCAAAAAGAAAAGCATGGCGTAAAGGGAGTGCGCCCCGGAAACAAAAGCGATTCCCGCGCTCAGCAGTCCCCAGACGGCCATCGTGCATGCCAACCAGACCCGAGCGCCGATACGGTCCAGGATCAGGTTGCTAGGCAACTGAAATATGGTGTATCCGACAAACAGAATCCCGGCCGCGAAACCAAAGGTCTGCATGGAGAGCCCGAGATCCCGGTTCATCTGCAGGGCGGCGAAGCTGATGTTGACCCTGTCCAGGAAGGCCACACAAAACGCAATGATCATGTAGGGGAAAAGTCTGACGCCTACCTTGGCCATGGTGCGCTTGCGAATGTCGTCTGGCACCCCACGCTCCGGTCTGGGACTCTTTCCCTAAGCGACTGAACGCCGTTCACTCATGCCCGTGAGACTCATCCCGCCATAAAAAAACTGTAATAACGCTGATTTCCCGATCGGGCTGCCATGCAGAGCCAAGGCGACGCGGGACCTCTTGCGGTAGACGCGGCGTTCGTGAGCGGCAGCGGGCAGCGGGCCAGAGGCCTTCGCCACAGGGTCGGCATGGGCGCAAGGCTACTACAGCTCGAACGCATCCGGAACGCAGATTTCTTGCCGTTTGTAATGCACTGACAATAAATGCCATATGGCGGCGGGAGTTTTATTCGCGCCCCTTTTTGTTTCGCCTGGGGGCCTGGCTGGCAGGAAATTTTCAGGTTTCGTTGGCATACTGGTGGCCGGCAAACGTCGTTCCATCCATAGGCGTTGAGAGGCACGCATGTCGCAATCGATTCGTGAAATGTTCGGCGCGATCGGCCGGATGAAGAGACTCGTGCTTCTTGTCACGGCCATCGGCGTTACGGCCTCTGTGGCAAGCGCACAACAGATTCCCGCGTTCCGCCTGATGCACACGATCCCTTTGCCCGGCGTGCATGGCCGCATCGATCACTTCGACGTCGATCTCGCGGGCCGGCGATTGTTCATGTCCGCGCTGGGCAACGACACGCTCGAGGTATTCGACCTGCGCACGAAGGAAGTCGTTCACACCATCGGCGGCCTGCGCGAACCGCAAAGGATCACCTATGTGCCCGTGTCCCGCCGCATCTTCATGGCCAATGGCGGCGACGGGACCGTCCGCGTCTTTGACGGCGACACGTACAAGCTCCTCAAGATCGTGCATTTTCCGGGCGATGCGGATGACACGCGTTACGATGCGGCCGCCAATCAGGTCATCGTCGGGTATGGCGACGCGGGCGAGGCCGGCCTGGCGTTTCTCGACGGTTCGACAGGCAAACTCCTCGCAACCATCAAGCTTCCCGACCATCCCGAGTCCTTTCAACTCGAAAAATCCGGTTCCAGGATTTTTGTCAATATTCCAACTGCCGGCAACATCATCGACGTGGTCGACCGCACCGGGCGCAAGGTGATCGCGACGTGGAGGCTTACAGGTGCGGTGGCCAATTTTCCGATGGCATTGGACGGGAAAGATCATCGGCTCTTCGTCACTTGCCGCAGCCCGGCGGAGATGCTGGTTTTGGACACGCGGTCCGGGGAGATCGTGGCGCGGGTCCCGGCCGTGGGAGCCGCCGACGACATGTGGTACGACGCGGCGCGCAAGAGCATCTACATTACCGGCGGCGAAGGCTTCATCTCCGTGATTCGTCAGGAAGACGCAAACCACTACCGGGGAATCGCCCAGATCAGGACCGTGCCTGGCGGCCGGACATCGCTTTTCCTGCCGCAATGGAACCGGCTCTTCCTTGGCGTATGGGGTCTTTGGGGCCGGCCTGAAGAGCTCCGGATTTACGAAATTGGGCCGTGAGCCACTCTCCCGCCAAAGCCGGCTTCGCCTGTCACCTGGGGCAGATGGTGCTCTGCAAATAGACGTCCGCGCAATAAGAGGACTCCGCCTTTCCCAGCGGTTGCCGGCAGGCCGGTGCTAGGAGCCAGTCCGAGAAACCATTTTGCGGCCTATATTTTGTGGCCCGCTCCTGGCGAAACTACTAAGCCTTGTGGCCGGAACCGACGCATTTCGAATACTCGGACAGGCTCCTAGCGGCGAGGAATCGCGTAGCCTCAGTGGCGGCCGAACAGGTGGTTGATCGTGTAGTCGAGTCCCATCCGCAGAACAAAGCGGTCGCTCACGTCGGAAAGGCCGAAGGTCGGCTCGATGCGGAAATCCAAGTTGGGAGCTATCGAATAGCTGAGCACCGGGCCGAGGTAATGCTGCTCGCGGTGCCAGAAGAAGCCGAACTGCTGCGTGCCGCCAAGGCCGCCCATCATTTCCAGGCCGTAGCCGAGCCGCTGGAAAGAGAGCCCCGGAGGGGCGACGGGCTTGCCGCTCATGCCCTTCATGCCCTTCATTCCGTTCATGCCGGCCATGGGGGCCATGCCGGTCCAGCGGGGCTGGCGAAAGATGCCCCAGACATAACCGAAATAGTCATTGTGGTTCTGGAGGTCGAACTCGGAGACGAAATTGAAGGTAAGATCCAGCCGGCCCCAGTTGTGATAGGTGATGACGCGCTGCTCGAGCGTGTGGGCGGAAAGGTTGCGGGCGACGCCGAGCGGCTCGGTAAGATCGGAGATGCCGAAGCCGCTGACCTCCATTTTGTAGAGCGAAGCCTGGTTGAGATCCTCGTATTCCGCATAGAGGGCGACATGGAACAGATGGCCGTGCGGGAAGAGTTGGTAATAGGTGTTGAAGCGGACTCCGCCAAAGGTGTTGTCGAGGCCACCGATCTTCTGGCCCTCGGCCATAAAGCCGACTGTCCAACGGTTGGTGACGCCGTATTCGGCCATGCCCATGTAGGTGAGGTAATCCGGGCCGACGCGAGCCAGTTGGTAATCGGGCAGCAACATGAGCATCAGGTGGTCCTTGGCCACGGTGTTGCCGATAGCCGTAAAGTAGGGGTTCATCTGCGCCCGCGCCGGTTTGGCGCCCACCGCCGCGCAGGCACCGATCAATAGCCCGAATATGAATCCACGTTTCCATCGACTCCCACGCCGCTTTAGTAAGTTCCTGAAATAATCCCTGCGGCTTCTATTCATGGCGATTCGCTCCTTGTTCTTTCACCGCTGTTGCGCGTGTCTTCGCCGGAACCGGACGTTTCCATTCCTGCGCGACTGCCGGTGGTAGATGCTGGATGTGGGCCAAAAATGAGGTGAGTTTCCAAATCTGCTCTTCGCTGAGGACTTGGTTCCAGCTCGGCATCCCGGTCCAGCGGATCCCGTTCCGGATGATGTAGAAATTCTCGCTTTCGGGCATGTCGGGAGCGTTATCGAAAAACTGCGGAGCGGGCGGGTACAAACCCAAGCCGACGACGCTTCGCGGATGCGAGAGATCTCCATGGCAAACGGCACAGTGAGCCTCGTAGACCTTGAGACCCACGGTCAGGTTCTGCCTGTCGGCGGGTAACGGATTCCGGCGTTGCGGAGAGCGCCGACCTACAGATGCATCCAGGAATCTCATGGCCAGAGCGGTTTCGAATTTGGAAGGCCGTCTGTTCGCTCGGGGATCCAGGAAACCGAGTCGTAGAAAGAGATAGCCCCCGCCGACCAGACCCGGGATGGCGACCAGCAGACCCAGCAAAAAATGCTTCATGACACCCTTGGGATCCCTGACACAGCGGTCCCTCGACTCTTGCGTGATTGCGCTTTCGCAGCCGCAGCGACCGGGCACACGTTCTGCGATCCGAATAGAAACGGGAGATACGTCAGGCCTTTCAGCCCACGGTTAGATGCGAAGGAGGGTCAGTTTCCTGCAGATAGAACGGTCTGATGGGGAACCGGGAGGAGAATGCGTGCGAGCACCCGCCCCCGGCGCGAAACCAAACGCCATCGGCGTAACGCTCACAGCCAACGGCTGTGCATAGGAGAATTCCGGCCGCTGTGCCTGCGACGGCCCGGTGACGCATTTTCTCGCCTGGAGATGATTCGCGCAATGCTGATCCGGACGCGATGGGGCCCCTGCCGCGCCGTTGCGCATCCGCATACCGTGCGGCCCGCCATCGAGTGAAGCTTGCGCCGCCCGTTGGGGGTACGCAGCTTCGGCGCAAAGTGAAGAGCAAACCATGGCGTACATCCCGGCTGTATTCCACAGCAGGATGAGCGCAAGGACGCTGGTTTGGCGAAAGAGGCGGCTCATGTGATTGGACTCTCCGCCAATGTACTGCCCACTCATCCCGGCGTCAAGCGAGCGCCCCCATCCGCGCCAGAATGCCCGTCGTGGATGAAGCGGACACATGCCTAACCCGTAGGCCACGCCAGTGCTTTGACTAACAGGGGTATTCCAAAGCGAACGAGCTACGACGGGAAGCCGATGGAGGGCTCTGCATATGCATCATGAAATACTACCGTTGCGCCCCCGCCCTTGCGAACGTTGCCGACCAGCACCGGGCGAAAGCAAACAAGGCAGGTGCCGCCCGGGCGGCGGACGCTCGGATAAACGATCCCGCATGATCCTGATACCAGCAGCGATCTTGCCAGCCTTTGTGAACCGCTATAGCTATTCGGGTCCAAGCATCCCGCATGTACCGCCCCGCCGCGAAGGTCGTGCAGGTCAGCGCGGAAATCCGCCAGGTACTCATCAAAAGTGAATGTTTCCGGCTCTCGCCAGGCAATCTCCCGCAGTTCTTGCGATTTGTGATACGCCACTTCGGCCCCGGCCGTCTCCAGCTCAAATGCCGCGTACCAGGCACCCCTCTCGGGATCATTGAATCGGCTACCTGCCGGATGAGGATGACAGAAGGCTGCGTTCACGATGTGCGCATAGGCAACGCCGAACACGAGCTCGTGCACGCTGATGCCCGGAAGCAGGTTCGCCTCTCCGAGCGCTCGGTCGTTTGTGGCTCCGTCCAGCTCAAACAGGTCATCGACCTGTCCGGCATTCTCCGCCAGCCTTTGCAATACGCTCTCTTCGCTGTAGCGAGATGGGATAAGCCGATGAGTGTCGTCCTGACGGACGGTTGTAAGATTGGGCGTCACCGGCCGCCCCGTCGCGCGTCAAGCAGTTGCCGTACGCGGACGAGCGCAGGCACTCCGCCCCGAATCATGTACGAGAGCGGCGCCCCTCCCTCAAACATCGGGTTTGCGTTGTCCAAATTGACCCACGCATCCGCCAGCTTGCGGCTGTACAGGATATTCAGTGCTTTGAAAATCCCGACCAGAAGCGAGATCCTCGTAAGCTTGTCCTGATCGAGCGTTTTCTTATGGCCCCGTTTGAGTTCGTAGAACAGCCCGTTGGAGATGCCTCCAAGAAGCTGCCGGGCAGCCTCATCGCGCAATTGCCAGCATTGAGCAAGCTTAAAGAAGGCGGAAACGGCGGAGCCGCTGAGCCGCTTTTGGACGTCTTTCCGCGATAGATCAACGGGCTTTGGAGTTGAGAATCCGGCCACGGCCTGCTGGAGTGTCGCCATACATCCTCCATATACGGAGAATTATATGTCTATTTATGGAGGATGACAAGAATCCTTCTGAAGTGAAGGCCCGCCTCCGCTTGCTGAAGTTTGGCGTGGGAGATGCTAACCCAATCCCTGGCGGGTAACGTTGGGAAATCGTGGCGTGGTGCTACGGTGGGCACCAACCTTCGCGCCGAATCGCGCTTCGAAGCAATGGTTGATTCGGGTGAAAGGCTGGCCTGCCAACCGTAACGCCGTCTTTGCGCGAAGGATGGTGGAGGCGGGGGGAGTCGTTCTTTGAACGGTTGTTGAAAATACGTAACGTATTGATTTTTCGAGGTGCTCAATCGTAACAAAACTCGGAATCCGCGCCCAACTCGAACGTATCTGGAACATCTCTTTTTGTTCGCCGCACCCCGAGCATCCCGAAAGAGGGGCCTAACAGACGGTCGCGTCCCAATCGTTTCAGGTCGCTGGAGCAGGGCGGCCGGCGCGGCTACTCCACCCCAGGTTTCCACCACTGCTTTAAACACGCCCGGACACCGCTGGCAATGAACGTCGATTTATCGCACCACACCGCAACAGGGTAGTAATCGCCCATCACCTGCTGGGCGCACTGCCCCGCGGTGTCCACGGGACCTCGGTCCGGAAGGGTCGGGAAATTGAAGTCAAACGTGCAGGGGGCCTCAATCGCTTTTTGGATTGAATAGGAAAAATTGGCGGCGGGCAGCAAATTTCGCATGAACACCAGTTTAGAATATTGCTCATCGCCCCACGGGAGCCAGTTGACATTGGGCTTTAGCCAGTCCGGGCGCAGCAGATCGTCCGATATGACGATCGTATAATATCCGCCTTCCACTTTGGTCGTCAGATCAGCTGTGCAACCAACCGCCGGCACCGGGATCGCAAGGTCGTCGATGCACAGCGACCAAAATCGCACGTCGGCGGTTTGGGAGCCGCGCGCCGGCGTCAAAATCTGCGCGCCGTGGAATGTGCCGGGGGTAGTCGGAGCCTTGCCATGTATGACGATGATCCGCCCAGGCTGGTATGCGTCGCCCGGGAACATGGCTATATATTTGTTGTCAGGATTAGGCAATAGAACCGGCGGCGGGGCTGTCGGCGGCGCGAACCACAGCCGGTCGGAAGACGGCGTACCTTCGTGCCCCAGTATATCGAGTCCCGGCGGAAAGAAGAGCGGCAGAGAAGCAGTCACATCTGGCAGCTTGTTGACCGGCGAGCACGCCTCCAACTCCTGACTCGCCCCACCGCTCGTCACGGTTATAGCGGGCAGCGGCACGCCTCCCGTCAGGCTCTGGCCGCTCAGGGCCGGATCGGCCTCCGGTTCGTACACTCGCAGGAGTACCCACGCAACCTCCGACGAAAACCCCATCGTATTCCCCGAAGCCTGACCGTTGTGTGCGATTGTCACCGTATAGGTGCCGTTGCCGGCGCCGGGATTGACGAACGGGTTGTTACTGCCCTGGTCAGGGGCGATTTCGGCATCGTAGAGGCTATGTACGACGCCAGTAGGCGTCCCGTTGTTGGTGTCGTAAACGACCAGGGAGAAATACCGCGCATGGGGATAGGTGCCCTTGAGTGCCACCGAGTCATAATTGTTAAGGGGCATGACCCAATATCGGGCGAGACTTTCAGGCCCCAACCAATTGCCAAATCCCTCCGGTGACAATTCGATGGGCCATGCACAGTCTCGACCATTCTGGGCGCGAGTGGCGCTGGGACTGGCCAGCATTGCGAGAGCTACAAGAACGGCGGGGATACCAATCCGGGCGAACAGCTTCATGGTTTCCTCCCTCTCTGATTCGGAATCCCAGGAACGTTCAGTCGGGGTCGCCTTTCTGCCCCTCCGATGCTCGGCGGTCTCAATACGGCCCGTGTGACCTGTCGGGTATGCGACTTCCAGACCGCGGGTTTTGGCGTCATATCCGCACTCCGCATGCCATGCCGCAGTACGTGGAAGTGAACGTAAGTCTAGGGAGTGCGACGCGCCAGTCCATCGGAGTCATTCTGGCTGAGTGAATTAACGCGATTCGGGAGTACTTTTACCCAACGCTGATTTACTGGCCAGAAAAGGCAAGCTTGTCTGCCCTAGCGCTGCTTTTGCGCGAAAGATTTGATTGGGGCGGGAGATGCTGCGAAGAATGTAAACGAAGTGCATGATGGCCTGCCTCCGTTTGCTGAATTCGGCATCCGGGATGCCAGCACGGCCGGGGCAAAACGGGACTTCGAGACGCTGGCTTGGTGCTACGGCGGGCACCACCCTTCGCGCAGCATGGTGGGCGCGGGGCGGTATACAAGTTTAGAGAGAAGGCTGGCTTGCCAGCCGTAGCGCGCATTTTGCGCGAAGGATGGTGGAGGCGGGGGGAGTCGGGCTATGTGGGGTTGTTGAAGGCACGGAACTTATTGAAAACACTCACGCGCTGAAAGCGCTGAATGTGCTGAATTGGGCGAATCGGTGTACGTGGCGTGTACGCGGCCGGTGATAGAATCCCCACCCATG
>DATLRW010000200.1:0-6932 GCA_035534495.1 Candidatus Dormiibacterota bacterium | reverse complement strand
GCCAATCACGAGCCCGATCAGAATCCATTTGTACTGGATGATGCCCGAGCCGGCGAGCGTGGCCAGGATCGCGATCGCCATGCCAATTTCGCCCGCGCGCACGCCGCGGCGCGCGCTCGAGGGCGAACTGAGCCAGCGAAGCGACAGAATGAACAGCACGATCGAGGCAAGGTAGGCGAAATCGGTAAGGTTCTGCTGCACGATGGGGTTCATGATTTTTTCGAACCGCCCGATTTGAACATGCCCAGCATCCGCTCGGTGATGATGAAACCGCCCACGACGTTGCTGAAGGAGGCGGCCACCGCGATCGTTCCCAGAATCACGGCCAGCGACGATTCCCGCCGGCCCGCGATGATCATGGCGGCGACCACCACGACGGCATCGAGCGCGTTGGTCAGAGACATCAGGGGCGTGTGAAGGAGCCGGGAGACTCGACCGATCACCTGAAATCCGATGAACCCGGCCAGAACGAAAACGTACAAGCTGAGAATGAAGTCCGCTGGCATTCGCCTTCCTCCTTGCCTAATTTGTTGCGAGGGCCGGAAGTTTGAAGAATTCGCGCACGCGCGGCTGCACGATTTCGCCGCCGCGCGTCAGCAGGGTGTCCCGAAGAATCTCGTCGTCCCGGTCGAGGGGGATTTGGCCGTCCTTGACCAGATGGAGCAGGAACGTCGTCGCGTTCCGGGCGTACATCTGGCTGGCGTGGTAGGGAACGCTCGAAGCCAGATTGAAGTGGCCCACCACGCGGACGCCGTGATGGTCGAGGGTCTCGCCCGCGCGGGTCAGCTCGCAGTTGCCGCCGCGCTCGGCCGCCATGTCGACGACGACCGATCCCGGGGCCATGCGGCCGACGGCGTCGGCCGTGATGAGCAGCGGCGGCCGGCGGCCCGGAACGACGGCCGTCGTGATGACAACGTCGCTTTGGGCGACGACGTTGCCCAGTTGTTCCCGCTGTTTTTGATAGAAGGCTTCGTCCTGCGCCTTGGCGTAGCCGCGCTGATCCTCGGACTGTTCCGTCTCCAGTTCCAGCTCGACGATGCGCCCGCCCAGGCTCTGGATCTGCTCGCGCGCCGCCGGACGAACGTCGTAGCCGGAAGTGATGGCGCCGAGCCGGTGAGACGTGGCAATGGCGTTGAGCCCGGCGACGCCCGCGCCGATGACGAAAACGCGGGCGGGCGTGATGGTGCCGGCCGCGGTGGTCATCATCGGAAACATGCGCGGCAGCGTGTCGGCGGCCAGGATCACCGCCTTGTATCCCGCGACGGTCGCCATGGAAGAGAGCGCGTCCATGTTCTGGGCACGCGTGATTCGCGGCATCAGTTCGAAGGAGAACGCCGACGCGCCCGTCGCCGCCACCTGCCGCACCGTTTCGAGCGACCCGAGCGGGCGCAGGAAGCCCATCAGGGCCTGCCCCGGACGCAGCAACGGCATGTCGGAAGCGCCGGTTCGGTCGTTCGCGCCATGGCAAAGCACCTGGATGATGACGTCGGCCGTGGAGAAAACCTGGGCGCGGCCCGCGAGGATTTTGGCGCCCTTGGCCTCGTATTCCGCGTCGGGATAGCCGGCCTCGGCGCCGGCGCCGGCCTCGATCACCACTTCCAGGCCCGCCTTCTTCAGATTGGGGAGCACGGCGGGAACCAGGGCCACGCGGCGCTCGCCGGGATAAATCTCTTTTGGAACACCGATTACCATCTGTTCACCTCGATGGACAATCGCCGCTGCCGGCTACACACCGGCCCGGCTGAGAACATTCCAGGGACATAGGAAAGGGAAAAACGGCTGGCAACCCGGGTGCGCGCAGTTTTTGCCTGCGCCGCAACCCAACTCAATACGGACCCAGAGGTCCGGCTCCTTGCGCGCCTTGTCGGGAGCGACTCTCATCGCAGAGTGCGAACTCCTTCCATTCCGGCTGGTGGGGAGGGAGCGGTCCCCGGCCAAATCAGCCCAACAGACTACAGTGCTTGGGGCCAAGCTGCAAGGGGTGATCGCATCCCGATGGTCGGAAAAGGCAGCGGGGCCGCCCCACGATCAAAGAGGCGAGCAGCGCGGGTGCAATTTTCCAGGGAAGAGTTCAGGAGGCCATCGGGCAATAATTCGGAACGTCAGACGGTGAACGAGGTCCCGCAGCCGCAAGTGCGCGCCGCCTGCGGATTCTCGAAGACGAACCCTTTCCGCATGAGTTCCTCGCGATAGTCGAGGGTAATGTCCTTCAAGTAGTCCAGGCTTTTCGGATCGACGAAGACGCGAGCCCCGAACGCTTCGACAACGCTGTCGCGTTCGCGCGATTTCGTTTCGAGGCGCATGGCATAGGAAAGGCCCGAGCAGCCCCCTCCCTGCACGCCGATGCGCAGCCCGCCCGTCTCGGGTGGAACGCCCTGCTTGTCGAGCAGTTCGCGAATCTTCTCCGCCGCTTTTTCCGTCACTTGAATCATCTGGTTTTTCGCGGAACCCGCAGCGCCCGAGCCCCGCGCCTCTTGTCTCTATTCTACTTTATTTTGCCGCACGCGGGCGCCGGGAGCGGCGCAAGCTCCCGCAGGCGGCTGACCGTCTCCGCCACGCGGCCGACGACGTAATCGACTTCCTCTCCGGTATTGAAGCGGCCCAGGCCAAAACGGATCGAGGCGTGGGCCAGATCCTCGCCGATGCCGACGGCCCGGAGCACGTAGCTGGGCTCGATTTTGGCCGAGGTGCAGGCCGAGCCGCTCGATACGGCCACGTCGCTGATGCCCATCATCAACGATTCCCCCTCGACCCCGGCGAAACTGACATTCAAATTGTTCGGCAGGCGATGCTCGATCGAGCCGTTGACCGTCACCCGGTCGAGGCGGCTCCGGATTCCCTGCATCAGACGGTCGCGCAGGGCCGCGGTCCGCGCGGATTCCGCGGGCATCTCCCGGAGGCACAGCTCGCATGCCTTACCCAGGCCGACGATGCCGGGAACGTTCAGCGTGCCCGAGCGCATGCCGCGCTCGTGGCCGCCGCCGTCGATGATTGGCGCCACTTCCACACGGGGATTTTTCCGGCGAATGAAAAGCACGCCCACTCCCTTGGGCCCGTACATTTTGTGCGCGGCGATCGACAGCAGATCGATCCCGTCGCCCTCCACGCCGATGGGAATCTTGCCGGCCGCCTGCGCGGCATCGACGTGAAACACGACGCCGCGCCGCTTGGCCATCCGGCCGATTTCCGGAATCGGCTGGATGACGCCGATTTCGTTGTTGGCGTACATGATGGAAATCAGAATGGTTTTCGGCGTGATGGCGCGTTCCAGATCATCGGGATCGATGCGGCCGTCGCGCTGAACCGGAAGGCAGGTGACCTCGAAACCCGATTTTTCCAGCCGCTTGCACGTGTCGAGCACGGCCTTGTGCTCGGTCGCCTGCGTGATGACGTGATTCCCCTTCTCCCGGTACATTTCGGCGACGCCCTTGATCGCCAGGTTGTTCGATTCGGTGGCGCCGCTGGTGAAAATGATCTCCTTGGGACTCGCCCCGATGAGCGCGGCAATCTGCGCCCGGGCATTTTCGACGGCCTCTTCGGCGGCCCAGCCGAACGAGTGGCTGCGGCTGGCGGCGTTGCCGAACCGGGCGCCGAAGTACGGCATCATCGCTTCGAGCACCCGCGGATCGACCGGCGTGGTCGCGTGATTGTCCATGTAAATCGGAAGCTGGATCGGCATAATTCCCCGGTATTAAACCGTAAGCCCGACGACGGGCGAAGCCGGCTCCTCGTCGGCCAACTGCAATAGCGTCACTTGATTGAGCACCTGCAACACCGAGTCGTTCACGCGGCGCAGCGGATCTCGCACCGTGCAGCTCGACAGCTGGTCGCACGTGCCACGGCGCGACTGGCACGAGGTGATCGATATCGGCCCGTCGATCGCCTGGACAACTTCCAGAGCTGTGATCAACCCGGGATCGCGCGCCAGCGTGTAGCCCCCGCTCGAGCCGTGCCGCGCCTGCAGCAGCCCTTTTTTGGCCAGCCGCTGCAGCACTTTCGCCAGCAGAGTGGCGGAAATTCCGTAGGAATGGGAAATATCCGCCGCGCTCAAGGCCTGGTCATGGCCATGCTGGGCCAGATGCTTCAAGGCGATGAGCGCGTAGTCGGCTTTGCGGGAAACGCGAAGCATCGGGATATAAGACTGAAACGGTCTCAGTTCTTCAATCTACGCTGCGTGCCCAAGAGTGTCAAGAATGCCCGGACGCGCCCGGCAGACGCGGCCGGAAAAAACCGGCAAGGCGCCCCTGCCCGCCCGGCGCGTCAAGATTAATCAATATTAATGTAGTTCACGACAGCTATTGGGTTTATACTGCCCTCCCTTAGGAAACGCAGACTGCAAATCATTTGGATTGAAATTTCAAGGCTCACATGGAGGCATACCTAGTATGCGTCGCAACATCCTGATTCTGGGGTCCCTGCTCGCCGCCTTGGCGGTGCCGGCGATTGCCCGCACGTCACGAGCTGCCGGAAATGGAAAGCTGAAGCAAGTCGCTACCATGGCCATACCCGGCAAGAAAATCAACATATTCGACATCAGCTGGGTCGATCAGAAAACCCAGCGCTATTTCCTGTCCGACCGCACCAACTCCTCCGTCGACGTCTTCAACGCCAGAACCGATAAATATATCGGCAGCATTGCCGGTTTCGTCGGCGTCAAAATGAAGAACGGGAAGCCGAATTATGGCGCTTCGGGTCCGGACGGCGTTCTGGTCGAAGGCGACGTCGCATGGGCCGGCGACGGCGACAGCACTGTGAAGGAAATCGATCTCAAGACGATGAAAATTGTCGCCACGATCCCGACCGGCGGCACGCACCGCTGCGACGAGCTCGCTTACGATCCAACCAACCATGTCCTGGCCTGCGGGAACGGCGACGAGAATCCGCCGTTTCTATCCCTGATTTCGACCACCGAACGCAAGGTTATCGCCAAGATTCCCTTCGCGAACGCGACCGACGGGATCGAAGCGCCGGCCTATAATCCGGCCGACGGATTGTTCTACCTTTCCATTCCGGAACTCGACCACAACCCCAAAAAGAACGGCGTTGCAGTGATCACCCCGAAGGGAAAACTCCTGAAGATTTTGCCCGTGGAAAACTGCCATCCCGCCGGCATCGTCTTTGGGCCGGGCCAGAACTTCCTGCTCGGGTGCACAGCCAACGGCGAAAAGGGCATGCCCCCCATCGCGGTGGTCATGAATGCCAAAACCGGCAAACTGGTCGCCACGATCCCCGGGGTAGGCGGAACCGATGAGGTCGCCTACAGCGCCAAAAACCATCAGTATTACTCGGCGGGAGGCGATGCGCACCCGAGCGCTCTGTTTGTCATCGACGCGCTCACCAACAAGCTGGTCCAGACGATCCCGACCGGCGGGAACGCGCATTCGGTTGCCGCAAGCGACGTGACGGGCAAGGTATTCGCGCCCGAAGGCGCGGCCGGCTGCGGTTGCATCCGCGTATTCGCCCCGACGAAGTAACCGAGACAAGCTCGATAACCTTGTTGCAATGAACGGCGTATGACCTCCACGGGAGGTCATACGCCGTTCTTCACTTCCGGCCGGCCCGGCTGTTTCCAGCGCATCGGCGCCCCCCTGCCGCGCCCCTGCACTCCTCCTCCACAGTCCGCCCCGGAAGCGTTGAACATTCCGCATGAGCGCCGCATCAACAGGCTGTACCAATGATCGGCTAACCATTTAGAATGACGGCGGGACCGAACCCATCATGAAACCCGTCATTGCCATCTGTCCCGGCTCCTACGATCCGGTGACCTACGGTCACCTGGATCTGATCGAACGAGGCGCCCGTGTGTTCGACCGGCTGATCGTGGCCGTGCTGCGGAATATCCAAAAGAACCCCTTATTCGGCCTCGATGAGCGCGTGGAAATGCTGAAGGAATCGACGCGGGGGATGGAAAACGTCGAAATCGACGTTTTCGAGGGGTTGCTGGTGGGATATGCGCGGAGCCAGAATGCCCGGGTGATCTTGCGTGGAATCCGCGCGGTTTCCGACTACGAGTACGAATTGCAGATGGCCATGATGAACCGGAAGATGGAGCCGCGCCTGGAGACCGTGTTTATGCTGCCGGCGGAAACATTCAGTTTTTTGAGTTCGAGCCTGGTGAAAGAGATTTCGGGGCTGGGCGGCTCGGTCGAAGGGCTGGTGCCACCGATGGTAGCGCAGCGGCTCAAAGCGAAGGTGCGCTGATCGTCAGACATTCTCCGCCGGGAATTGGCCTGTGCGGCCAGTCCCGGTGGCAGGAAGCGAAAAAACAGCTATGCCATCGATTTCAAAACCGATTTCGCCTCTAGCCGGCCGCATGGAGCGGATTTCGCCCTCGGCCACCGGCGAGGTGCTGGCCGAGGCCGAACGGCTCCGCGCGTCCGGGGTCGACGTCGTGAATTTCGGCATCGGCGAGCCCGACTTCCCCACCCCCGACCACATCAAGCAGGCCGCCGTCCGCGCGATCGAGCGGAACCTGACCAAATACACGCCGGTTCCCGGCATTGACCCGCTGCGCGAGGCGGTTTGCCAGTGGCACAAGCGGGAGTTCGGCACGAGCTACCAGACGGCGGAATCGGTGATCACGGTGGGAGGCAAGCAGGCGATCTTCGACGCGCTGAACGTTCTGGTGAATGAGGGCGAAGAGGTGATCCTACCGGCGCCCTACTGGGTCAGCTTTCCCGACATGATCCGCTTCGTCGGGGCCGAGCCGCGAATCGTCCAGACCGCGGCGAGCGACGGATTCCGTCTGCGCGCCGCGCACGTCGAAGCGGCCATCGGCCCGAGGACGCGGATGCTGATCGTCAATTCCCCGAACAACCCGGCCGGGTCCGTCGTGCCGAACGACGAGATGGAACGGATCCTCGATGTGTGCCGGAGGCGCGGCATCTGGCTGGTCACCGACGAGTGCTATTCGCACTTTTTGTACGGCGGCC
>DATLRW010000199.1:0-2817 GCA_035534495.1 Candidatus Dormiibacterota bacterium | reverse complement strand
CAGCTCGATTTTGCGAAGCTTGAGCAAGGGTCGCCTGGCTCCTCTCTACGTGAAATACCGCATGGTGAAATTCGGGCAGGAAAGCCCTCGCCGGAGGCGAGACTGTGTTGCAAAGACAGAACCGCGCGCGGCCTCTGCGGCCGCCCCCGCCGTTCTGGCGCACGGAGTAGCGGAACAAAAGTCGAAGCTAGCATAGGCACGGGCAACTGTAAAGAATCTCGCCGGGGGCGGTGACCAACCATCCAACCGGTTTCCCTTCGTTTGGCTTGGCCGGAGGGTGTCTGTCCGGTACAATTCAAATCCTTCAGCGCCGCGTGCGCCAAACCATGGATAAAGTCAGATTTGTAACGGCTGGAGAATCTCACGGCCAGGGGCTCATCGCCTGGCTGTCCGGGCTCCCCGCCGGTCTCGCGGTGGATTTCGAGTTCGTCAATCGCGAACTCGGCCGGCGCCAACTCGGCTTCGGGCGCGGCGGGCGGCAGAAGATCGAAAAGGACGCCGTCGACGTGCTGGCCGGGGTGCGTCATGGCCGCACGATCGGAGCGCCCATCGCGCTGCGCCTCGAAAACCGCGAATGGGAAACCCGGTGGAAGCAGGCGCTTCCCGTCGAGGATTTCGCCGGCTCGGAACAGGCGCGCCGGCCGCTGACGGCGCCGCGCCCCGGACATGCCGATCTGGCCGGCGCGCTGAAGTTCAACCTGCACGACGCCCGCTACATTCTCGAACGCGCCTCGGCTCGCGAAACGGCCGCGCGAACGGCGGCCGGCGCCTTCGCGAAACTGTTGCTGGGCGAATTCGGGATCGAGATTCTCAGCCACGTCGTCGCCGTGGGCCATGTCAGCCTGGCGCGGCCGGTGTCCTGGGAAGAAATCCAGGCCGTCTGCGCGAATCTGGAATCGCCCCTGCGCTGCGTCGATCCGGAAACCGAGGCCCGGATGAAGGCCGAGGTGGATGCCGTGCTGCGCGCGGGCAATTCGGTGGGTGGGGTTTTCGAGGTCGTCGCGCACAACGTTCCGCCCGGTCTCGGCAGCCACGCGCAATGGGATGAGAAACTCGATGGAAAGCTGGCGAGAGCGGTGATGTCGATTCAGGCGGTGAAGGCGGTCGAAATCGGAAGCGGCGTCGCCGGCGCGGGCTCCTACGGTTCCGAGGTGCAGGACCCGATTTCGTATTCGGCCGATCGACGGCGGTTCGTGCGGCCGTCCAATCACGCCGGCGGGCTCGAGGGAGGGATCACGAACGGCGAGGATGTCGTCGTCCGCGGATACCTGAAACCGATCTCGACGCTTCGCCGTCCGCTCGGGACGGCCGATTTGCAGGCCAAGGGCGCCG
Organism: Candidatus Dormiibacterota bacterium; assembly: GCA_035534495.1. Classification (GTDB taxonomy): domain Bacteria; phylum Acidobacteriota; class Terriglobia; order Acidiferrales; family UBA7541; genus JAKASX01. Next base: position 1,485 of record DATLRW010000199.1, on the reverse strand, counting down.
TCGAGGCCGCCTATGAGCGTTCCGATGTGTGCGTCGTACCGGCGGGGGGCGTCGTGGGCGAAGCGATGGTGGCGTTCACTTTGGCCGGGGCGTTTATGGAAAAATTTGGCGGGGATTCGATCAAGGAGACGCGACGGAATTTCCTCGGCTATCAGCGTCAACTCGACGAATTCTAACGGAAAGGCGGCGATGGTTCACCCAATCGTAAAATTTCCCAACTCCATTTTGGCGCAGGAGACCCCTCCGGTTGAGAAGTTTGATGAGCAGCTTCAGAAGACCGTCGACGACATGTTCGAATCGATGTACGCGGCCGAAGGCGTCGGCCTGGCCGCGCCGCAGATCGGCCTGAGTCTGCGGCTGGCCGTGATCGACGTCACGGTGGGGAAAAACCCGGAAGCGCGTCTGGTGCTCGCCAATCCGGAGATCACGCATTTCGAAGGCGAGCAGCGCGAGGAGGAAGGCTGCCTGTCGGTTCCCGGTTTCCGCGCCCATGTGCTGCGGCCCCAGTTCGTCAGCGTGCGCGCGCAGGATGCGACGGGAAAGGAATGGGAGATGCGCGGCGAGGGCCTGCTCGCCCGCGCCTTCTGCCACGAGATCGACCATCTGTTCGGCATCCTGTTCCTGAACCACTTGAGCATGCTCAAGCGCGACCTCATCAAGCGCCGCATCCGCAAACTGCAAAAGGCCGGGGAGTGGTAGTCGCGCGGGGCCGGGCGATATGAGGCTCGTCTTCTGCGGTACGCCCGCTTTTGCGGTTCCCTCGCTCGAGCGTCTGATCCGTGAACCTCAATTTCAGATCGAAGCCGTCCTCACGCAGCCGGACCGGCCGAGCGGCCGGGGACTCGAAACGACGGCCAGCCCGGTCAAGCGAACCGCCCTCGCCGCGGGCATTCCGCTCTATCAGCCCGCCAAGGTGCGCGCGGAAGAGGCGTTCGAGTTCTTTCGAAAAATCTCCCCCGATGCGGTCGTGATCATCGCGTTTGGCCAGATCGTTCCCGGGCGCCTGATCGAAATCCCGCGCCTGGGCTGGATCAATCTCCACGCCTCGCTTCTGCCGAAATATCGCGGGGCCGCGCCGATTCAGTGGGCCGTCGCCGAAGGGGAAACGCGCACGGGCCTGACCACCATGCAGATCGATGCGGGAATGGATACCGGCCCCACGCTGCTGCGATGGGAAACCGGAATCGGCCCGGACGAAACAGCGCCGGAACTGGCTGCGCGCATGGCGGTCGCCGGCGCAGACCTGGTCGTAAGCACCCTCGAAGGGTTGGGCGCCGGCACGCTCGCCCCGCAGGCGCAGGATCACTCGCGCGCGACGCTGGCCCCGCTGCTCAAGAAAGAGCATGGCCGCATCGAATGGACCTGGCCGGCCCGCAAGATCTACAACCGTATGCGCGGCTTCACGCCGTGGCCGGGGGCCTATGCGAGCTTTCGCGGCAATCGCTGCCACATCTGGGGCCGTCCCGCGGAGAAAGCCGAAATGGG
>DATLRW010000198.1:0-9657 GCA_035534495.1 Candidatus Dormiibacterota bacterium | reverse complement strand
TTGTCCCGGCTGTTGCTCGGCGAACTGGTAGGCTGCCGGACAGCCGGCCAGCTCCGGGATGACGCGGGGGCTTTCAGGGAGTCCCAGCACAATCAGCAGAATCACGCCGATGGGAATCAAGGCTGCCGCTACGTCGACCTTCTGCCGGTTCCGCAGCATGTGGTAGCCGCAGCCGGCGGCCAGGCACAGCGCTGCTTGCCATTCGAGAAGGTGATTGGCATCGTTGGCCCACTGCCCGATCGTGAATGTCATGCAGGTGGCCAGGACGCCGTAATGAAAGGTAGCGAAAACGATCGCCGGCGGAAGTCCCGAACGCCCAGGGCGGCCAAGCCGGCCAGCAGTGCTGTGTTCAGCAGCGCAAAGGGCCTCAGACGGGACAAATACCAGCTGATCCGATACTGATCCGGGTGCGTGAGGAACATTTGAAATAGTCCCCACCCGTTGGTCGAGACGCCGACGGCGACCAGTCCCGCTACCCCGAAGAGCATCAGCCAGGCGGCGAAGCGCCAGGCGCGCCGCCGCTCGCCGGCCAGGATCAGCTAGAGAAAACAGGCGACCGGGGCGGCGAGCAAGGTGATCTTCGTGTTGAGCGCCAGCAGGAACAGCAGGGCGGGCCACAGGAGGCTTCGGCCGCGCGCAAAAACGTAAAGCCCGGCCATCGCGAGCGCCAGTCCGAAAATGTCGACCCGCACGACGTGGGACCAGTCGCGAACCAGCCTTACCGCGAGAAACGAGAGGCCGAAGCCCAGCGCGACCGTCCAGGACCCGGTCCATCGCTTCAGAAGCAATATGACGAACAGAGCCACCGCAAAGGCGGAAGCGAGAACCAGCAAACGCGGCGCGGTAAAACTTCGTCCAAACCACCGGACCAGCGAAGCGTCCGCGTAATAGAACACGGGACCATAGGGGTTAACGATGTAGGGCGGGCCGCCGACCGCGGGATACGGACCTTGCCCTCGAGCGATCCGCAGAGCGGCCAGGAGTTGGTTGCCTTCTTCGAAATTCACGGCGAATCGTAACGGAATGTAGTAAACGGCAAAGCGGAGGGTGTCGAGGACCCCTACAAGGGCAACGGCGACGAGCAGATATTCCACGCGGCGAAGAAGCGCCAGCGTTCCCGCGGGAGGGCGTGTCGATTGGGGCTCCGGAGTTGTCGAAATGTCGATCTGCTCGACGGCGCGGTAATCCATGGCGTGAGGCAAAGAATACAATATGGGTTAGAGCGAAAGAACGGCGCTTTTCCGGACCGGTAGCAAGATGCTCAACAGCCGCCCGCGCCTCCCCGGCCGGACGCTGCCGGCTCACGGCGTCAGCTCAGTCGGCCAGATCGCGGAAGGAAAACCGGTGCCGCACGCCGGAAAACGGCTTGCCGTCGAGTTCGGCGTACGGGTAGATGAAGTAGTTCAGCGGCTGGCCCTGCTGCGCGGGGCCGAGGCGAAGGTCGCGGCCCATGGTGAACATCACCCGGTCCGGACCGAGATTGCCAAAATAAAAATTGTTCCGGGAGGGGACGAGCCAGGCTTGGGAGGCATCGATCGGCACCCAGCCGACCTTGTTGAGGTAGAACTCTGCCCAGCAGTGATAGCCGGGGATTTCGCCCTGATGCTCGCCTTCGGGCAGCGGGAATCCGATGCGAAATCGGGCGGGGATTCCCGCCGCGCGAGCCATGCCGATGAACAACGAATGAAAGTCCGTGCAGTTGCCGCGATGCGAGCTGCACGCCCAGACGGCATCGCCGCGGCCCCAGCCCGTCCCCGATTTGTCGTACCGCATGTGGGCGATGACGTATTCGTAGATTTTATGGGCTTTTACGAGGGGATCGGTGACGTCCCGGGTGGTTTCGGCCGACAGCCGGCCGATGATGCCGTTCAAAGGGATCATCCGCGCCGGACGCAGGTAGAAGGCCAGGGCGGGGTTGTTTTTCACGTTGATCGGAGGCGGGTCGGTTGCGGGCAGGCGGGTGGTATGCTCGCGCCGCAAGACGTGGAACCGGATCCGGATCTCGCTGGGTTTCCGCAGTTGCGGCCCGCGCAGAACGAAATAGGCGTCCTCATTTCCCTGTCTGTAGCGGACGACGCGGCAGGCGACCGGGCTCTCGATGCGCAGCCCCGAGATCGTCTGGTAGGGACCGGAATGGGCGAGCGGGACCCACAGCCGCAGTTCCCGTCCTTTTGTCGCGGGCACGCGGACCACATAGCTGAACGCGAATCGCCGGCTATGGGCGACCGGAGGCGCGTGGGGCGCGGCGGCGGCAACGCCGGCTCCGCCGATTACAAGTAGCGAAGCCAGAAGGGCACGGGAAAACCAAATCGAATGTTTAGGCATTGCCTCCTCGGGTTGAGACTCGCGCCGGAACCTTCGCGGCTTTTTTCGATGCGGGAAAGGTGCGAAAGGCTTCGCGCGCCCGATCCAATGGTTCATCCGCAATGCAAGAGGTCTTGAACCGCCGCTGATCGCGAAGCTACCGATTCTCTTACACCCGGTCCAAGACCACAAGCGACTCCATGTGGGGCGTCTGCGGATAGAAATCAAAGCCCGCCAGAGCAATCGGTCGGTAGCCGGAGCCGAGCAGGGCGACGTCCCGCGCCTGCGTTACCGGATTGCATGCCAGATAAATGATCCGGCCCGGCCGCGTTCGCCCCAGCGCGGCGACCAGCCGGGAGGGTAGCCCCGAGCGGGGAGGGTCGACCACCAGCACATCCGTCTCGGCCAGCAACTGCTCGGCGCACGATTCGACCTGGGCCCACACGGGGCGATAGTTTTCGGCACCCATCTTCCGGCGGTTGCGCTCGGCGAAGGCGGCCGAGGCCTGGTTCGATTCGATGGCGACGATTTCCGCCGCGCGGTCACGCAAGGCCAGCCCGATCGACCCGACGCCGCTGTAGAGTTCGAGCAGGAGGCCGGCCGGCCCGGCGTGCCGGCGGATTTCGTCGCTTGCGCACGAGAAGACCTCGGCGTGGTTCTGGAAAAATCCCTCCAGCGGACAGGCCAAATCCAGGCCGGCGACGCGCTCGGTGAACTCCTGCGGGCCGCGCCGCGCAAGGACTTTCGTGGGAACCGAGGCGGGCGAGAGGGGATCGCTGTAGAAGATGGCCTGTCCCGCGCTGCGCTCGAGCGGAAAATCGAGCGCGGAAAACGATTCATCGGTGACGTAGAGCGCGATGAGCACGTCGCCCGTGGCCGCGCTGCCTCGCACCACCAGGCTCTTGAGCGCATCGGCGCGGGTTCCGCGCGCGGCAAGCCGCCCGGCAACCTCCAGCGCGGCGGCGTTCATTGCCTCGCTCCCCAAACGGCATCCCTCCGGCAAGGCCAGTTTGCGATGGCGGTTGGCGCGCTCGTGAAAGGCCAGGTGCAGCCGTCCTTCCTCCTCCGTGAAGTTGAATTCCAGCTTGTTTCGATAGCCCCAGACCGTATCGGCCGGAACGAAGCGGCCCAGAGGAATGGCGGGGAACAGGGACTGGAGGATTTGGCGCTTCCATTGCACCTGCGCCGGATATTTCATCACCTGCCAGGGCGAGCAGCTCAGGTAGTGCGCTTCGCGCGCGGGAATGCGGTCGGGCGAGGCGGTGAGAATTTCTTCGACGCGGCAAAGCAGGTTTTCCCGCTGCCGGCGAATCGGCAGGACGCGCGCTCGCTCGCCGGGCAAGACGCCCCACACCAGCGCCGTGCCGCCCTCGTCCGGCAATGCCGCGGCAGCCATGCCGAGAGGGTTAAATCGGTCGAATTTCAGCTCCATTGGCATTGTTATCGAACGGTCTTCCTTCCCTGGGATGCCAGCCGAATACCATGGCGGAAGGAACCCTCCTCGATTCTGCGTCGGAACCCGGCGCAGCGGCCCAATTGCGAAGACGTCACTTCGTGGGTATCCTGTACGCGGCGCGCGCACGCCAATGTTTCGACTCATCACCATCAGCCGCGAATACGGCAGCGGGGGAACCAGTCTGGCCCGGCGCATCGCCGAGCGGCTGGGATGGCAGGTGGTCGACGATCCGCTTGTGGAAGAAATCGCCCGCCGCGCACAGGTCCATCCGGACGTTGCCCGCCGCTATGACGAGTGCGTGAATCCTTGGTTCCAGCGTTTGATTCAGTCGTTGTGGCGAGGCGGATTCGAGGGATCGGCGTCGCGAGTCGAGACGGTGGCGTTCGATGCGGACGAAATGAAGCGGCTGTGGACGCAAGTGATCCGGGAGGCGGCGGAAATCGGTAATGGCGTAATCGTGGGGCGTGGGGGCCAATGCACCTTGCGCGACCGCAAGGACACCTTTCATGTTTCCCTGCACGCCCCTCTCGAATTGCGGGTTCGGAACCTGCGCCAGATGCTGGGACGCGAAGACGGCCTGGCGGAACTGGCGGAGGTGACCGACCGCCGGCGAGCCGCCTATATCCGGCGCTACTTCGGGGAAGACTGGAAGGACGCTCACTTGTATCACCTGATGGTCAACGCCTCGATTGGACTCGACCGCGCCGCCGATGCGGTTTTGGCGGCGGCAGGGTTGACCGGCAGCGCCGAATAGAGATCTCCCCCGCTCGAAAGATACCGCGAAACAGTGGCCCCGCGCGATTACTCAGCCGGCTTGCATCTGGTCGAGGGCGCGACGAGCCTCGTCCGGATCGGGATCGATCACGACGAGGGCGCGATCGTTGCGGGCGTTGTGGCGAAGGATGTAATCGGGATCTTTCAGTTGATGCCCGGTGAGGAACACGACGACGTCCGCTTCGGCGGGCATTTTCCCCTGCGCGCGAAGCTTGCGTACGCCCGCCACCGTGGCCGCCGATGCCGGCTCGCAGCCGATCCCGTCGGAAGCCAGGGCCGCCTTGGCGTCATGGATATCCTGATCGCTGACGGCTTCCACCAGGCCCCCGGTCCATTCCATCTCCCGGCGCGCCTTGCGCCAGTTCGCCGGGTGCCCGATGCGGATGGCGCTCGCCTCGGTCTCTGGGGGAGTCACCGGTTCCAGATCGCCGCCGGAGAGCCACTGCCGATAAAAGGGCGCCGCCCCGGCTGCCTGCACGACCACCAGATGCGGTGAGCGATCGGTGGCCCCGAGGCCGGCCAGCTCCCGGAGCGCCTTCCCCATCGAGGAGACGTTGCCCAGATTCCCGCCGGGAAGCACGACGTAATCCGGCGGGCGCCAGTTGCGTTGTTCCAGCAGCTCGACGACAGCCGTTTTCTGCCCTTCCAGCCGGAAGGGATTGATCGAATTCACGACCTGCAATCCCCGTTCGGCGGCGATGGTATCGAGCAGATGGAAGGCGTCGTCGAAGCTCCCGCGGACCTGGATCACCCCGGCGCCGAACTCGATCGCCTGGGCCAGCTTCGCCACGGCGATTGCCTGGTAGGGCACGAACATGATCGCGGACAGCCCGGCGCGCGCGGCATAAGCGGCCATGGACGACGACGTGTTGCCGGTGGAGGCGCAGGCGACCGCGCGCGTGCCGGCCGCGACGGCGGCGCTGATGCAGGCGGTCATGCCCAGGTCTTTGAAGGAGCCCGTGGGATTGGCGCCCAGATGCTTTACCCACAGCCGGACCCCGCCCGCCCAGCGCCCGGCGCGCTGGGCCTCGATCAGGGGCGTACGGCCCTCGCATAGCGTGACCGGATGAACGCCCGGCCGAAGAAACGGGAGCAGTTCGCGAAACCGCCAGACGCCGCTGCGATCCATGGCGTTGTCGCTCGATAGCCGGTCGCGCCAGCATTGGCGCAGTTCCTCGACCGAGGCGGAATCGAATTCATAGGAGACGTCGAGCTGATTGCCGCAGGCGGAACACTTCGGCGCTGTCCACCCGATCGGGTGAACATGGCCGCAAGCGGCATCGATGCATTTCAGGAACGCGTGTGCCATGGCAGTTCGGAAACGGTAAAGATAACACGGCAGTGCACGGCGGCGCGAACCCGCCGGCCAGGAAAAATAGCACACACGATAGCTGCGGAGAGCCGTCATTGCGAGGAGGCCGGTTTTGCCTTGGCGAGGGTGAATCTCCCGGCGCGTTGGAAATTCCCCGGAGCGATTCCTCCCGCCTTTGCCGACGCTTCGGCGGGCAGGCGTCGCCCCACCTTCGTCGTGCCTCCTCGGAATGACAGCGTCAGAGTGCGTTGTCATTCCGAGGGCCCCGGCGTGCCGGGGGCCGAGGAATCTCAGCGTTGCGCTTCGCCGAGGCGCCCCCATTTCCTCGGGTCCCGCGGAAAATGAAACGGCCTCCGCGGGAAATTCCCCGCGGAGGCCGTCCGCGCTGCGGTCGCCCTGGTCTGCGCGACCTTCGTCATATTTACTTACTGCCCAGCGGTCTGGACTGCTGGGTTTGTATTCGAGGACTTGGTATCCATCCTGACGGCCTTGGTCGGCGAAATAATAAGGAATATTCCGTCGCAGGTCGTGCTGGATGCCGAAACCGTACAGCTTGACGGGTTGTGCACCAGGCCGTTCGAATCGACCGAGTAGGTTCCGCTGATCGCGCCATTCGCGTTGAGGCTGCCGGAGGAGTTGTCGTCACTGGTTCCGGTGATCGTGGATGTGCCGTCGAACGCGGCCACGCCTGAACTATCATCCACGCCCGGCTGCTCCGGATTGATCGTTCCGAACGCGAAAGTTCCGTTGAGCGACGCGGCCGTGAACGAGCTGCCGGTCTGAGGCTCGAAGAAGCCCGACTGGACGCCGCCGTCGGCGCCCAGGAAAAACGCCTCATTCGAGGTGACGAGATAGAAGAGGGGCGATTGATTCCCGGCGTTCGACAAAAGCACGCGCCCGGTGGAGGCAACACTGAACGACCCGGACGCGCTCTCGGTACTGAAGCTGCCGCCGTCGTTCTGATACCCGGAGAACGTGAAAGTTGCACTGGAGCCAGTGGATGCTATCAGCCCCAGCGTGGTTCTGGTGGTTCCCGAGGAGGAACCGCTGAGCTGTGATGCGTAGAGCACGCTCGTGCCGTTGAGGGACGAATTCGAGAACGAGCCGGATTGTTTCAAGGCGGTTCCGGCGAATATCGCGTTCGCGGTTTGGTCGTCGCTGGACAGAGCGAGGAACTCGTTTGAGGAAACCACATAGATCACGCTGTTCACGGCCGACGACGCCACGCTTGGCGTGAACGTCAGCGTCCCGCGGCCGCTGGTCGCATCGACCGTATACGTGCCCCCGGCGTTGACCGAGATCGGGCTGGACGGCCAACTCGTGAGCGACGAGTTTCCGTCCAATTGTCCGTTCCCGTTGACGTCCAATTCGCCTCCGCTGACCACGCCGGCCGCAAGGTTGAATACGCCGGCAACCGCAAATTTGCCGCCAACCACGCCGTTAAGGGTCACGGTGCTGTTCTGCGCGGAGGAAACGCCGAAAGCGTAGTTGCCGGTGACAGATGCTGTAGAGAATGCCGTCGTGGTTTGCTGGAGCAGCACGCCGGTGGTGAACGGGCCGGCGCTGTCAAAGTCGATCATGTGGCCGGTGGACGCGACGCCGCCGGAAATGCCGCCGAGCGAGAACCGGTAGTCTTGCGTTCCCGCCGAGGTGGTCAGCGTCATGCAGCCGCGGTGGTCCGAACCGATGCTGTAGGAACCGGCGGTTACGTTCAAGCCCGTCTGCACGCCTCCGCTGAGGTTCATGTCCATGGTCCCGGTGGTTACGTTCCCGGAGCCATCGACGGTGATTACGCCGCCGACCAGCACGGGCTGGGGGGTGCTATCGAAGCCTTTCAGCAGGAACGCGTAATGACCGTTGAGCAGCGATTCGCTGCCCGAGCCGTTGCAAGCCGCGATAAAGGACGTCGTGACGGTGATTGTGGCCGAAGCCGTCTTCGACGTGTCGGTCACTGAAGTCGCCGTGACCGTGACCGTCGCCGGGCTCGGCACGGTGGCTGGCGCGGTGTAGGTGACCGCGGTAGCGGTTTGTCCCGAAAGCGCGCCGCACGTTGACGCCGTCGTACACGGCGATCCATTCCACGTCAAAGTCCAATTGACGCCAGCGGTTGTCGGATCGTTCGAGATCGTCGCAGTGAAGTTTTGCGTGCCGTTAATCACCACCTGTGGCGCCGACGGCGTGACGGAGACGGTGATGGCGGGAACCGTAATCGTGACCGAGGCGGATTTCGTGTTGTCGGCGGAGGAAACCGCAGTGAGGGTCACGGTGAGGTCGGTCGATGGCGGCGTGGACGGAGCCGTGTAGGTAACAGGATTCGTCGTACTGCTGCTTAGCGTGCCGCACGTCGGCGAGCAGGGCGTCAAGCCTTGGTGCAGCGTCCAGGTAACCCCGGTATTCGATGTGTTGTTGACCGTGGCGCTGAACTGCTGGGTTTGCGTGGCCTCGACGGTCTGCGTCGTCGATGGGCTGACGGACACCGTTATGGCCGGGACCGTAATCGTGGCCGAAGCGGATTTTGTAACATCGGCGGAGGAAACCGCAGTGAGGGTCACGGTCAGGTCGCTCGATGGCGGCGTGGACGGAGCCGTGTAGGTAACAGGATTCGTCGTACTGCTGCTTAGCGTGCCGCACGTCGGCGAGCAGGGCGTCAAGCCTTGGTACAGCGTCCAGGTAACCCCGGTATTCGACGTGTTGTTGACCGTGGCGCTGAACCCCTGTGTTTGACCCGCCTGAACGGTCTTCGCCGAGGGAGTAACGGACACCGTTACGGCCGGGACGGTAATCGTGACCGAAGCGGATTTCGTGTTATCGGTGGCCGAAGTCGCGGTGAGGGTTACAACCAGATCGCTGGAGGGCGGCGTGGTAGGCGCGGTGTAGGTGGTCGCGGTTCCGCTGGCGGTCGATCCCGGTGAAACGGTGCCGCAGGTGGGCGAGCAACTCGTTCCCGCCTGTGTCAGGGTCCAGTTAACCCCGCCGCTCGAAGGGTCGTTCGCGACTGTCGCCGTGACCTGCGCAGATGAGTTGTAATCCACTGTTTGCGGCGTCGAGGGGCTCACGGAAACGGCGATAGCGGGGACGGTGATGGTCACCGTCGTCGATTTCGACGGGTCTTTCACCGAAGTCGCCGTGATCGTGACCGTCAGGTTGCTCGACGGTGCGCTGCCCGGAGCCGTGTAGGTGGTGGTGAAGGGCGAAGTGGTCGACGATGTTGGCGAGACGCTGCCGCAGGGGGCGGTGCTGCACGAAACAGTCCAGCTAACGCCCTGATTGGAGGAGTCGTTGGCCAGGGTGGCCGTGATCTGCGCTGTCTGCCCTGCTTCAACGGTACTGGCCGAGGATGAGGCGGAAACCGAGATCGCGGGCTTTCCCCCTCCGCATCCTGCGAGCAAACACAACCCTGCGAACACAACGACAAGTAGCCTTTTCATGCTGCCTCCCGGGCATATACGGCGCGCGCCGCGCACAATAGCGATAAGTACTATGGATTTCCAGCAAAAAACGAACCACGAAGCCAGCAGGAAATTACATGACTTGATTTTGGCAGGCAAGCAGATTTCGCCATATCTTGCGTGAGAGGTACGAAATGTTAAAGGGTTTTAGTACTTGGGTACCAGAGGTTGAGGCGGGCAGGGCCGATTAGCGGCGAGCTATCCGGACTCGAATGCCATCTTTCGGTCGCAGGGTGATCGTCGGCAGCATCTCCACCGGGTGGCCCGGAACCAGGGTCATCTGGAATTTCGACGCGATCGAGGCCAGCAGCAGCACCGCTTCCATCATGGCAAAGGAAGCGCCGATGCACACCCTGGGACCG
>DATLRW010000197.1:0-65941 GCA_035534495.1 Candidatus Dormiibacterota bacterium | reverse complement strand
GTAATAGCCGGACTCGGGCCAGTAGCTGAGGTGGCAGACCGGGCACTCCTCCCGCATCCGGAACAGGCCGCGAAACATCGGGCCGCGCCCGCAGTTCGGGCAGCGCTCCCGCAACCCGCAAAGAAGCGCTTCCCGGAACTGCCGTCGCGGCGCGGGCGCTTTTGCGCTCGCGCCGCTCATACGGTGATTTCGTCGATGAGGAAAAGATCGGTCAGGAAGGCGCGAAGGTGGCTCGAAGCGTTCAGGTTGTCGATCAACTGAGAGCCGAGGACCGGCTGCGCCAGGACCAGTCGCATGGCGGCCAGGGCGTCGCTCGCGTCGCGTTCCAATACGGCCAGAAAGCCGCGGTATACATCGGCCGGCTCAAAACCGGCGGCTTTTTCATCGATCGCCGCCCGGTAGACATCCGGCAACCCGGAGAGCGCCTCCGCGGCCTGCTCCAGCAGGTGGCGCATCGGCTCGTCCGAGGCGCCGCCATTGCCGCCCGGCAGCCCACGCGCCGCGTAGCCCAGCATGAATTCGTAGCATTCCTCGATCTTGTCAATGCGGCTTCTGAGATCGTTCGGCGTCATCGGATCGTGAGGGAAATTGTACGTCAATCGGCGCGGGACGGCCCGGCTCCGGCGTTTCCGGAGGAGACCACCCAGCGCTGCGGGTCATGCTGTTCGAGAAAATGATCGCGGCTGATCGAGCCAAAAATCATGGATTTTGTGATGGGGAGTTTTTCGGGCCGGAGGGCAAAATAGATATGCACGGTCACCAGGGCGATCAAGCCGACCCCGGCGAGGCCGTGCAGCACGTAGACGAAGCCCCAGGTCATGTCGCTCAGGATATAAGGATTCCGCGCCAGGAACGGGGTTTCGACGCGGAACAGCATAAAAGCGCCGGTCACGGCCACGGCCAGCCCGGCGATCACGATGATCAGATGGTATAGCTTGTTCTCGAAGGGATATTTGCCAAATCGCCGGGGCGGAGGGGCCGAGCGGCCCAGCGCGCGCAAGGTTCTGTTCCTGGCATCGGCGAGATCGGACTTATCCGGCCAGATGGAGCCGAAATTCTGGAAGAACGAAGCGTGCACGATATGGAAAACGATCGACGCCAGAAGGATCAGGCCGGCGACCCAGTGGTAGGTCACCCATGAAAAGCGTACGCCGACCTTCGGAAGAAAGGCCGTAAAGAGAAGAACGAGCATGGCCGCCGCCATCACCCAGTGGAATAGCCGCGCGGCCAGCGAGTGCCTTTCGATTTTGGCAGGCAGCGCGGCAGCGGCCCCGGGGGAAAGCGCCGGGCCGGCGAATTCCTGCCGCCGGGCGAAATAGCGCACCCAAATGGCATGGACGATGAGGAATGTCAGGCCGGCAATGGCAAAGACCCAGATCAACGCCCACGCAATGTGAATGGGCACCATCTGGCCCCACGGGTTCGCTGCCCACTGGATGATATGCACGCGCCTGACCTCCTATGCCGGCGTGGCGCAAATGGCGCGCTTCACGAGGTTTCTCATAAGGGGCAATTTGAAGCCGTTGTGTTGCAGCGGGACCGCGTCGGCAATCGCCAATTCCCCCGCCCGGGCCCCGGTCTGCTCATCGGCGGGCTGTCCGGTGACGGCCTCTTCGACCTGCCGCAGCCGCCACGGGTGGGCCGCCACGCCGTTCACCACCAGCCGTATCCGCCGGATCTTTCCGCCGGAAATCACCTTCGCCGCCGCGATGTTGACGATCGGGAAATCCCACACCGGCCGGTCGCTGATCTTTTCAAAGTAGAAAGACGCGTTCGCCCAGGCGGAGGGAATGCGAATGGCCGTCAGAATATCCCCCTGCTTCAATACCGTCATGCGGGTGATATCGAACCCGGGGCCGATGAAGTAATCCTCCGCATTGACCGCCCGCTCGCCATTCGAGTTGCGAACCAGCATTTTCGCCTCCAGGGCCACCATCGCCGGCGCCGAATCGGACGGGCTGACGGCGACGCAGCGGGCCGCGCCCAAAATGGCGTGCTCGCGATTCATGCCATACGGCGTATCCGCATAGCAGATATTTCCACCGGCCCGGTAACAGGGGAAGCCGCTGCGGTAATACCAGCAGCGGGTATCCTGGGAAACGTTTCCGCCGATGGTTCCCTGGTTGCGAATTTGCGGGGAGGCGGCGGACTCGGCGGCATCGGCGAGGAGCTTGAAACTTTTCCGGATCGCCGGATGGAGCACAACGTCGGTCAGAGTCGTCATTGCCCGGATTTCCACGCCGCCCCCGGCCAGCTCCCGCACTCCGCGAAGTTCCCGTATCCGGCCGAGATCGACCACGGCCTTGGGGCGCTTGATGCGATCCTTCAGCCAGTCGAAACTGTCGATCCCGCCCGCCAGCACCCACGCGTCGGTTCCGTATTGGGCCAGCACGGACAGCGCCTCCTCGATCGAGGTCGGCTGAAACAGCTCGAAGGCCGGCATCACGTCTCGGATGATGGCGCTACTCTCGCGGACGATTGCCATGTTCTTTCGTTCTCCCTTTGCGGCTAAATATCAGCCGCAAGCCCACTGATGACCGGGTGGCCGTTTTCGAGCGAGGTCAGGATCATGTCCAGCGTGACCGGCGCGCGTCGGAAAATGTCGTCTCCCAGGGCGTCCGATATGGCGTTCAATATGGCGCAGCAGCCTCCGGGCACGGGCGGCTCTCCGATTCCCTTCGCGCCGACCGGACCCTCCGGGTCGGGGATATTCAGCGCCGCCCAATCCATGCGGGCCGGGGCATCCAGGATCGTCGGCGGCTTGGTCTGGTAAAAGCGCCGGGCCACCGGAAGGCCAAGATGCTGGTCGAAGACCCACTTCTGGCCAATCGCGTGACCGATACCCAGCATGGACCGGCCGAGGATCTGGCCGCCAATCGCGGCCGGATGAATCACCCGGCCCGCATCGGCCACGGCCAGAAAATCGACGATTTTGTAGGTTCCCGTTTCGACGTCGATCTCGACCTCGGCAAACGAGGCGACGAACGAAAACACGGTGCCGTCCTGCCGGTAATTGTCGCGGGCAACGCCCATCAGGCCCCGACCGGCGAGGGCTTTCGCCGACCGGACCGTCATGGGATTGATATCCTTGGGCAATTCGTGGCCGTCGTAAACGCCGCCCAAGGCAATCGCCCTTTGGGCGGCGTGAGCCAACGTCATGACCGGGCCGCCGCCCTGGCGATAGACGCGCTCGTTGCGGACCTCGTAATTTTCCGGGCGGCCGCCGTGGTCCTTCGCGGCGATTTGCTGCAATTTCCCGATGGCATCCATGGCGGCGGCGTAGGCGGCGCGAGTCATGGCATGGGCAGTCTGGCTGCCCCCGGAAATGCAGGTCCAGGGCAGGTGCTTGCTCGTGTCGCCCCAGGTGACCACTACTTTCTCCCAGGGCATCCCGACCATTTCGGCGGCGACGCGGTGAACGTCGCTGAAATCTTCCGTGCCCAGATTGCCGATGCCGGACTGGACGTACATCTTGCCGTCGGGTTGGATCACGAACAGCCCGTCGAACCCTTTCGAACCGCTTTTGAACGAGCTGCTGGACACCCCGACGCCGCGGATCTTCGAGCCGTTCCGCTTGCCGCTGTTGGCCTTGCGCCGCTCCTCCCACTGGAACCGCCGGGCGCCCTGGTCGAGCGCCTCCTTCATGAAGCAACCGGTGGCGTGGGCCCGTTTACCGTCGACGGCGGGCCCCAGCGGGGCCTTGCCCTCGGGCGCGTTGATTCTGTGGATGGCGAGCAGATCGATTTTCAGCCGGCGGGCCGCTTTGGCCAGGACCGGCTCCATCAGCGTGATGCCCTGCAAACCGCCGGGCGAGCTTTGCGGCGAACGCGGCGGCGTATTGGTCAGGACGGAGATCCCGCGCCAGCGCATGGCCACCGGCTGATAGAGCAACGATACGATCTGACCCGATATATAGGTGTCATGCACCTCGTCATAGGGCCCGTTGTCGGCCACGACGAACATATCGAGAGCGAGGAGGCGGCCGTCCGGGCCGAAACCGGCTTTCATGCGCCCGGTCAGGCTGGGCCGGGCGCGGCCGATGTAGTTCTCGTCCTCGCGCGTGATGCGCATCATCACCGGCGCATGGCACTTTTTCGAAAGCATGGCGGGAATGATCAGATGAACCGAGGAGGTCACCTTGCTGCCGTACCCACCGCCCGTATATTCGCTGACAAGAACGACGTCCTCGGGCTTCATGTTCATCCAGCGGGCGATGGCCGGGACGGTCTGCGAGGTGCTCTGCGTGCTCCCGAAGAGGTGCAGCTTTCCGCCCTGCCAATAGGCCATGGAGGTGCGCGTTTCCAGGCACTCATGGCTGGTGTTGGGCGTTTGGAACGATTCGTCCAGAACGAGGGCGGCATTCTTGAAGCCGCCTTCGACATCGCCGTAAGACCACTCTCCGGTCGGCGTGCCCGTGGGCATCTTGCCCTCGTCGTAGCCCCGGAAATCCTCCTCGGTCCATTTGATTTCCCGAACCTCCGGCACGGGGGTGGTGCGCTTGGCTCCGACCGGGGCTTCCGGACCCAGGACCCCCCACACATTGCCTTCGACGCGCGCATTCGGGCCGCCCGGCCGCAAGCTGGCGAGCGGATCGATCACGAAGGGCAGGGGCTCGTAGGTCACGCGAATCTTCTCGACCGCGTCGGCGGCCGTGAGCTCGTCGACGGCGGCCACGGCGGCAATCGGCTCGCCCTGGTAAAGCGGCTCCATGGCGAGACCCCGCTCACCAAGGGGATTGGCCTTGATCAGGACGCCAAGGTCGGTCATGTAATCGGCCGGCGGGGGAAGGTCCTTCATCGTGAGCACAGCCCTGACACCGGGCATGGCCAGGGCCTGGGACGCGTCAATTTCCAGAATCCGGGCGTGCGGATAGGGGCTGAGCAGGAGTTTGGCGAAAAGCATGCCCTCGGCGCGAAAATCCTCGGCGTATTTCGCTTGCCCCGTGACCTTCGCGAAGAGGTCGGGCGTCACGTAGTTCTGGCCGACCAGCTTCGATTTGTCCGCAGGAGTATCGGCGGTGACCAGCGGCACCTGCGCCGCGGTTCCTTCCTGCTTGGAATCAGGCATGGCTCGCTCCCCGCGAAAGCTCTGCGCCACGCATCAGCGCGTCCAGAATCTTGTGGTAATCGGTACACCGGCAAAGGTTGCCGGAAACTCCCCGCGCCAGTTCCTCGCGGGTCGGGTTCGGGTTGACCTTGAGGAATCCAATGGCAGCCATGATAAAGCCCGACATGCAGAAGGCGCACTGAAAGCCCTGTTGCTCGACGATTCCCTGCTGCACAGGATGAAGCGTTCCATCCGGTCCCGCCAGGCCTTCGATCGTCAGGATTTTCCGGTTGCGGACGGTCTGCGTGAGCACGGAGCAGGAGTAGTGGGGCACATCGTCGAGAAGCACGGTACAGGAGCCGCACTCGGCGCGGTCGCAGCCGAGCTTGGTGCCCGTGAGGCCGAGCTTGTATCGCAACGTCATGGCCAGCGTCTCTTGCGGCATGACGTCGACATGGCGGCGGCGTCCGTTCACGTTCAGCGTAATCAACCGCCCCATGGAGCCGGGGGCCGACCCGAAGGCGCGCCGAACCTGGTTGCCAAAAATGTAGCCCCGGAACAGATAGGCCGATGCGGACACCCCGCCGACGGCGACCGCGGCCTTGATCACTTCCCGTCGCGTTAATCCCTTGGATTTTGCCGGTGATCCTGGATTGTCTGACATGGGCACGGCCCCTTCGGGCGAATTCCAGAACTGGATCGCGAAAACGGGGACCATGCTAATGCCCGAAGGAGCCCGGAGTCAACGACTTGAATCGTCCCGGGAACCCCTCCGTTTTTCAACCCGTTGCCGGTTCGCCCGGCCGGGGCATCGCCACCCCCGCCCCCCGCCATTCCCTTCCCGGCCACTTCCCGTCGCCATTGGGGTATTTCCTCTTGCAAGCCGCTTCGGTTCGCACTAGTCTGGAGGTGCTTGGGTCAATTTGAAAGAAAGCTGATCATGACAAAAGCTCTCTTAGTTTATCCCGAGTGGCCAGACACCTATTGGAGCTTCAAGCACGCCCTTCCCTTCGTGGGCAAGCGGTCCGCCTATCCGCCGCTCGGCCTGATAACCATCGCGCCCCTTTTGCCGAAACACTGGCAGAAGCGGCTGGTCGATACCAACGTTCGCCCGCTGACCGACGCCGACATCGCCTGGGCTGACATCGTGCTCGTGAGCGGAATGCTCGTGCAGAAGAAGCCGATGCTCGAAATTCTGGAGCGTTGCCGCCGGCGCGGCGTGAAGACCGTGGTCGGCGGACCGATCACCAGCAGCGTCGACGAATTGGGCCGTTACACCGATCACATCGTGATTGGCGAAGCCGAGGAAATCATCCCGACGCTCGTGGCGGATATCGAAGCGGGCCAGGCCAAACCGGTCTATCGCGCGCACGCCCTTCCCTCCATGGAAAAGACTCCCCTGCCCGAGGTCGGCCTGATCAGCCCGAAGTATTACAGCGGGATGGCCATTCAGTATTCGCGTGGCTGCCCGTTCAACTGCGAATTCTGCGACATCATCGAAATCTACGGCCGCGTTCCGCGCACCAAGAGCCCGGCCCAGGTCCTGGCGGAACTGGACGTGGTCTACGACGCCAAATGGCACGGGTCGGTTTTCATCGTCGACGACAATTTCATCGGCAACAAGCGCAAGGTGAAGGAGCTGCTTCCCGCCATCGCCGATTGGAACGCCCGTCACGGCCATCCCTTCACGTTCCTGACCGAGGCTTCGGTCAACCTGGCCGACGACAAGCAGCTGCTCCAGATGATGAAGGACGCCGGGTTCACGCGGGTTTTCCTGGGCATCGAAACGCCGGTCGAATCGAGCTTGAAGGAAGCGCAAAAGATGCAGAACACGCGCCGCAGCCTGGTCGAAAGCGTGCGGCGCATCCAGAACTATGGCATGGAAGTGATGGCCGGGTTCATCGTCGGCTTCGACAACGATCCCGATGACGTCTTCGACAAACAGGTCGAATTTATCGAGGAAAGCGCCATCCCGCTCGCCATGGTCGGCCTGCTGCAAGCCGTGCGGGGAACCCAGCTCTACCAGCGATTGATGAAGGAAGGGCGGATTCTGAACGACGGCACCGGCGACAACATGGATCTCCGGCTCAACTTCATCCCGAAAATGAACGCCGACCGCCTGATCCAGGGCTACCGCTCGATTCTCGAGCGCATCTACAGCGCCGAGGCCTACTATCAGCGCGCGCGCCGGTTCCTGGCCGATTACCAGCCCGCTTACCACCAGCCGCGCACCGCCTCCGATTACATGGGCTTCGCTCGCTCCATCGTGAAGCAGGGGGTTCTGGGCCGAGACCGGGCCGCCTATTGGAAATTCGTGCTCGACGCGGCCATGCATTACCGTCAGTCGTTCGATACGGCGATGACACTGGCCGTCATGGGCTACCACTTCCAGACCCTGACGCGCATGGCCTGCCAGAGCGAGTAGCCATCTCCTGCCGGCCCGAAGGCTGGCACCCCATTTCCGCGGCATTCCCGCAGGTACACCGGCAGGCATTCTTGTGACTGCTTGTACGTGGATTTTCTTCCCGGAGAAAAAATATCTAGGAAGCCGGGGGAGCGGCGACGCCCCGCTGGATCATCAGCGTGACCTGTTCCTCGTGAAGACGAGCGGCGGCGGCGCGAAATTCCTCGCGGCAATGCTTGGCATGCTTGAGTTTCCCGACGAACTGCCGGCCAACCTCCCGGCTGCTGGCGCGCACCGTCTTGCCCTCGAAGCGGAGTTCGTCGCTGTGGCACAGCGCGAACTCATACACCTCGCTCGTGGCCCTGGCCCACATCTCCTGCGTTTCGAAGAGCTCGGAACGTAGCCGGAATTGGGCTGCAAAGCCCTGCCGGAACTCGCGCCAGAAAAGGGTCTTTTCCCCCTCGCTCCATTGGGCCCCTTCGATTCGCCCTTTCACGCCGTCGAGGGCTATTCGCATTTCCGCCGCAACGCGCCGATTGATCTGGAACAGCTCGCGCACCGCGCGCGTCGCCCGCCCCATCGTCTCGGGGGAAAGGAACGACCTGGCCGTATACAGCGCGGCCAGGGCCTCCTTATCGGTCTCTTTAGACTGCTCGTTCACCTTGCGGTTGATATCGAAAAGGAGGGCCAGGAAATCGCGCAGGATATCGTCTTCTTCCCGATCCCGGCCGGCGGGAAGCGTTCGCGCGGGATGCGGATTTCCCTGCGCCGCCTCGCGAACCAGCCGCGCGATGCGCGCGCTTTCCGGGCCGCCCGGTGGCGCCGGCGCCAAAGAGTCCCGCCCGTCCTCGCCCGGCTCGTCCGTGACAACCGCCGTCTCCGGCCGGCGATACGCCGGGAGGGGCCGCCCGCAGGAAACGCAGGCTGCGGCGGGCTCGGCATTATTGGTGCCACATTGAGGACACTGCATTGGTCGCGCGACTGACCCCGTTTGTCCTTACGATTTCGGTGTCGGCTTGGCAGCCTTGGCCGCCGGCTTGGTCTCTTTTGTGGCGCCTGGTTTTGCGGAACCCTTCTTTTCCGTCTGCGTTTGCGGCATGGGCGCCTCGCCGCCGAACACGGAAAATTGCTGCAGTTGCCCGTTGCCGTTGTCGGTCAGCACGGTCCGCTGAGTTTTCATTTTGCCCGACTTGGTGGGAGTCGCCACATCGATGACCTCGCCGGTCACTTTCAATCCTTGGGCCATCGAAACCGGCGAAACCTGCTTAAATTGCTGCCTTGTCTCGATCGTTCCGTTCGGCTGGGTGGTCTTGACGGTCGAAACGCGCTGGACCAGGGACAATCCCCCGCCCTTCGACGTGATCGTTCCGCCCGGCGTCATGACGTAGGTGCTCACTTCCTTGTGATCCTGGCCGCCCTTATCCTTCCAGTCCCGCGTCACCACCTGCTGCGCAACGGTGAGATTGCCGTTGCCGTCGATGGTGTAGACCTTTTTGTCCGTGGTTTGCCGGCCCTGGCCTTCCTTTTGGACGACGGTTTGGGTTTTCTGCTTCGTCGCCCAGCCGCCATTGCCGTTCGGCGTCATCAGCGTGCTGGTGGTCTGCTGGGCCGTGTCGCCCGTATGCTGCACTTCGTGAATTTTTTGCGATGGGGACATCCCGCCATTCATGCCCGGCGTGAAAACGGTGACGTTCGTGGTGGTCGAATCCGGTCCGCTGGGAACCGTCTCGCTTTCCAACTGGCGCGTGACGTCCATCTGGCCGTTAACGTCCAGATGTGACTGCCGTGTGACGGACTTGGACTTGCCATTGCCCAGATCGGTGGTATCGGTCTGGTTGACGCCGATCAGTTCGCGGTTCCCATCCGGGTTCTGGCCGTAAATCTTCGTAATCTTGCGCGTCGTGTTGGCATTGATCTGGATCGTTTCCGTTTCCTGGTCGACGAGGGTTCGTGCGCCGCCGTTGGCGCCGGGCACGGAAATCTTTGTCGCCTGCACCCCGCCTCCACTCCCGCCGGAGGAGGAAGTCGTGACCGTGACGGGCGGCCGATTTCCCGAAACATCCCCGCCCGAGCTAACCGTTTGTGTCGCGGGCCCTGTCGCCGAGCCTGTGGAAGCAGTGTTCGCGGCGGGCTTTTTCGCGGGTTGCGAGGCCGGCTTCTTCGCCGGCGTGGGGGGAGTGTACCAACCCCAGTTCGTCGACTGGGCCTGACACTGGGCCGGAGCAATGGTCAGAGAAACAATGGCCAGCGCCCCGGCGGCCAAGCCAAATTCCAACAGTCGCAGCATGTTCCGCGCCGGAAGCTTCATAGAACCTCCTCTTGCCAATTGCCTCGCGTAGCCCAACCCTTCTATTTTCCACCAAAACCCGGCCGGGCGGCTATCACCGTTTCATGCCGAGGGTCCTAACAATCGCCCTTGCCGTTCTAGAACCAGGGCAAAATAAATGACCGGGAAGGAACAGAGCACTACAGGCCCGTATTTCAATACCCGGGCGGGGCTGCTTCAGGGGCTGGAATCCCTCAATCCGCAGGGGTTAAAGCCGCGTTGCTTATGCGAACCTGGCGAAACGGCTGAAGCCCCGCCCTGACGTAGAACAGCGAGGCTCTCCGGCAGACTCCGAAGCTCCGCACACGGAACCGGGGGTGGGAGCCGGCTTCTAGGGAGCCATGTGGGCGGCTCTCATGCAGAGATTGAACAGACCCGGGTGCTGGAAAATCTCGGCGTTGATCATGGCGGCCAGCGCGGATTGGGCATCGAGGAGTTCCGCCGCCCGGCCTTCCTGATCCCCCTTCAGCGCGTGCACCAGGTCGCGGGCGGCTTCCTGTTCGATCTGCTTTGGCCGCATCGTGGACATTTCCTCTTTCAGGTAGCCGACAATGGCCTGAAATTCGCCGTGGTCGAGCCACTGCCCGTGACATTTCGGGCACCAGTCGATCAGTATCTTCGTCTTGCCAAAAATCACCGCAACCATGTTGACCGTCTTGCAGCGGACGCAGAGGCGCTGGGTGGAAATGACACTGGCCTTTTCAATGGTGTCGATTTCGTCGTTCAGCCAGCGGAGCGAAGCGCCGACGACCGTGTTCTTCAGCGTGCGCAATTCGTCTTTCGCCAGCCAGATGCCTTTGCATTTCGGGCAGCCTTCGAATTTCATCGAATGGAGTTCGTAGAGCGCCAGCGCGTTTCCGCAGGACGGGCACAGGTCCGCCGTGCTGGCAACGCGTTTCGAGCCGAGGATGGGCTCGACCTCAACCTGGAAATCGGTCTCCTCACTGCTTTTCCGGATGCGCTTGTACCAGTAGGGGACGTGGGCGTTGTTCACGAAATCGGAAAAGCCCTTGCCGGTCACCGGCATGATGGCGGCGAGGTTCTGATCGATCCGATCGAGTTCACCGGCGTCGAGCCAGAAGCCGCCGCAGTTGCGGCAGTAGTGCAAATGAATGTCGTCGGACTCGAGGAACTTCACCCTGGAAAGCGTAAAGTCGTCGCAGCGCGGGCATTTTTTCGGATGAGATTCAGGCTCATCCTTCTCCCCGTGCTCGCAATACTCGATACTGCCCTGCACTTGAAACGCCATCTTGTCGAGCATGCCGGCATCGAGCCACAGGCTCCCGCATTTTTCGCACATGTTGTAAGTGATCTGGTTCTTCTCGGTGATGACTTGATTGGTGGTCATCCCGGCGCCGCAATGAAGGCATAGCATGGGCGAAGTCTCCGGGGGCGCGGGGCGGCGGATTTGTGCCCACGGCCCGCTTTTGGGTCACGGAACCTTACCTCTCTGCCGAACCATGGTCAAGCAGTGCTCGGTGCCGGGCGCGAACTTGGACGAAACCTGACGGAGGCCGCCAGCGTCACATACAACGGTTATGATGCGCGCCTGCCACCTGCATTGATGCCGTTATGACCGGGTCGGAGGCGCGGAGGAGGATGGTATGAGGAAAACCGTGGTGGGGGCACTGGCGATATTGGCGCTGTCGGCCGGCGTCGCATTCTCCGCCCAGCAACCGGGCGGAATGGGTAGTCAGATGGGCGGCCAGATGGGCGGCCAGATGGGCGGCGGGCAGATGAACGGCCCGATGAATGGGCAGATGGGCGCCCACAAGCGCGGGCGCATGGGCAGAATGAACATCGATCAGCGCGTCGCCAAAATGAAATCCGACCTCAACCTGACCGATCAACAGGCCGATCAGGTGAAGGATTTAATGGTAAAGCACAGACAGGAGATGAGTTCCTGGCACGAGAGCCACTCGCAGGCGACCCGGGCCGAGATGCGGACGCAGCGGCGGCATATGATGGCCGAAATGAACCACGGCATGAAAAAAATACTGACGGCCGAACAGTTCAAGAAATTCGAAACGATGAGGCAGCAGATGAGGCGGCAGCGGATGAAGAAGGGGATGCATCAGGGGCCGCAGGCACCGCCCCAAAACTAGCCTTCCCGGCAATTCCCATCCGAAACCCCGGAGAGCGCCGCGGCTGAAGGACCCCCGGTGGGTCCTTCTCTTCCCCCGCGGCGTCTCGCCGGAACTGAATGACTTCCCGGCCGGGACAGAAGCTTCAAGCCTCCACGGAGCCTGGAGAACGGGGTGCTTTTTCGTTCAGGATGAGCTCGCTTCGGAATGGGTCGCATCCACGCGCCCGATTTCGTCGCGCAGACCCGTTTCCGACTGAACGACTTTCAATCCCTTCGCGCTGATCACGAATTTCGATCCCCGCCAGCGCATGGCCTTCGGCACGACGTCCTCCACCCACCCCGCCTCCAGCATCGGCTGAACCATCTTGAAGGAGATATTCCGGTGGCGGCCCTCCCGGGGGAACAGGCTCGCGATCGTGCCGCCGCGCGTGTGGACAATGGCAATCATGCCCCCGTCGGCCAGTGTGTCGAGCAACTCGTGCTGGACTGAGGATAGGGACGTCTGTTTCACACGCGCGAATATATACTAGAAAGATACGTTACTCCATGAAAACTATTCTGTATGTTTACCCAGAATGAAACAGCCGCCGAGGTCGCACTCAGTCCAGCAGCCTGACAAAAACTTCGTTCGAAACTGCCAGGCGCGATGGCGCCAGGCGCAGCCGCCCGCCGGTCATTTCCACTAAGCCCTCCGCCGCGAGCGGATCTACCCGTTCGGCCAACTGAACACCGTAACGGTCCTCGATGGCCTTGAGATCGATTCCGTCCAGCTGCCTGAGGCCCAGGAACAGTTCCTCTTCGAGCGCCTGCCGGGAATCGACGGCTTCCCTGCCTTCCGGCGCGAGGCGTCCCTGCTGGATTGCCGCAATGTAGGCCGCCGGGTCGTGGGCATTGGCCCATCGCTCATGCCCGTCAAAGGAATGCGCGCCGGCGCCGAAGCCGAGGTACGGTTCGCGGCGCCAGTATTTCAGGTTGTGCCGGGAGGGAAAACCGGGGATCGCCCAATTGGAGATTTCGTAATGGTGGTATCCCGCATCGGACAGCCGGGCGCAGGCCCACTCATAAAAGTCGGCCATCTGGTCGTCGTCCGGCAGCAAGCCCGCGCCATAGCGACGGCCCCCGGCCAGCGATTCCCGGCCCAACCGGCTCCCCTGGTCAATTTCCAGGATGTAAATCGATATGTGGACCGGTTCCAGCCGCAGCAACTCACCCACCGACGCCTGCCAGCTTGCCGTCGTCTGATGCGGCAGCCCGGCGATGAGGTCGAAGCTGACGTTATCGAATCGCGCGGCGGCCAGCAGCCGGGCCGCGGTGAAAATATCGGCGCGGCGATGGCGCCGGCCCACTGCTTTCAGCTCGTCGTCGTGGAAGGACTGCGCGCCGAGGCTGATCCTGTTGAAGCCCGCTTTCCGCCACGCCCGCGCCCGGTCTTCGGTCACCGTTTCAGGGTCGGCCTCGAGCGTCGCCTCCTCGATGGCGCCGGGAAACGTTTCGCGCACGGCCTCGACGATTTTTGCGAGGTAGGCGGGATCGAGCAGGCTCGGCGTGCCGCCGCCGACGTACAACGTGTCGATTTCGTATCGCGGCGCCGGGTTCCATCCCGCCAGGCCCGCGTCCCGATAGAGCCCGGCATGGCCGCGGATCTCGCGGCACAGGGCATCGACATACGGCCCGTGAATATGGGGCGAAAAAACGCCGGTGGAGAAATTGCAATAGCTACACTTGGCCTGGCAGAAGGGGACCTGGACGTAAACCCCCAGTTTCCGGCCCGGGTTCCTGAAAGCCTTTTGGGCCGGGTCGCTCATACGGCGGGATCGGGCACGATTTTCACGCGAATCCGGCGCTGGCGCGGCCCGTCGAATTCGCAGAAGAAAATTCCCTGCCAGCGGCCCAGAGCAAGCCGCCCGTTTTCAACGAACACCGTCTCGGAGATACCGACCATCGCCGATTTAATGTGGGAATCGGCGTTGCCCTCGAGGTGCTGATAGTCGAGGCCGCGCGGGACCAGACGATCCAGCGCGGCGGCGATGTCGCGGGCCACCGCCGGATCGTCGTTTTCATTGACCAATACCCCGGCCGTGGTGTGCGGCACGAAAAGATGGCAGACGCCCGAGCTGACGCCGGAATCGGCCACCGCGCGGCCAACCGCGTCGGTAATATCGAGGATCTCCAGGCGTTCCGAGGTCTGCACCGGCAGTTCCGTCGTGAGAGCGCGAGTATGGTGATCGGATTTAGGCAATTCAGGCAGTCCCAACCCTGCGCGCCAGCCCGTGCGGCTCGCGCCTGGGGCTTGTCAGGTTATCCCTTGGCGGCCATCGCCGCCGAGGAAGACGCGCCGTAAAACCCGTACCAGGGCTTGGCCGCTTCGATGGCCTTATTGACGCGCTCGATATTCCGGACGCCTTCGCCCTTGAGCCACTCTTCGAGTGCCTTGGCTCCCTGCCTGGCGTAAACGGCGATGCCGTCCTGCCAGGTGGCGCGGCCGCAAAGAACCCCGGAAAAGGACACGCCGGCTTCGGCGGCCAGTTCCAGGCTTTCGACGAAAACGTCGTTCGTGACGCCCGCCGAAAGGTAGATAAACGGCTTGCCGGCCGCGGCGGCGGCGTTACGGAAATGCTGCTTGGCTTCGTCGCGGGAATAACAGGATTCCCCGCGGCAAGCCTGCGTCCCCTTCACGAACGCCAGATTGACCGGCACTTCGACCTTGAGCATATCGACGCCGTACTGGGGCTTTGAGAATTCCGCGATGCTCTTGCCGACCACCTCCGGCTTGCGGCGCGCGAAGTCGATCCCCTTGACGTCCATCGAATCGTCGTAACCGACGAACTCCAAAAAGAACGGCACGTCCGCAGCGAGGCATTCCGCGCCGATCCGCTCGACCCAGGCGTGCTTGTGGTCGTTGATCTCGGCGGTCTCGAACGGGTTGTAGTAGAGCAGCACCTTCACGCAATCGGCGCCCGCATCGACCAGCCGGCGTACCGACCAGTGATCGAGCAGGTCGGGCAGGCGGCCCGGGCGGGTATTGTCGTAGCCGCTGCTCTCATAGGCGAGCAGCAAACCGCAGCCCTTGGCGCGGCGGCGCGAGGCCTCCAGGCCGAATTCCGGATCGAGCAGAATCGCGCTGGCGTGAGGCGTGAGCACGCCGGCGACCGTCTGCTTGAATTCCCCCAGCATGGCGGCCGTGACGGCGTTCTTCTCGACCCCCTTTGTCTTGGCAATGGCCGAGCGCAAAGACCCTCGTTGATCCATAGCCGCGGCGGCAATCACGCCGCGCGCGTTCGAAACGGCATCGAGCTTTTGACGTTTACCGGGAGTCATCGGAGTCTCCTTCCTCAAAAGATAATCATAAGCTACTGCGGCGCAAAGGTCAGCGGTAAACCTCCGGGCCGGCCCCGGAACCCCGAAAAAACCGCCGAAGGCTCCCGCGGGAGGGTTTCCCGATTCAGCCGCCCGGCTCAGTCCAGTGAAACGACGATATGCTGGCCCGCTTCGGGCGAGGCCAGGCGCTCGAGGGCATCCATCAGGGGCAAGCCTTGCCAGGCCAGCATGGGCAGGAAACAGAGCGCCCGTTCCTGAAGTTCATGATGGGGATGGAGGAGATCGGTCAGCAAGTGCTCGTGGCGGTCGAGGATGCCGTTGCGCGCGCCGAGTGCACGGCCGGCCTTTTCGTGCAATTTGGTGTATTGATACAGAATTTTTCGCTCGACCGTCTCCAGGGCGCCGGAAAGCGTTGCATCGAGCCGCGCCAGGGGATCGCGCAAGTTCGCAAGAATCTCCCGCAGCTTCGCCTCGCCCTCGGTGAATCGCTCGATCAGGTCACCGGGCAGCGATTCCCGCTCCATGGCGGCGCGTAGGTGCTGGCGCCCCTGGAACACGTCCGCGATGGATAAATGGTATTTCGAGAGCAGGCGGTCGAGGGTTCGCGCGACGAGTGTAAAACCCGGCCGCGCCAGAACGGCCGGCATCGGCACACCCAGACGCCGGTAGACGACCTCGGCCTGCGCGAGATAGGCGATCTCGGCCGGCCCGCCGATGTAGGCGGCCGTGCCCAGCAGCGCGTCCTGCACCACCGGCCGCAGCAACACGTTGCCGCTGGCCCTTTCCGGCCGCTCCGCGAGCGTCTGGCGGAATTCGCCCGGCGAGAAATGAAACCCGCCGACGTGCAGCCGGCCGCCGCGGCATTCGACCGGGAAGCGGCGTCCCTCGATTTCCCAGAAGAGCAGCGTGCTTTCGTCGGTGACGCGCACCTGCGTGTGATAGCCGTCGAAGGAGAGCCGCTCGGCGCGTGCGAGCAATTCCTTGTCGAAACCGTCGCAGGAATCCAGCGCGCCGAGGTAGAGATGGCCCGCCAGCCGGCGCAGCCGCGCATCGGTCGGGTCGACCAGCAGCAATCCCCTCCCGCTGAAAAGCCGCCTCATCAGCCGCCCGAAGGCCGACGCCAGCGTTTCCCCGGGACGGTACGATTCCTGCAAGGCCCGCGCGACCGAGGGCGCCGACGGCCCTTCGAGCCGGCTGCATACGGTTTCGACCGCCGCCACAACCTCCTCCGGCAACGCGACGGCTCCGACTGGCCGGCCTTCGACTTCCTTCGGAAACGGAAGATCGATTCGCTCGAAACCCGCGTGGGTTGCCCAGAAACACTGGTTGACCTCGGCCAGGTCGTGGTCCTCGGTCGCCATCCAAAAAATCGGCACGCCTTCGACGCCGCTCCCGGTCAATTCCTCGGCCAGGCGCACGACCCCGAGCGCTTTGTATATCGTGTATGCCGGCCCGCCGAACAGGCCCACCTGTTGGCCTGTCACGATGGCCGCGGCGCCGTTCCGGAAACGCTCGAGACTTTGTTCCACCGAGGGGTCGGGGTCGGGCCCAAGCCGCTCATTTTGCTCGCGGAGCACGTCCGCGACCGCCCCGCGCATCCGCGGCGAAGAGTCAGCGCGGCGCGCCGCTTCGAGAACCCCTTCGCGGCTGGGCGGATGAACGTAGAAATCCGACAGGCGGGAAAAATCCTCCAGATAGTCGGCTAGAAGCCGCGAGGCATGCGACATGCGAGCAAGGGGATAGGACCTACATTCCATGGGTAAGGGTCATTGTCACATGGGAGAAGATGCGTCCGCAATCGCCCGGGATTCAACGATTTTCGCCCGGGCCGCCGAAGCCGCGCACGGGCCGTTTTATACTGGAGCGGCGCGGGCCACCGAGTTCATGAAAACAGGAGCGGTATGAAAATCGACCTTTTGGTGATTGCGGCTCACCCCGACGATGCGGAACTGACCAGCGGCGGCACCCTCCTTAAGGCCGCCGCGGCGGGCTACCAGACGGGCATTCTGGACCTGACCCGGGGAGAAATGGGAACGCGCGGAACGCCCGAGCGCCGCCTTCGCGAAGCCGCGAGCGCCGCCAGAATTCTCGGGGTCCGCGTGCGGCGAAACGCGGGGCTTCCCGACGCCCATTTGCGCGTCTGCGACGAATACAAGGCCGCCATCGCCCAGGTCATCCGCGAGCTCGAGCCGCGCACCGTGATTCTTCCCTATTGGGAAGGCCGCCATCCCGACCATTACGTCGCCTCGACCCTCGGCTACGAGGCCTGTTTCCTCGCCGGGCTGAAAAACTACGACATCCCGGGACAGCCGTTCCGCCCCGCGAAAATTCTGTATGCGGCGGCCTACGCGGACGTCCGGCCCACGTTCGCCGTGGACATTACCAAATATTACGAGCGGAGGCGCCGCGCGATTCTGGCCTACAGCTCCCAATTCCGTCCATCGGTGCGCGAAAAGAGATCGCGCGTGCCGATTCCCCTCGATGAGCTCGAAGAGCGCATGGGCCTGCAGGCGCGCGCCTATGGATACATGATCGGTGTTCGCTATGCGGAAGGATACGTCGTACGGGAAGTGATGCAGGTGGAAGACGTGGTGAATCTGCCCGTGCGGTCCGTCTAGCGCCGCTCTTACGGCCGGCGGCGCCTCGACTGAAATATCGACCGGAACCTCGCTAAGCGCCGGTCGCCGCCAAAATCCCCAACCCCGCCAGCACGCGGTCAATCGTCGCCCGGACCTCGGCGCTCAGGCCGCGCAGCGGCTCCCGCACCGGTCCTCCGTAATATCCCAGCCGGTCCAGAACATATTTCGTTCCCGCCACGCCGGTCTGCGAGACAAGGAGTTGAGAGGCTGGCAGCAGTTTCCGCTGCAAGTCCCTCGCCTCCTCGAACCGGCCGGCGAGAACGGCTTGATAGAGGTCCACGCAGGCTTCCGGCAACGAATCGGCAAGCCCCAGGATTCCGCCGGAGGCGCCAACCATCAGGGAGGAAACCAGCGTTGAGGCCGAACCCACCAGCACGCGGAACGAAGCAGGCACGGCATTCACGATCTCCGCTACGCGCTGCACCGAGCCGGAACTGTCCTTGATCCCGACGATGTTCGGATGCTCGGCCAGCCGGGCGACCAGGGGCGCTTCCACGGTGATGCCCGTGAACTGAGGAATCGAATAGATGACAACCGGAATGGGCGACGCCTCGGCGACGCAAAGGAAGAAGTCGGCCAGAACGTCGGGCGTCATCAGCGGCCGGTAGTAATGCGGCGTGCGGACGAGCGCGACGCCGTAGCCGATTCCGGCGGCGCGGCGCGTGAGCGCGATCGTTTCCGCCGTCGATTCCGCTCCCGTTCCCGCCACCAGGATTTTGCCGCCGGAGGCCGCCTCGGCGACCGTCGCCCAAAGCTCTTCGGTCTCGGCCGCGCTCAGCAGGACGGCCTCGCCCGTAGAACCGGTGGCGACGTAGCCGGCCGCCCGCGTGCGATTGTACTTTTCCACGTTGCCGCGCATGTGGGCGACGGAAAACCGGCCACTCGAATCGAACGGCGTGGTGAGCGGGAGAAAAATACCTTTCAATTCCGGCAGGTCAGGCATGTTCACTCCTCGGCGACGGATGATCTTCCGGCGCGGCGTGGACCGTCGTGGGAGCCACCGCCCTGTGCCGGTGCAGATCCTGCAGCGCCGCCACATGGAAAGTATGGGTCTGCTGTTCACGGATGGCCTGGGCGGCCGCATGAGCGGCCGCAAGCGTGGTGATGCAGGGAAGATTGTGGCGGATCGCGGCGCGGCGAATGGAGATTTCGTCGTAAAAGGACTCGCGTCCGAGCGGCGTATTGATCACCATGTGCACCTTGCCGGTCTTGATCCAGTCGACAATGTTCGGGCGGCCTTCGTTCACCTTGAAGACCGTCTCCACGTCGATTCCCGCGGCCTGCAAGGCCGCCGCCGTGCCCCGCGTGGCGATCAGATGAAACCCGGCCGAAGCCAGGTCGGCGGCGATGGGAACGACGGTTGGCTTTTCCCTGTCGTTGACGCTGACAAAGACGGTGCCCGAGGTGGGCAGTGAAGCGCCCGCGCCCGCCTGGGCCTTGGCAAACGCCTGGGGAAAACTGGTGGCGATGCCCATGACTTCCCCGGTCGAGCGCATTTCCGGTCCCAGGATCACGTCGACGCCGCGGAACTTATTGAAGGGGAAAACCGGCGACTTCACCGCCGAATAATCGCGCACCGTCAGCTCCAGTACGCCGTTCACGCGGACGACGGGAAGTCCCAGGTCGGCCAGCTTGCGGCCGGCCATCAATTTCGCGGCGACTTTGGCCAGAGGCACGCCGGTGGCCTTGCTGACGAAGGGCACGGTGCGGGAAGCGCGCGGATTCACCTCGAGAACGTAAACGATGTCGCGCTGGATCGCGTACTGCACGTTCATCAGCCCGACAACGTTCAGCGCGCGGGCCAGCTGCGCGGTGCACTCGCGGATGCGGTCGATCACCTCCGGCTTGAGCGTGGCCGGGGGCAACACGCAGGAGGAATCGCCCGAATGCACGCCGGCCTCCTCGATGTGCTCCATGATGCCGCCGATCACGACGTCGGCGCCGTCGGCCAGGGCGTCCACGTCCACCTCCGTCGCCCGTTCCAGGAATTTATCGATGAGAACCGGCCGCGGCGGGACCATCTGCGCGGCGCGCGTCATGTAGCTGCGCACGGTTTCCACGTCGTAGGCGATCACCATGGCCCGCCCGCCGAGCACGTAGCTGGGCCGCACGAGCACGGGCAAGCCGATCTCGCCGGCCACGCGAACGGCCTCTTCGGCGTCGTGCGCGATGCCGTGCCGCGGCTGGGGAATGCCCAAACCGTCGAGCAGGCGGCTGAAACGGTCGCGATCCTCGGCCAGATCGATCGATTCGGGCGCCGTGCCGATGATCGGCGCGCCCATCGCCTTCAGATCGAGAGCCAGGTTCAGCGGCGTCTGCCCCCCGAACTGGACGATCACGCCGGTCGGCTGCTCGCGGTGGATCACCTCGAGCACGTCTTCGAGCGTGAGCGGCTCGAAATAGAGCCGATCGCTCGTGTCGTAATCGGTGGAAACGGTTTCCGGGTTGCAGTTCACCATCACCGTTTCATAGCCTTCGTCCTTGAGCGCAAAGGCGGCGTGGCAGCAGCAGGAATCGAATTCGATGCCCTGGCCGATGCGGTTCGGACCGCTGCCCAGGATCATGATCTTGGGCCGCGCGACGACTTCGGCTTCGTCCTCCTCCTCGTAGGTCGAATAGAGATAGGGCGTGTAGGATTCGAATTCCGCCGCGCACGTATCCACGCGCTTGAAAACCGGCCGCAGCCCCAGCTCCACGCGCCGCGCGCTGACCCGCGGGGTGTCCATCCGCCAGATCTCGGCCAGCTCCTCGTCGGCGAGCCCGCCGCGCTTGGCGGCCAGCCACTGCTCGCGCGTCGCGCCGGCAAAGCCCGCCGCGGTCATCTCCCGTTCGAGCGCGATGACCTCGGCCATCTGCCCGATGAACCAGGGATCGATCTTCGACACGTTGTGGATTTCCTCGGTGCTCATGCCCTCGCGCAGCGCGGCGAAAATCCAGTGGATACGGTCGGGACGCGGCACCAGCAGCCGCTCGCGCAGGATCGCCGGCGCCGGTCCCGACGGCGGATGCCAGATGGCCGCCTCAAGCGAACGGATTCCCTTCCCCAGCGCCTCCTTGAAGGTGCGGCCGATGGCCATGACCTCGCCCACGGATTTCATCTGCGTGCCGAGGGTCGAATCGGCGCCGGGAAATTTCTCGAACTGCCACTTCGGTATCTTGACGACGACGTAGTCGATCGTCGGCTCGAAGCAGGAAGGGGTCTTGCGCGTGATGTCGTTCGGGATTTCATCGAGCAGCATGCCGACCGCGAGCTTGGCCGCGATTTTCGCGATCGGGAAGCCGGTCGCCTTGCTGGCCAGCGCCGAGCTGCGCGACACGCGGGGATTCATCTCGATGACCACCATCCGGCCCGTCGCCGGATCGACGGCGAACTGGATGTTCGACCCGCCCGTTTCGACGCCGACCTCGCGGATCACCGCGGCGGCGGCATCCCGCATCCGCTGATATTCCTTGTCGGTGAGCGTCTGCGCCGGCGCGACCGTGATCGAATCGCCCGTGTGAACGCCCATGGGATCGAAATTCTCGATCGAACAGATGACGACGAAATTGTCGCGGGCGTCGCGCATCACCTCCAGCTCGTATTCCTTCCAGCCAAGCACCGATTCCTCGACCAGGGCTTCGTGCACGGGGCTGCAATCGAGGGCATAGGAAATCGCCTCGGCGAATTCCTCGCGGTTGTAGGCGATCGAGCCGCCCGAGCCCCCCAGCGTGAACGACGGCCGGATCACTACCGGATAGCCCAACTGCTCGGCGACGGGCATGGCGTCCTTGGCGTTGCCAACCAGCACCGACGCCGGCACCTCGAGCCCGATCCGGCGGCAGGCATCCTTGAACTCGAGCCGGTCTTCGGCCACCTTGATCGCCCGCAGCGACGCCCCGATCAGCTCGACGCCGTACTTTTCGAGCACGCCGCTCTCGGCGAGCTGCACCGCGGCGTTCAGTCCCGTCTGCCCCCCGACCGTGGGCAGCACGGCGTCGGGGCGCTCGGCCGCGACGATTTTTTCCAATGAGGAAGGGGTCAGCGGCTCGATGTAGGTCCGGTCGGCGATTTCCGGGTCGGTCATGATCGTTGCCGGATTGGAATTCACTAGAACGACCGTATAGCCTTCGGCGCGCAGCGCCTTGCAGGCCTGCGTTCCCGAGTAGTCGAATTCGCAGGCCTGGCCAATCACGATCGGCCCGGAACCGATGATCAGGATTTTCCGTATGTCAGTCCGTTTCGGCATTTATCCTCAATATTCCTCGCTGCATCCCAATTTGGCCTTCCGCCCGCTCACGGTCGCCCCGCGCGCATCATTTCGATAAAGCGACCGAACAGGTAGCGGGCATCGTGCGGACCGGGCGACGCTTCGGGGTGATACTGCACGCTGAAGAGCGGCAAGGAGCGGTGCCGCATCCCCTCGTTCGTTCCGTCGTTCAAATTCACGTGGGTGACTTCGACCTCGCTCGAGGGCAGCGAATGGGGATCGACGGCGAAACCGTGATTTTGCGCCGTGATTTCCACCTTTCCCGTTCCCAGGTCCTTCACCGGATGGTTCGAGCCGTGGTGGCCAAATTTCAGCTTGAAGGTGCGGCCGCCCAGGGCCAGGCCGCAAAGCTGGTGGCCCAGGCAGATGCCGAAGATCGGAACACGCCCCGCCAGTTTGCGGATGGCCTCCACGGCGTAGGTGACCGGCTCGGGATCGCCCGGCCCGTTCGAGAGGAATACACCGTCCGGGCGAAGCGCGAGAGTATCCTCGGCCGGGGTCGCGGCCGGAACGACGGTGACATCGCAGCCGGAATCGACCAGCAATCGGAGAATATTGCGCTTGATGCCGAAATCGTAGGCCACCACGCGAAAACGGCGCTGCCCCTCCCCGTCCGCGGCAGGGGCCGCGCGCGAGAGTTCGATCGAAGGCTCGCTCCACCCGTAGGGACTCCGGCAGCTCACGCCGCTGGCCAGTTCCAGCCCCGCCATGGACGGCAATGCGCGGGCTTCTTCGACCAGCCGGTCGGGCGGGGTGCCGTCGGTTGCGACGATGCCGCGCAGGGCGCCGACGCGGCGGATGTGACGCACCAGGGCGCGGGTATCGACGTCCCAGATGACCGGAACGTTCCACCGTTCGAGATATTGCTGCGCGGTTTCCGCCGAGCGCCAACTGGAGGCGAGATGCGAAAATTCGCGGACGACCAGGGATTCGATGTGGGGACGCGAGGCTTCTTCGTCATCGAAATTGGCCCCGACGTTGCCGATGTGCGGATAGGTCAGGCAGACGACCTGGCCGGCATAGCTGGGATCGCTGAAGACCTCTTGATAGCCGGTAAGACTGGTATTGAAAACGACTTCGCCGCCGCGGCGCGTTCGAGCGCCAGCCGCCCGGCCGTTAAAGACGCGCCCGTCTTCGAGCGCCAGGGTAGCGCGGTTGTCCTGCAGCAGGTTCAGGGAGTCCTCCCGGAAAAATCATTTTACCGTTTTAGCGGAGACTTCGCCGATCGAACCGAAGCGGTCGACCGGCCAATAGGCGAAAACGGCCTTGCCGTAAATATAGCGCCGCGGCACCGGACCAAAGACCCGTGAATCGTTCGAACTGTCACGGTGATCGCCCATTACATAATACTCGCCGGCCGGCACGTAAACCGGCGGGTAGCTGGCGTCGTCCAGATAGCGCGGCAGGACGTAGGGTTCGCGAATTTCCCTTCCGTCGACGTACACATGACCGCTTCGAATCGTCACCGTTTCGCCCGGCAAACCGACCACTCGCTTGATAAAAGATTTCGACGGGTCCAAAGGATACCAGAAGACCACGACATCGCCACGATGAATCGGCTCAAAATGATAGACGAACTTGTTGATGAAGATCCGTTCCTGGTCGGAGATCGTCGGCGCCATGCTGGTCCCTTCGACTTTTACCGGCTGGTAGAGAAACACGACGATGAACATCGCCAGGGCCAGCGCGACCGCGAGATCGCGGAGCCACGTGCGAATCTCGCGCGGCCACCAACCCCAATCGGGAGGCCGCGCTTTTTCAGGAGAAGCAGTTGGAGAGTTCTCTTCCATTTCCTCCGGGCGTCCTCTCATTCTATAACAGGTCCGGCGCCGGGCGGCCTACAGAAACGGGCACCGGCCGGCCGGTTCCGGCGGAGCGAAGCGGGGCCTGGCGGCGGAAAGCGCTTGGCATCCGGTCCTGGAAGTCCTGTACTTCCAGGGCAGGCGATTGCGAAAACAGGTTTGCGCTCAGCGGTTTCCGGGGGCATGATGCTGTGATATAAACCCCTGATTTCATTTGAGCAACGGGCATAAGGCGCCCGGGTCCGGCGAAGCGGGGTCTGCCAGCGATGGATGCGGTCACTCTACGGGGTGTGACAAAGCAGTTCGACGGGCTGACGGCCGTTTCCGGTCTCAGCTTGTCCATTCGCGAAAACGCATTTTTCGGCCTGCTGGGCCCGAACGGGGCCGGCAAAACCACCACCCTGCGAATGCTGCTCCGGATGATCATCCCCGACAGCGGCGACATCGAGATTCTCGGACAACCGCTCAGCCACGCCACCCAGGACCGGATCGGGTATCTGCCCGAGGAGCGCGGCCTCTATCCGCGAATGCGGGTGCGGCAGGTCCTGATGTTTCTGAGCGAGCTCAAGGGGCTGCGGGAAGCCGAAGCGGACCGTCGGACGCGGCAATGGCTCGAACGGCTGGAAATGTCCGATTGGATGGAGCGGAGAATCGACGAACTGTCCAAGGGGATGCAGCAGAAGGTGCAGTTCATCGCGGCGGTGCTGCATGAGCCGCCCCTGCTCATCCTGGACGAGCCGTTCAGCGGATTCGATCCCGTGAACGTGGCCCTGGTGAAGAACATCATGCTCGACCTGCGAAAGCGGGGCACGACGATCATCCT
Organism: Candidatus Dormiibacterota bacterium; assembly: GCA_035534495.1. GTDB lineage: Bacteria > Acidobacteriota > Terriglobia > Acidiferrales > UBA7541 > JAKASX01. Next base: position 41,250 of record DATLRW010000197.1, on the reverse strand, counting down.
CTCGACGCACCGGATGGAACAGGTGGAGATGATGTGCGACTCGATCTGCCTGATCAATCACGGGCGCAAGGTGCTGGCCGGCGAGCTGCGGGAAATCAAAAAGGCGTTCGGGCGAAACATGGTCCGGATCGAATACATCGGCAACGTGGACGGATTGGGCCTCGAACGATTCGCGACGGACATCAACCGGTTTGGCTCGGTCGTCGAAGCCAAGCTGCGTCCGGAGATCGATCCGCAGGAGATTTTGAAGGCCGCCGTCGAGCGCGGCGTCGCCCTGGCGCGCTTCGAGCTGATGGAGCCGCCGCTGGCGGATATTTTCGTGGAGTCGGTGACCAAGGCCCGTGCGTAAATTGTGGCTGATCATTCGGCGGGAATACACGGTCCGCGTCCGGACGAGGACTTTCGTCCTCAGCACGATCGGCCTGCCGACGCTGATGGTCGTTGTGTTCGCGGTCCCGGCCTATTTTGCGAGCCGGCGCGCCGGGCAAACGCTGCGCATCGCGGTCGTCGACGAAACGGGCGGCATCGGCGTCCTGGCCGCGCAGCGGCTCGCCATCCCGGAATTGCCGAACGGCAGCCCGCAATTCGATGTCGTCTCGACGATCGAGCGGCCCGCCCATCCGCAGGTGACCGAGAGCCGGTTGAAGCAAAAAGTTCTCGCCGGCAGTCTGGACGGCTATCTCCTGATCTCCCCCGCGCCGGGCACCGAGGAAGCAGCCCGGTTCTATACGCGCAATTCCGGGGATTACGCGCTCGGGTCGGCGCTCGCCAACGCCCTGACGCAGGCGGCGATCGGACAGCGTCTGGCCGAGCGGAACGTTCCCGTTTCCGATCTCGACACGTTGCTTCGCCGCGTGGGCGTGAGCGTGGTGCAGGTGAAACAACGGAGAGAGCGGAAGGAGCGGGGACAGACGTTTCAGGCCTCGATCCTGCTGGCGGGCATTCTGTATATGAGCCTGCTGCTCTATGGCGTCACGACGATGCGCTCGATCATGGAGGAAAAATCGACGCGCATCATGGAGATATTGCTGTCATCGGTCCGGCCGTTCCCGCTGATGGCCGGAAAGATCCTGGGAGTGGGAGCGGTCGGTTTGACGCAATTTCTGATCTGGGCGGGATCGGGAGCGCTGCTGCTCGGATACGGAGAGATGATGCTGCGAATGCTCACCGGAGGCACGGCGAGCTTTCATCTGCAGCTACCCATGACCTTGTGGCTTTGGTTCGTCGTCTATTTTTTGGGCGGGTATTTCCTCTACTCGTCGCTTTTCGCCGCGCTGGGCGCGGCCGTATCGAACGAGCAGGCGGCGAGCCAGGCACAGTTCCCGGTCACGATGCTGCTGGTCGCATCCTTCATCATGTTCCCGGTGGTGGTCCGCAATCCGGATTCGACTCTGTCCGTCGCGTTGACGATGGTCCCGTTTTTCTCGCCGATTCTGATGGTGATGCGCGTGGCGCTCGAGCCGCCGCCGCTCTGGCAGATGCTGCTATCGGTCGGGATCCTGGCGGTGACGACGGTGGTCATGGTGTACGCGTCGGCGAAAATCTACCGCGTCGGCGTGCTGATGTACGGCAAACGGCCCTCGTTTCTGGAGCTGTTGCGCTGGCTGCGGTACACGTGACGGCCTGACGGGGCCTTGTGCCGGAGCCGCTTCCCGGCTAAGGGCGCTGGCGGCCGAACAGGCGCAGATCGCGGCTAACGCCGAACGTAAAGCCTGTCGAAGGGTCGTTCGGATAGACGCCGGCGATCGCCGCCACGTCCCACTCGAATCCCCCGCCGGAAACCACCAGGCCCATTCTTCCCTCCCCGCGGCTCTCGGTGCCGTACAGCGCCGGCGTGAGCTTGCGCGAGGAGTAGCGTCCGGAGACTTCCCCCATGACGCTGACGCGGCTGGTCAGCGGGTAGACGAGCGCGCCGCCGTAGAGAAGCTCGTCGTTTTGCGAGAACTTGGCGTTGGGGGACTGCAGGATGCCGATGCCCGAGTCGCCAAACGCCTTGAGACGCCCGATGTGCTTCTGGAGAATCAGGCTGGCGTAGACGTTGGTGGCGTTGTTGCCGAGGCCGCGCGCCTGATTTGTGTTGGGCATTAGGAATCCGAAGCGAAAAGCCACGGCCGGCGCGCGATGCTCGCGGCGCAGGAGCAGTTTCGTCCAAAGGCTGAAATCGCCCACGTCATGGGTGGAATTGGCTCCGGTCAGGACCGGGGTAACCGGCGCGGGGACCTGGCCGTTCACCTGGAGAAAGTTCTGCACCGTGCCCTGGAGCTGCACTTCGACCCGCCGCCCCACGCCCATGCGCATGTTCAGCACGCCGTACGATGTGAGATCGCCCGAGAGGCCCGATAGCGGGTAATCCATATTTTGGAGGAAATCGAAGCCGCCTTGCACGCGGAGGATGCCCGTCGGAACGATATCGGCGTCGGGGGTTTGCAGCGGACGATTCTGAGCGCGTACCGGCGGCGCGGCAAACCAGACGGCGAGGAAAATCCCCAGCAGGATAACGGTTCGCTTCATTCGCCTTCCCTTCGAGAAAAAAGAACCCGCGTATCGTAGGGCACCCGAGCCGCCCCGGGCAATTCGAATCATGCGCCGGGCCACGCGCAGAGCACGATGGCCAGCGCCGCAACGACGGCTGTCTCGGTCCGCAGGATCAGCGGGCCGAGCGAGGCCTCCGCAAAGCCGGCCTGGAGGGCCAGCGCGTATTCCTCCTCCGTCCAGCCGCCCTCGGGGCCGAAAGCCAGAACGACGGAAGAGGGGGGCGTCAAGGGCCGAAAACGCTCGAAACAGGGCGCGTCGGGACGCTCGGAAAGGAGCAGTTTCTTTTCGGCCGTGCTTTGGCGAAACACCTCGGCGGGGGAAAGCAGCGGCAGCACGCGGGGAGGCGCGATCCGGCGGGATTGCCGGGCCGCTTCGTGGGCGATTTTCTCCCAGCGCGCATGGCGCTTGGGAGCCGCTTCGAGAAGGGCCCAGTCGGTGCGGGAGGCAGCCACCGGTTGAATGGCGCCGGCGCCCATCTCGGCCGCCTTTTCGAGGGCCCATTCGAAGTGCGCGAAGCGGATGACGGAAAGCAGGAGCGTGACATCGACCGTTAGCGAGGCCGATTCGACCGGCTCGACCAGGGTGAAGTCCACCGACTCCCGGTCCACCGCCGTCACTTTCGCGAGCCAGACCGCCTGGCCGTCGCTCAGCTCGTAGAGCTGGCCGGGGCGCGCGCGCAGGACGCGCCCGAGATGGCGGGCGTCCTTGCCGCGCAGGCAGGCGCGACCGGCGTCAAATGAATCGACCAGAAATCGGCGTCGCATAACGGCTCCTCAAACGACCGTACGCGACGCGTTCGAGATTTGGCAAGCGCGCATCGCGAATCGGACCCGCGGCCACCGGTGTCAGGGGGCGTCAGGGATGGTTCGGCTGAAAGCGCGGCATGCCGAATTGCCAGAAGAAGAAAGAGAGAAAATCGGCGTACAAGTCCTCCTCCTGTTTGCGCGTCGCGCCGAACCCGTGCCCACCCTGGTAATTCACGCGAAGCAGGACCGGCTTGCCGCTGGACGTGGCGGCCTGGAGGCGGGCCGCCATTTTCGCCGGCATCCACGGCGCTACGCGAGGATCGTTCATGCCCGTCGTGAGCATCACGGCGGGATACGGCACGCCGTTGCGCACGTGCAGATAGGCATCCATGGCGTAGAGATCCTCGAAACCGGCTTGCGTATCCACGCTGCCGAATTCGGGGACGTTGACGAGGCCGTTGGCGGAATCCTGCGCGCGCACCGGGTTTGTGAGCCCGACTTCGATCATGGCGGCGGCGAAGAGATCGGGACGCTCGGTGATGGCGCGGCCGATGGTGATCCCTCCGGCCGATGCGCCGATAATGCCCAATTTCGAAGCGGAAGTATATTTGTGAGCGATCAGGTATTTGGCGCAGCCGATCAGGTCGCGCCACGTGTTCGGCTTGGTGAGCTTGTAGCCGGCCTTATACCAGGCGTTGCCGTATTCCCCTCCGCCACGCACGTGGCAAACGGCGAAAATGGCGCCGCGATCGAGAGCCGCCAGGCGCATGGGGTTGAACGTGGGATCGATCGTGATTCCGTATGCGCCGTACGCCTCGATGATCGTGGGATTCGAGCCGTCCCGCCGCAGTCCCTTCCTGTAAACCACCGATAGCGGCACCAGCGTGCCATCCCAGCTGGGCGCTTCCAATTCCTCGGAGGTGAGATCGGACAGATTGTCGTAGGGGCCCGAGGGCTGCAGGCCGGTCAGGTCGACTTTGTTCGTGGCAGGGTCGTATTCGAGAACTCGCCGGCCCTTTACCCAGGAGGTCATGAAGATCAAGGCTCCCGGGAGCCGGGGATCGGAAGGATACAGGACCGCATAGCCCTGGAACGGGAGCGGCAGCCGGGAAACCGAGCCGCCGTAGGGTATGCGGAGAATGCTGTAGACGCCGCCGGCGAGATCCTGCAGGTAGACGGCATCCGATGAGGCCACGGGAGAACTCAGAACCCCGGGACCCTCCGGCACGATGAGCCTGGCATCGGCCAGGTCGGGATGGGCCAAGCTCGTTTCGATCAGCTGGAAACGCGGGGCGTCCTTGTGCGTGAGCAGGAAGACGTCGTTGCCATGGAGGGCAAAATCGGTGACGTCGGCGCCGGTGTCGCAGATTTTTTTCCAGGGAATATCGGGCTTGCCGATGGCCGAGAGGGGCGCGTCGTACATGGTGACTTCGTTCTGCACGCCGTGGTAGAGGACCCCGAGGGCGTAATCGGTTCCCGGCTGGACCGTGACATATGGCATGTCGATGGGCAACACGGAAACATCGGGGGAAAGGCCGTATCCGAACACGGCCACGTCTTTTCCGAGCGGCTCGCCGAGGATATGGAGGTACACCTTGCTTTTCAGCTCGGTTTGCGAGGAGGAAACGCCGGGCCCCAGTTTCTGCATGCGGTTGTAGAGGAAACCGCTGCTATCCGGCAGCCAGGACACGCCTCCAAAACGGGCGCGATCGATCCGCACGGGAAGATTTTTGCCCGTTTGGATGTCGAGCACGCGGATCGTGGCATTCTCCGATCCGCCGAGGGAGATCCCGTAGGCGACGTAGCGGCCGTCGGGCGAAGGAACGTAGTAATTGATGGCGGCGGGCTCTCCGCGCGGCCCGTTGTAGAGACGGGTATCGACCAGCAGCTTCTCCCGGCCGCCCAGTCCCTGGCGCATATAGAGGTTGGCGATGTTCTGGCCGGCGAGGGCCTTCAAATAAAAATAGCGCGGCCCCTCCATCCGCGTGACGGTGTGCACGAGCGCCGGTTCGGAATTGTCGTATTTCACGATATCGGCCAGCAGCGCCTTGCGGCCGGGGATGCGGCCGAGAGCGGCTGTCGTGTAGTCGGCCTGCGCTTTCATCCAGCGCCGGACTTCGGGACTCTTCAAATCCTCCATGTAACGGTAGGGATCGGTGATTTTTATGCCGAAATAGGTATTCGTCACCGGACGAACGGGCGCGACCAGCAGCCTCCCTTGCGCAAGCGCATGGGAAGAGAAAAGAAGAGCGGAACAGGCGAGCCAGGCGGCGATCCTTGCGCCGAATTTCATAGCAACCTCCCGGGGATATCCCGTTAAACGCTAAGCATAGCTCACGGGGCTACTTCGCCACGCACGCGGCCGGGCCGGGTGGGGAATGGATTCACCCGGCGAAGAGAGCCTGCTCACGGCTTCGACGTTCGGATAAAAATTCCGTGGCCGTTCAGGTTATGAATGAAGGTGAAATCCTTTAAGGACCCGCGCATTTCGTGAACCAGGCGCGTAATCCCTTCGCAGCCCAGGAATCCGTAATCGTCGAAAACAATCGCCGCCCCCACCGGCAAATGCGGCAGGACCCACTCGACGACGTCCTTTCCCGATTGGTAGACGTCGACGTCAACGTGTAGAAGGGAGATCGGCCCGCTGACCCAGGCGGCGGTTTCCTCAGGAAAAATTCCCCGCAGCAGCCGCGCGTTCGCCGCGCCGGTCCTCTCCAGCAGTTCCCAGGCGACCTGCTCGGACGTGTCGGCGTGTTCGCCGCCTACGTACCTCGTGTCTTGCGCGCCCGCCTTGACGACGCCCTTGAACGTATCGGCCAGATAGACCAGTTTGGCGGGAGCAGCCAGGGCGAGCAGGCAGCCCGTTCCCCCGCGCCACACGCCTACTTCCAGGATCGAACCGGGAACGGCAGCCGCCTGTTTGGCCAAACTCCACAGCTCGTAGCAACGGTAGATATCGACGCGAGTAAAGTCCTTCACGGCGTCATAGGCTTTCAAAAATTCCTGGTCGGAAAGCCACGGCGAATAGGTTGCCCCTGTGCGCAGTTTACTGTGGAGCAGCTCGGGGGATCGCTCGTTACTCCACACCACGTTCTTCCGCCATCGCCACAGAAGCGGTCGGGTCCCTTTACGCACGGCCCGTCCCGCGCGGGCACCGCTTTTCAGTTCTCATGAACCGATACCATAGCAAAGATTGCGTCGCGATCCAGCCCGGGCAAAAGCCAAAAGGGTGGAATTCATGATAATAGTTGTACGGGAGCGGGCGCGCATAACGCGCTTTTCGGTTCTCCCGAAAAATCCCGCGAAGGAACCATGGAAATGACAGAGACCGCACAGACCGGCACGGCCAAACAGCAGGTTCAGCAGGACTACGAGGCATTTCGGGCGAAGGGCCTGAAACTCAATCTGACGCGCGGCAAGCCGTCGCCGGCGCAGCTGGATTTGAGCGCCGCATTGCTCGCGCTTCCCGGCCCGGGCGATTACACGGCCGAAGGCTCGACCGATTGCCGCAACTACGGCGTCCTGCAAGGGATCGCCGAAGCGCGCCGCCTCTTTTCTGAGATTTTGGGCGCGCCGCCCGAGCAGATGGTTGTCGCCAACAATTCCAGCCTGGCGCTGATGCACGACACGGTGGTCTATTCGCTGCTCAAGGGGACTTGCGACAGCCCGGCGCCATGGTCGAAGCAGCCCGAGGTTGCGTTTCTCTGCCCCGTTCCCGGCTACGACCGCCATTTTCGAATCTGCGAGGATTACGGCATCCGGATGATCCCGGTCGCCATACGGGAAGACGGCCCCGACATGGACGAGGTGGAGCGCCTGGCGGCCAAGGACGCATCCATCAAGGGCATGTGGTGCATGCCCAAATACAGCAACCCCACCGGCACGATCTACTCCGGCCCGACGATCGAGCGCCTGGCAGCCATGAAAACCGCCGCGCCCGACTTCCGGCTCTTTTGGGACGACGCCTACGCCGTCCATCACCTGACGAGCGAGCGAATCGAGATCGCCAAAATCCTGGAACTGTGCGAGCGGCACGGAAACCCGAACCGCGCGTTCATTTTCGGCTCCACTTCCAAGGTCACGATGGCCGGGGCGGGACTGGCCATGTTCGCCGGCTCGAAGGACAACGTGAAGTGGCTTCTGGCCAAAATGACGCCGCGCACGATCGGTCCGGACAAGCTGAATCAGCTGCGCCACGTCCGTTTCCTGAAGGACAAGGAAGGGATTTTGAGTTTGATGGACAAGCACCGGGCGCTGATCGCGCCCAAGTTCCAGAAGGTTCTGGACATATTCGCCGAGAAACTGGCCGGCGTTCCCGACGTTCGTTGGACGCAACCCAAGGGCGGCTATTTCATCAGCCTCGACGTGCCCAAGGGCTGCGCCCGCCGCGTCGTGGCGCTCGCCAAGGAAGCGGGCGTCGAACTCACACCGGCCGGCGCCACGCATCCCATCGGGAAGGACCCCGAGGACCGCACGATTCGCATCGCGCCGACGTTCCCCGATCTGGCCGAAGTCGCCCAGGCCGCCGAGGGCGTGGCCCTGTGCGTACGGCTGGCCATCGCGGAGAAATCGGTGGCATAGACTATCCGCGCATGGCTATCGGGCAGAGGGCCTGGCGAGGCAAGGGTCTGGCAGATAGAAGGCAGCGCGGAGTGGAAAGCGGGCGCGGCTAGCTGAAGATTTCCTTGATGCGCTCGAACAGGCCCGAATTCCGGCTGGCGGGCCGGTTTTCGATGTGTAGGCTTTCGGCGAGCTGTTCGAACAGCTTGCGTTGCTCGCGAGTCAGCTTCGACGGCATGACCACCTGAACGCTCACGTACAGGTCGCCCCGGCCGCCCTCGCGCGGGTCGGACAAGCCTTTTCCCTTCAGCCGGAAAATCTGGCCGGATTGAGAACCCTCGGGAATCTTGAGGTGTTCCTCGTCGTTGAGCGTGGGAATCATGACTTCGGTTCCCAGGACCGCCTGCGGCACGCTGAGCGGAACCGTGCAATAGAGATCGGAGCCGCGGCGCTCGAAAAACGGGTGTTCCTGCACCTGAACGTAGATGTAGAGATCGCCGGTCGGACCGCCGTTTGCGCCGGCTTCGCCTTCGCCGGAAATGCGGAGCCGGGTGCCGGCATCGACGCCGGCGGGGATGCGGACTTCAATCGTGCGGTCGCGCTCGACGCGCCCGCGGCCCTGGCATGAGCCGCATATATCGCGGATCACCTTGCCGTTTCCACGGCAGGCGGGGCAGGTGCGCGAGATGACCAGCGGACCCTGCTGATAGCGCATTTGGCCGCGCCCGTGACACGACTGGCAGGCGACCATGCCGGCGCCGGGCTTGGCTCCGGTGCCGCGACAGGCCGAGCAGGTTTCCTGCCGCGGAAGCTTGATCTTCGTGTGGACCCCGGCCGCGGCCTGCTCGAAGCTCAGCGTCAGGTCATAGCGCAGGTCGGCCCCGCGCGCGGCGCGCGTACGACCCGAGCGGCGCGGTCCGCCGCCGAACAGCTCCTCGAACCCAAACAGGTCGCCCAGGCCGAAAATGTCCTGGAATTCCTCGAAAATCGTCTGGCTGAAATCGGGGCCCATGACCGGGCGGTCGGCCAGACCGGCGTGGCCGAAGCGGTCGTAGACGGAACGCTTCTGCCCGTCGCTCAGAACGCTGTAGGCTTCGGAGCATTCGCGAAAGCGCTCCTCGGCCTGTTTCTTATCGCCGGGGTTGCGATCCGGGTGCCAGCGGAGAGCGGCCTTGCGGTAAGCGCTCTTGATCTCCTCGGGGCTGGCGGTGCGGGCAACGCTCAGCACTTCGTAATAATCGCGTTTCACCTGTTCGGGCATCGGAAATTCAGTTGACCTCGGGCGGCGCGGCGGCCACGCGGACCTGTGCGGGTCGCAGGACGCGGTCGCGGAACTTGTAGCCGGCCTGCACCTCCCCGATGACCGTGTCTTCGGGATAGTCGCTGGTTTCGACGCTCTCGAGGGCATGGTGCACGCGCGGGTCGAAAGGCTGACCGGTGGGGTCCGGCATGCGCACAACCCCGCTCTGGGCGAGCAGGTCGGCCAGCTGGCGATGAATCATGGAAAACCCGCGGAGATAATCCTCGTAGGCCGGGTCCTGGTGAGAGGCCAGGGCGCGTTCGAAATTATCCAGCACCGGTAGCAGCGATTCGGCCAGGTGCCCGAGAGCCCGTTCCCGCTCCTCGCGGCGCTCGCGTTCCACGCGCTTGCGGTAATTCTCGAAGTCCGCCTGGCGAAGGACCAGCGTTTGGCGCAAATCCTTCAGCTCGGCTTCGAGGCGGCCGATTTTGTCGGCTTCCTGCCGCAGATCCGCCTCTTCCAGGACGGTGGAATCGGGGGCGGCGGCCTCGGCCGGGCTCTTGCTTCCCGTCTCGGACTCGGCGGATTCGGTTGGATGGTGACGGTCGCTTGGACGGCTCAAGGCGTGCTCACTCCGCTCAGGGTTGAACTGACGTGCTTGGCAAGAAAGGCGGCGGCGGTGATCGCCCGCTCGTAATCCATGCGCAGGGGCCCGAGAATGCCCAACGTGCCCGGGGCGCGATTGGGGTCGCCGAACGGTGCGCTGATCAGCACCAGACTGGAGCCGGCGACGGCCATTTCGCTCAGCCCGATGCGAACCGAGACGGGCTCGGGCGTTTCGATGCAACTGGAGAGAAGATCGACCAGCCGGCGTTTCTCCTCGATTGCGGCCATCAAATCGCTCAGGCGCCCGGGGTCGGCAAATTCCGGCGCGGCGACAATCTCGGCGGCGCCCTCCAGGTACAGTTGGCGGGCGACATCCTCCTCGAGCAGATTCGGATCGCAGAGCAGAATCGCGCGCGCGGCCAGATGGCCGTAGGAATCCTGGTCGCGAGCCAGACGCCGGGTCAGATCGACGCGGATGGCCTCGATCGTCCAGCCGGGATAATGACGATTCAGGTCGCCGGCGATGCGGTCCAGCTCCGCCTGGGTAAAGGCGCATTCGGTGCGAATGATCTTGTCGCGGGCGCGGCCGCCTTCGGAAATCAGTACGACGAGGACGCGGCCGTCGGGCATGAGAAGAAAGCGGATGTGCTTGATCGAGGAGCGCGAAAGCGGCGGACACAGAATCCAGCCGAGCCCGTGAGACACCTTGGCGAGAATGTGGCCGGCGCGCTCGAAGGCCTGATCGAAGGAAGTGGCCGAATCCATCTCGCGGCGAATCCATAGCTCGTCGTCTTGACTCACCTGCGCCAGGGCCGCGAAGCGGTCGATGAAATAGCGGTAGCCGGCGGCGGTGGGCAGGCGGCCCGCCGACGTATGCGGGTGGCACAGGTAGCCGGAATCCTCGAGGTCGGCCATCACGTTGCGAATGGTCGCCGGGCTCAGGTGCTCGGCGTGCCGGCGAACGATGGCGCGCGAGGATACCGGCTGTCCGCTCTCGATATAGGCGCGGACAACTTCGGCCAGAACTTTCTCGTGCCTTTCCGAAAGTGTTTCCTGGTTCATCGCGTTTCCACACCGCCGCGCCGGATCGACATTCTCCGGCAGTCAGTTCCATTCCTTTTTTGTATTTTACCTAAGATGTCAATTCGGCGCAGGGGGGAAGCGGACCGCCGGTGCTTGGGGAGACGCCCGGGTGTATACTCCGGCTCGCCGGCCGAAGCAGAGCGGGAAGGCGAAATTTCGATACCGGCCTCGGATGCGAGGCGCGGTCGAGGGACCCATCGACGCAACTCTGCTCATCGCGCTCTTCCTTGCCCTGCTGGTGGCCCTACCGGCGCTGGCGATATACGCGTCGGCGCGCATCCGCCGGCTGGAATCCCGGACACCCGGCCCCGGCTCTGGCTCTGGCCAGGGCGCCACTCGCACGCCACTGCAAAACCCGAGAACCCTCCAGGAGCGGCTCGACGCAATCGAGAGACGTCTGGCGGCGCTCGAAGGGCAAGCCGCGCCGGAGAAGGCGGTTCCGGCTCCCATTCCTTCTGAACCCGCGCCGCGCCGAACGGTCATTCTTCCCTTACCGAAAACGGCCCCGCCGGGCGGCTTCGATCTGGAATCGGTGCTCGCGGAACGATGGCTGATCTACTTTGGGATCGCCGCCATCCTGTTCGCGGTAGCCTTTTTCATCAAGTACGCCTTCGACAGCCATTGGGTGGGCCCGCGCGGGCGCGTCGAAGTGGGCCTGGTCGCCGGAACTTTGGTGCTGCTCTGGAGTCACCCGCTGATGCGCCGGGGATACCGGTATTTTTCCGAAGCAATCGCCGGGCTGGGCTCTTCGGTGCTCTACCTCTCGATCTGGGGCGGATGGCATTACTACCGGCTCTTCACCGCCGGAACGGCCCTGGCGGCAATGGCCGTAATTACCGCCGTGACGGCGGCCATCGCCATCCGGCGCGATTCGCAGCGGCTGATCGTCGTGGCGCTCGCCGGTGGGTTTCTTTCCCCGATTCTGCTGAGCACGGGACGAGCGCACGAATTCGTCCTGTTCAGCTACAACGCCGTGCTGGCGGCCGGAATGATCGGCGTCGAGCGCGTGCGGCGCTGGCCGTGGCTTCCCCTCCTGACATTCTTCTTGATCGAGCTCTATTTCTGGGCGTGGTACGCCGCTTTCTACTCCGGGCAGCAGCTGTGGACAACGCTGGCCTTCGCCGCCCTGTTTTTTCTGATATTCGCCGCCCTGCCGACGCTCCACGGGCGGCGCAGGGGCCGCATGGCGGGGGCGGAACTGGCCGTGGTGACGGCGAACCTCTGCTGCTTCCTCATCGCGCTATGGGTTCTGCTGCGCCCCGATCACCGCTGGCTGCTGACGGCCGCGTTTCTGCTGCTGGCAGCGGCCCACATGGCCGAGCGCCGCGCGCTGCCGGAGGGGTCGCTGACGCTGCGGCGATTGATGACAACTCTGGCCCTGCTATCGGCAACCCTGGCCCTGCCAGCGCGCCTGGACCACCAGTGGCTCACGATTGCATGGGCGGTCGAAGGGGCGGTGTTGGTATGGGCCGGGGCGCGAGCCGGGTCGTGGCGCGAGCGCGCGGCCGGGTTGCTCGTGCTGGGCGTGGTGGCCATCCGGCTGGTCGCGCTCGAAATCCCGGTGCACCTGTTTTTGTGGAACGCCCGGATGGGGACGTTTGCCGCCTGCGTGGGCTGTTTTTCGATGGCGGCGGCCCTGAGCCGTTCCGCCGGCGGCATGCAGCCGCGAGAAAAGAACATCCGAGGGGTTTTGCTGGTCGCGGTGAGCGGGTATTCCCTGCTGGCGCTTTCGCTCGAAGTATGGGACCTGTTCGGGCGCCTGGCCCTGGCGGGAATGGAGCATCGCGCGGCGCAGCAGATGGGCTTGTCCGTGCTGTGGACGCTGTTTGCAACGGGCCTGATCGTCCTGGGCATCGCCCGGAAATCGGCGCTGCTGCGGTGGGAAGCGCTGGCGCTCTTCGCGCTGACGGTCGGAAAAGTGTTCCTGCACGACCTCTCGTCGCTCGAACGTTTCTATCGCATCCTGTCGTTCCTGGTTCTGGGGATTCTCCTGCTGCTGGTTTCCTTCCTCTACCAGCGGCGGACGGCGGAGAAAAAGGATGCGGTAGATTTACCGCCGATCAAGAGAACCGGCTGAACCGAAAACTTCGGGAGGAATCTCTCCGGGCTTTTACCTCTGTCCTCGAAAGAACCGCTAGTCGCCGGTATCGCCAAATTCCCCCGTATCGATCTGGGCGCGCTGCAGGCGGTCGGAATAGTCGATGTAGAGCGACTTCCATTCCGAGTAAAAGTCGAGCGCCGCAACGGCCGCTTCGCGGTGGCCGTTGCCGGTCTGCTTGATCCCGCCGAACGGCAGATGGGTCTCCGCGCCGATAGTGGGCGCGTTGACGTAAACGATGCCCGTTTCGAGTTCGCGCATGGCGCGAAAGGCGCGATTGACGTCGCGCGTGTAGATGGCCGCCGAAAGGCCGTAGGCGACGCCGTTGGCGACGCGAACCGCCTCCTCGTAATCGTCCACGGGAATGACCGAAACCACCGGCCCGAAGATCTCCTCCTGGCTGATCCGCATTTTCGGATCGCAATCGGCGAAAACGGTCGGCTCGAAAAACCAGCCCTTTTCCCACGCGCCGCCTTCCAGGCGATGGCCGCCGGTCGCCAGGCGCGCGCCCTCCTCTCGGCCGATCGCCACATAGCGCGTGACCGTTTCGAGCTGCTGGCGGTTGATCAGCGGGCCCATTTCGATTGATGGGTCGAGACCGTCGCCGACGCGCAACGCGGCGGCGCGCCGGACGAGTCGGTCCAGGAATTCGCGGTACACCTTCTTGTGGACCGCAATGCGGCTGGCGGCCGTGCAGCGCTGGCCGGTCGTTCCGAAGCCGCCCCAGACGGCGCCGTCGATCGCGAGATCCAGATTGGCGTCGTCCATGACGATGATGATGTTCTTGCCGCCCATCTCCAGGTGGCAATGTTTGAGATCGGCCGCGCAGATCTGGTTGATCTTGCGCCCGGTTTCCGTCGAGCCGGTAAAGCTGACGAGCCTGACGCCCGGGTGACGAACCAGCGGCTCGCCGGCCTCTTCGCCCAGGCCCGTCACCAGGTTCACGACGCCCGGCGGCAAACCGGCCTCGCCTAAAATTTCGACCAGACGGCAGGAGGAAAACGGGGTGTCCTCGCCGGGCTTGAGCACGACCGTGTTGCCCAGGATGAGGGCCGGCATGATCTTCCACGACGGAATCGCCATGGGAAAATTCCACGGCGTGACGAGGCCGCACGGGCCAATCGGCTCGCGGATGCTCATGGCGAATTTGTTTTGGAGCTCGGACGGCGTCGTCTGGCCGAACTGGCGGCGGCCCTCGCCGGCCATGTAGTAGGTCATATCGATGGCTTCCTGGACGTCGCCGCGGGTTTCGACCAGGATCTTGCCCATCTCGCGCGTCATCTCGCGGGAAAGATCTTCTTTGCGCGCGACCATCCATTCGGCGGCGCGAAAGAGGATTTCGGCGCGCTTGGGAGCCGGCGTCAAACGCCAGGAGGGAAAGGCCCGGATGGCGGCTTCGACGGCGGCGTCCACGTCCCGATGATCGGAGGCGGGAAAGCGGCCGATGACGTCGTCGTGGCGGGCCGGATTGCGATTCTCGAGGGTCCGGCCGCCTCTCGAATCGACCCATTCGCCGTCGATGAAATTTCGATAGATGTTCGGAGCAGTCGTGGGAGCCAAGCAGCCTCCTAGCAAACGTCAGTCAAACGGGGCTTCCGTCAAGCCGGGCGCGTTTCAAGCCGGCGCGGCGGATCAGGAGATCGTGTTGCTGCGGGGGCAAAAACGAGCGCGTGGGAAACGGATTTCGGCAGCGAAGTTCGCTGGCGGCTATTCGCTCGAGCCGGAGCTGTTGTCCGCAATGAGCGGCCGCGGCGGAGCCAGGCCGGCGACATCGGAGCCGAGGCCGAGTTGTTGCAGGGTCGTCGCGTCGATTTTGCCCGTGGGATTTAGGCCGTGCGCCACCTGAAAGTCCCTCATGGCGCCGATGGTGCTGGAATCCCACTGGCCGGACGGGTCGCCCTGATAGAAACCGGCGCGAGCCAGCGCCTGCTGGATCTGGTCGATGCGATTGGAACTGGGCCGGACCTGAGTGCGGAACCGGGAAACGCGCCGGGGAGTCCGCCGGTACTTGTGGTAGCGAGGCCGGTAATACTTGCGCTTGGCGCGGTGCGAGGGAACGGCATGGGTAATCTTACGCCGGGTCCGAACGTAGGCGACATGGTGGCGAGGAACCGAATGCAGGCGGGCTTTGTGGGCCGCTTTGCGCTTCACGCGGCGAACGGTTGCGGCGTGCAAAATGCATGGCGCCGCGATGGCGAACGCGGCCAGTATCAGGGGCACGATCGCTCGCTCGATTCGTCGCAACCGTATCACCTTCCCCCGGGCATCACGCCCGCCAGAAATACGATGAGGTTCTGATTGTCCGCCTGTCGCCGTACGACTTTGAACAATAGGTCCTCACCCGGCTGAATTTTCGACAACGCCCTCTGAAAATCCTGGACAGTGTACACCGGAGTGCGATTGATCGCCACAATTAAATCCCCCGGATGAAAACCGGCGTCGTCGGCGAAGCTGATCGGCTCGACAGCGCGCACGATAACGCCGCGCAGATTCTTGCTGAACCCCAGGCGCGCGGCAAGGTCCGGGGTGAGCCCGTCCACGGTGAGGCCCAGCGTATTGGAAACGGGCAGGGGCGCGGAATTCGGGTTGGCCTCGGGGTTCCCGGCGAGCTGCGGAAAAAGCTTGTCCCGGTCGGCGACAACGACGGGGACCCGATACTTTTTCCCGTTGCGGATATAGCCGATTTCCACCGACTGGCCGATCGGAGTCCGCATGATCGGATTCACCAGATCGTTGCCCGTGCGGACCGGGTCGCCGTTCAGCGAGACGATCACGTCACCCGGCTCGAGACCCGCTTTCGCCGCGGGGCTGCCGGGCTTGATGCTTTCGAGGATGATGCCGTACGGGGCGCCGAGTTCTTTCAGGGCGAGGGGATTCTCGCTCGTCTGATCCTGAAAGGTGACGCCGATCGAGCCGCGAACAACGTGTCCGTGCGAAACCAACTGGTTGTAGACGGCGATCGCGGTATCCGACGGAAGGGCGAAACCAACCCCTTCGAAACTCTGCCCGCCGGTGAAAATCGCCGTGTTGATGCCGATCACATCGCCGGCCATATCGACCAGCGGCCCGCCGGAGTTACCCGGATTGATCGCGGCGTCGGTCTGGATGAAGTGCTGCAGCTGCTGGCCCACGCCGTTGCGATCCTTGGCACTCACGATGCCCGCGGTTACGGTGCCTTGGAGCGTGAAGGGACTGCCGAAGGCCAGTACCCATTCGCCGACTTCGACGCCGTCAGAATTTCCCATGTGCACGACGGGAAGCTCGCGTCCGGCCTTGATCTTGATAACGGCCAGATCGGTTTCGCTGTCCTGGCCAACCAGGCGGCCGGAATAGCGATTGGGGTCGCCGTTGAGGGTAACCTCGATTTTCGTTGCGCCGTCGATCACGTGCTCATTCGTGAGGATATAGCCCCTCGAGTCGAGGATCACGCCCGAACCCAGGCTGCGCTCCGCCCGAGGCTGGGCGGGATTATTGAAGAATCGGCCGAAGAAACCACCAAGGGGATCGTCCGGGCCGGAGCCGGGGTCCTGCCCGGCACCCTTGGACGGCTGGATGAGTTGCGTGGTGGAAATGTTGACGACGGCCGGCTCCACGCGGGCCACGATCTCGGAAAAAGTGTCCGACAGCCGGATTGGACTCGGCACCGGCAACAGGCTCACATCCGCCCCCGACGATGGCCGGTTGGCGGCCACACGGCCGGAAACAACGCTTCCGATCAGGATTCCCAATCCTAGCGTGAGGGCAACGAGAAGAGCGGCAAAAATCTTCCGACGGCGGGCCCAGTCCGCGAGGTCGCGTAAAACGACGCTCATTTACGGCTCCCGTCGCGATCCGATGCCTTCGAAACAAGCGTTCCCTGGCACCACGCCTGAGCTCCGGTTCCCCGTCACCGGTCGCGAACTGTATGATTATATCACCAGGCGTTAACGCCGCTCCGGCCAAGAACGCGCCCGTTCCACAGCAGAAACCGGCCCGGAAAGCGGGGGACGGCCCGTGGCCGCCTTTCCCTTTCCGCGGCCGGTTTGATAGAATTCACACGGGAAACGATAACGATATGGCTGCCCGCACTCTCTACGAAAAAATCTGGGACTCACACGTCGTCACCGAGGCGCCGGGACGCCCTTCGCTGATCTACATCGACCGGCACCTGGTTCACGAGGTCACCACGCCGCCCGCCTTTGCCGGCCTGAAGGCCGCGGGGCGCTCGGTGCGACGGCCCGATCTGACCTTCGCGGTCATGGATCATTCCGTGCCCACCAAGCACCGCGAGCTGCCGATTCTGGACGCCGACGCGCGCGGCCAATTCGAAGCGCTGGCCCGCAATTGCCGGGAATTCAACGTGCCGCTGATCGACATGAACAGCGCCAACCAGGGCATCGTGCACATCATCGGACCGGAGCTGGGGCTCACGCAGCCGGGCCTGACCATCGTGTGCGGCGACAGCCACACATCGACGCACGGCGCCTTCGGCGCGCTGGCCTTCGGGATCGGCACCAGCGGCGTCGAGCACGTGCTCGCGACACAATGCCTGCGCGAATACCGCTCCTCTCCCATGCTCGTGCGCGTGAGCGGAAAACGCCCGCGCGGGGTAACGGCCAAGGACATCGTGCTGGCGATCATCGGCAGGATCGGAATCGCGGCCGGCGTGGGCCACGTGATCGAATACGCGGGCGAGGCGATTGCCGGGTTGTCGATGGAAGGGCGCATGACGGTTTGCAACATGTCGATCGAAGCCGGCGCGCGCGCCGGAATGGTCGCGCCCGACGAAACCACCTTCGCCTATCTCGACGGCCGGCCCTTCGCGCCGCGCGGGAAAGATTTTCAAGCGGCGGTCGACTACTGGAAGACGCTCTCGACCGACCCCGGGTCCGTTTTCAGCAAGACGCAGGAAATCGACGCGACGAAACTGGTTCCGCAGGTTACCTGGGGCACCAACCCCGGCATGGTCGCCGGCGTCACCGAACGCGTGCCGTCGCCCGATTCCTTCGCCGATCCGCTGCAGCAGCAGGCCGCCCGCCGCGCGCTCGAATACATGGCGCTCCGGCCGGGCCAGGCCATTGAAGACGTTCCGGTGGATTACATTTTTATCGGTTCCTGCACGAATTCGCGCATCGAGGACCTGCGCGCCGCCAGCCGCGTCGTGGCCGGCAAGCGCATCGCCTCGAACGTGAAAGCGGCGCTCATCGTGCCGGGATCGCGGCAGATCAAGGCGCAGGCGGAAAAGGAAGGGCTCGACAGGATTTTCACCGCCGCGGGATTCGAGTGGCGCGATTCGGGCTGTTCCATGTGCATCGGGATGAACGAGGACGTGCTCCCGGCGGGCATGCGCAGCGCCAGCACGTCGAACCGGAATTTCGAGGGGCGCCAAGGCAAGGGCGGACGCACGCACCTGGTGAGCCCGATCACAGCGGCGGCGACGGCGATCGCCGGCCATTTCGTAGACGTCCGGGAAAACGGCGTCGACCTGGAATAACCCTGGAATAAAAACGATGCGAGCCTTCCAAACACATAGCGGCCTGGTTCTCCCGCTCGACCGCGTCAACGTCGATACCGATCAGATGGTTCCCAAGCAGTTTCTGAAGCTGGTGACGCGCGATGGCTACGGGCGCGTTCTCTTTTACGACTGGCGCTACCTGCCCGGCGAAAAGCCCAACCCGGATTTCATCCTGAACCAGCCGCGTTACCAGGGCGCGTCGATTATGCTGACGCGCCAGAATTTCGGTTGCGGATCGAGCCGGGAGCACGCCGTCTGGGCCGTTGGCGAATACGGATTTCGCGCGCTGATCGGCCCGAGCTTCGGCGATATTTTCTTCAGCAATTGCGCGAGCAACGGCATCCTCGTCATCGTTCTGCCCGAAGCCCAGGTCGATGAACTGTTCCGTCGCGCCGAAGCCAATTCCGGCTACACCCTGCACATCGATCTGTCCGCTCAGACGATTCGCGACGACATGGGGCTCGAATTGAGATTCGAGATCGACGATTTCCGCAAGGAATCGTTGCTCAAGGGCCTCGACGAAATCGGGCTGACGCTCGAAAGCGAGAAGGAAATCGCCGCTTACGAGCGTTCCCACCACCCGGAAACCGAGCAGCACTCCCCCGTCGATTTCAGCCATCCCGCGGCGTAGTAGCCGCTGATTTCCCGAAACCAATATCCAAAGCATCGCCGGAAGTATGTGCGAAGCCAGGGCCGAAATCAGCCTGGACCGCTGCGGCAACGCAAGCCCTTTCCCGGCACTTCGCCCGAGACCGGCCTTCCGCCGGAAAGCCGCAACCAGAGAGTCACAAAAAAGGTGGTATTTCTCCGCTGCGTCTCAACCGGCTCGCGCCGGGGCTTCCGGAACGGCGGATTCGGGCGCGGCGGGCGCCGGGCCCTTCAGTTCCGAGAGAAGAATCCCGGCGAGCACGAGCGCGGCCCCGGCCAGGGCGCGCGCGGTGAATCGCTCGCCGTAGAAAGCGAACGAGGTGAGCGCGGCGAAAACGGGTTCGAGACTGAAGAGAATGGCGACGTGAGCCGGCGAGGTGAATTTCTGCGCCCAGACCTGCAGCGAGAACGCAACGGCGGTTGCGCCGAGCGATGTGACGACAACGGCAAGAATCAGCTCGCGGTTCCAGGCCAGGCGGGGGATCTCCAGATTCGTCGCTCGGAGCAACGGCAGGAACACGGCACTCAGAACGGCCGCGACGGCCACCTGGGTGAAGGTGAGCGCGCCGACGGAAAGGCGCGGGCTGTAGTGGCCAACCGCTAGAATGTGAAAGGCCCAAACGACCGCACAGGCCAGAACCCACAAATCTCCCCGGTTCAGATCGCCCAGTCCGGCAGCGGGAACGGTGAGGAAATAGAGGCCGATAAACGCGGCCAGGGCTCCCGCCAAAACCCACGGGCCGGGCCTGCGGCGGCTGGTCCAGGCGTGGAGCAGCGGAACCATCACGACGGAGGCGCCGGTGATGAAGGCGGCTTTCGAGGGGGTGGTGAAGCGAATGCCGATGGTCTGGAGCGCGAAGCCGGCGAACATGAGCGAACCGAGAAGGCTCCCCGCAGCCAGCGCCCTGCGATTGAGATCGCGCAGGGCCGCTCGATAGATGAAAACCAGGGCGAGGGCGGCGAACAGAAAGCGCAGGAACAGAAAAACAAAGACCGAGGCGCTCGAAAGCGCGTCCTTGACCAGCACGAAGGTCGCGCCCCAGAGGAGCGAGCAGAAGGCCAGGGATAGATCGGCTTGGAGACGGCGGCTCATCGGCTGCGTGTTCGGAAAACAGAGCGGCGAATCAAGAATCGACGCCGGCCCCGCCGCCAGACCCGACGCCACAAATGAACAGAAGTGTGAGGAGAAGGCGCTGGACGCCAATTTGGCGGCCGGCGGGATCGTACCATTCCTCCGCGCTGTGCGCGCGACCCCCGGTCCCGCCGCCCCCGACGCAGACCGCCGGGATGCCGAGCGAGAGAGGAACGTTGGCGTCGGTCGAAGCCGCCTGGCATTCGGCGTGAATGCCGAGGTGGCGATCGACTTCGCGAATCGCCCCGAGCAATGGGGAATCGGCGGAAAGACGGCCGGCCGGGCGCGCGCCGAGCCTGTGGAATTCGACGGCCAGGGCGGGGGCGCTGCGGCGCGCCGATTCGCGCTCGGCCAGAGCGCCCAGGTCGACGGCGCGGCGGACTTCGGTTTCCAGACGATCGAGTTCGGCCTCGGATTCCGAGCGAAGATCGATTTTGATTGACGCACGGGAGGGGATGGCATTGATGGCCGTGCCGCCCTGGACGACGGTGACGTTGAGCGTGGACAACGGGTCCGCCGATAGCGGAACCGAGACCATGCGGGAGATGGCCCGGCCCAGGGCGTGGATGGGATTGGGCACGCCGGCGTCGGCCCAGCTATGGCCGCCCGGCCCCGTGATGGCCACCTCGATGCGGCGCGAGGCGATGGCCGCGGTCGCAATCCGGTCGGGTGAAGCGCCATCGATGACAATCACCGACTTCAACCTCCGGCCATAATCCGCCACCAGCGACCGGATTCCCCGCAAGTTCCCTTCCCCTTCCTCGCCGACGTTGCCGGCAAAGACCACCCCCAGCCCGGTCCTGATCGAGGCCGCTCGAAATGCGGAGGCAAGAGCCACCAGGGCGGCCAGCCCGGCTCCGTTGTCGGTGATTCCGGGCGCCAGGAGCCGCGAGCCTTCGCGGCGAACCTGCACGGGACCGGTGGGAACCATGGCGGTATCCAGGTGAGCGGAGACGAGGACTACGTCGCCGTCGCCGTCGCGGGCAGCCGGCAACTCGGCGACGACGTTGCCTTCACGGTCGATGCGCGGCGTCCAGCCGGAGCTTTCGAGCAGGTCGCGCAGGGCGCGTGCGCGGAGCGCTTCGCCGAACGGCGGGGCGGGAATTTCGATGAGATCGATCTGGCGGTCGGTGATCCAATCGGCGTGGCCGGCGATCCATTCGAGCGCCGCATGAACGCACGGCACGCGGGATAGATCGGCAGGACGCATCGTCTGGGGTGCCGGAGAGGCCATTGGAATTCGCTTTCGCTCTTGCCGCGCCGCGATGCAAGCCGGGCGGCCGATCCACTTTCGGGCCGCTTTCGCGGCCGCATACAGATTAGCATCCGACGGCGGCGATGAAGGGCCGCGTTCAATGCCGGCGCGCCCGGTAACGGCCCCAGGCTTGGCGAATCCCGCGCCAGCGAGCGGCAGGGCTTGCGCCGAAGAGGGCTTCGAAAGCGGCATCGGCCAGATCGAGGATGTCCGTGCCGTAGGGAAACCACCAGGGTTTCGGTCCCGCGGGAAACCGGTCCACATCGATATATTTCGTTCGCGTCATTTCACGCAGCCCCAAACGAGAATGCGTGCGTCCCCAGCCGCTCAGCCCCAGGCCGCCGTGAGGGGCTTCGGCGATGCCGTAGCAACTGATGACGTCGTTGACCATCGCCGATCCGCAACGCACGCGGCGGGCCAGGGCCGCGCCGCGCGCGAGGTCGGCGGTCCAGATGCTGGCCCCCAGGCCATAGGGGGAATCATTCGCGAGGCGGATGGCTTCCTCGGCGTCCGATACGGCTTGAATCGCAAGCACGGGGCCGAAGGTTTCCTCCTGCATCAGCCGCATCGAGGAATCGACGCCGGCGACGACCGTCGGCTCGAAAAAGAACGGACCGAGGTCGGGCCGGTGGCGACCGCCGGTGAGGATGCGGGCGCCGCGCGCCACCGCGTCTTTGAGCTGGCCTTGCACATGCTCGATCTGCCGCAGCCGGATCATCGGCCCGATATCCGTCTCGGGCTTGAGACCGGGGCCGAGCCGTAGCTGCTTCGTTTTTTCGACGCACAGCTCGGTAAAACGGGGAGCCGCGCCCGGTTCGACATAGATCCGCTCGACCGAAAGACACGCCTGGCCGCAATTGGTGAAGCTTCCCCAAACGGCCGCCCGCGAAGCCGTGTCGAAATCCGCGTCGGAAAGAACAATCATGGCGTCCTTGCCGCCCAACTCGAGAACCGAGGGAATCAGGAGGCGGGCGCAGGATTCGGCTACCCGGCGTCCGGTGGCCGCGCTGCCCGTGAAAATGACCTTGTCGGGCCGGGCTTCGATCAGGGCTTGGCCAATCTCCGCCGGGCCTTGGATGACTTGAACCAGATCGGTGGGAAGTCCGGCCTGATCGAACAGCTCGCCCAGCAAGGCGCCGCACCAGGGCACCAGTTCGGAAGGCTTCACGACAACCGCGTTGCCGGCGAGAACGGCGGCGGCGGCGGTTGTGAGCGGGATCGCGAGCGGATAGTTCCACGGCGAGATGAGGGCCACAACCCCATACGGCTCGTATTCCAACCGGCCTGTTTTGCCCCAGAAAATGGGGCTGTGGTGGCGCACACGCTCGGAATCGATCCCGCGCCAGGCGTCGTGGGCGTGCCAGCGAACCGAATCGAGAGAGACAAGGACCTCGGAGAAAAGCGCCTCGGCCAGCGGTTTGCCGTTTTCGCGCGTAACGATTTCGGCGATCTCGCGGCGGCGCGCCTGGAGCACACCGGCCAGACGCGCGAACCGGCCGGCCCGTTCGCGCAGGGGAACCTGAGCCCAATCGCGCTGGGCCCGGCGCGCGTGTTCGAGGACCCGGGGAATTTCGCCCGGCGTGGTGATTTCGAAGCGGCCGATGACCTCGCCTGTAACAGGATCGAGCGATTCGAGAAACGATTCGACGCGAGCGGGCCCGGCTTTCATCGGCGATTCCTCTGGCAGGCGTTGAAGCCAATTCTACCGGATTCGCGATCCGTCTTCATCCGGCATCGATTCGCCACGGCTCCGGATATTCAACCGAAATCAGGCAAAGGCCCTGTGGCGGCGCGGTCGGGCCGGAGCGGGCGCGATCCCGCACATCGAATAACCCGCGCACGTCGTCGAGCGAGAGACGGCCGCGGCCGACTTCGAGGAGGGTGCCGACCAGTTTGCGGACCATATGCCGGAGAAACGACTTTCCCCGCACGATGTAGATCATCTCGTCCTCGCAGCCACTCGGGCCGGGACGGGCGGGCGGCGCAAATGAAAAGGACGGGGACGGACAGCGAACGAGTTCCGAGCGAAAGATTTCGCGGAGGGGATTGGCTTCCCGGCCGTCCCTTTCGGTGCCCGCCGCGGCGGCGAAGGAGCTGAAATCGTGAACGCCCTCGAACAGACGGGCCGCTTGCGCAATCGCGTCCGCATCGAGCGGGAACGGGTAATGAAAGGTGTAGAAACGGTGGAAAGGACCGCGTATCGGGCCCCGAAAAATCCGGTATTGGTAGGTTTTCGCCAGCGCATCCCAACGGGAGTGGAAGCGCGGCTCGACCTCCTCGGCTTCGACGACGCGGATCGCCGGAGGCAAAAGGGCGTTGAAAGCACGCCGGAATTCCGAGGGCGGCAAACGGGACGCGGTGTGGAAATTGGCCACCTGGCCGAGAGCGTGAACTCCCGCGTCGGTGCGGCCGGCGCCGTGAACGATGGTGCGAGAGTCAGTGACGCGCTCGACAACCTCCAGGAGCGTTCCCTGGATGGTGCGGCGGCCGGGCTGGATTTGCCAGCCGTTAAATTCCGTGCCGTCGTAGCCGAGGGTAAGCTTGATGTTCCTCATCGGGGGAAAAAGCGCGGCGCATAGCCGGTCCGTTGGATTCGCGCGAGCGCCGGCGATTTCCGGCGGCGGGTCCCCTCCGGCCGGATACCAAAGCCGCTTTCACGCGGCCACCCCGGCGCAAACAGGCCCGCAAACCGGCGTATCGCTATCGGTGCCTCGACGACCGCGGTTCGCCGGGACGGAACCCTTGCGCCGGCCCGCTGCCAGGCTTCGGGGCCTGCTCGAAGCGGCTGCCCGGCCGGACGGCAACGTCGCCGGAGCGGCAGAGCGGACAGTCGTCGGATTCGTAATTGGGGATGCCGATTTCCAGGAGGGAATGCGCCGGCACTTCCCATTCCAGCCGGCCGCCGCTGCGATCCACGAGGGAGCCCAGCGCCGCGACCTGGCCGCCCAGCTTTTCGACGACTTCGATCGTCTCGCGGGTCGATTTGCCGGTCGTCCAGACGTCCTCGATCACCAGAACGCGTTCGTCCGGCTGGAGCTGAAACTGGCGGCGGAGAGCCATCTGCCCGTCCGCGTTCCGTTCGACGAACAAGGCGCGCACGCCGAGCGCGCGAGCGACTTCGTGCCCGAGGATCAGACCGCCGAGAGCGAGCGAAATCACAACGTCGATTTCGATGCCCGCGAATCGCTCGGCCAGGGCCTTGCCAAGGGTTTCGGCCAGCTCGGGATGGGCAAGAACCAGCGCGCACTGGACGTAGGTCGCGCTGTGGCGGCCGGAAGAAAGCACAAAATGACCGTGGCGAACAGCGCCCACGCGTTCAAGCATCTGTTGGATTTGTTGAGGGTTCATAGTTGGTCTCTTGTCCGCTTGAATGTACGAAGCAAGCCGCCCGGTGTCAAACGGATCGACCTAACATGCCCGGAATGAGCTGCCAACGAAAGCCCCCCGCCGCGCCCGGACGCTTTTGGCCGCAACCGGGAGCGGGCCGGGCGGCGCGACCCGTTCCGGGCCTGTTCGGGGCCACGGCGCAGGCCCGTCGCGCGTAAAAGGCCAAAAAGAACAGGACGGGCAGGGGGGCATGTAGGCTACCGGGCGGCCACATTCCGACAAATTCCGGTAACAAAAGCCTCCCCAGTCGCGTTCAATAGAGGTGATACAAGTTCGCCCGGACTAAAATGTGATGCGGAGAAGCTGATGAGCAAGAAGCCCATGTTTGCCATGTTTGCGAGGATGGCAGTCATTCTGTCCGTGCTGGCCGCTCTGGCAACGCCGGCAAGCCTGGCCGCTCAGAACCACTCCTCGCCGACGATGCAGATGCAGGCGTCCCCGCCGCAGCCGCAGCAGGCCCCGGCGGCCGCCGAGGCGCCAAGCGCGCCGCTGATCATCCCGGCCGGCCCCAATTACGCGAAGGACATCCCCTGGTTCCCGAAGACCCTCATGCCCTTCGAGCAGCAGCAGGTGCCCGAGCCGGTGATGGTCAATTCGCCGAAGCTCGACCAGTTGATTCGCCAGGGTCAACTCCAAATGAGCCTGCAGGACGCCATCCAACTCGCGATCGAAAACAATCTGAGTATCGGGGTCCAGCGCTACATCGCCTGGATTGCCGATACCAACGTCCTCAAGACGCTCGCCGGCCCGCCGGGATTGAGCTTCGATCCCATCGTTTCGGCGACCCTGGGCTTGGCTCGGGCGTCCATCCCGGTCAACAACCCCTTCATTTCAGGCACGGGCGTACTGACCAGAAACGGATTGACCACCCACAACGCGCAGGCCAATTTCGCCTTCACGAAGGGGTTTAAATCGGGGACATTGTTTTCGCTGGGATTCAATAACACGAGAGCGTCGTCGACATCGCCGGCGGTCTTCTTCAATCCCGATGTGCAATCGACGCTATCTTTCAGTTTTCAACAGCAGCTTTTGAACGGCTTCGGGTTTTTGCCGAATACACAGTTCATCCTCGAAGCCCAGAACGATTCCCAGGCCGCCCGATACACGCTGGAGAACCAGGTCATGGCGGTGGTCGCCAGCGTGGAAGACGCCTATTGGAACCTGGTCTACGCGCGGGCCGATGTCGCCGTGCAGCAGACCGCCGTAGACTGGGCCCAGAAAAATCTGCAAGACACCCAGAAGCAATTGCAGATCGGAACGCTGGCCCAGCTCGATGTAGTCACGGCGCAGTCGCAATTGGCGAGCAGCCAGCAGGCCCTGATCGTCGCCCAGACGAACGAACTGCAGCAGCAGACCGCGCTGCTCAATCTGATTACGCGCAATCCGATGGCGGCTGGACTCGAAAATGTTCAGGTGGTTCCCACGGCGAGCATCAATACGCCGCCGCAGGTCAACATGATCCCGTACCGGGACGCGGTCGAGCAGGCGTGGAAAGACCGGCCGGACCTGCTCGCGCAGGAATTGGCTCTGGACAACGCCAACATCGCCGTGAAGGGAACGCGAAACGCGCTTCTGCCGACGCTGACGCTTTCCGGCAATTACAGCACCGAGGGCTTGGCGGGCAATTCGAAAGAGATCGTCACGGGCCAGACGACGATCCTCCCGGCGGGCCTGCTGGATTCCTGGGACACGCTGATCAACCAGAATTTCCCCACCTACTCGGCCGCGCTCACCCTCAGCTTCCCCCTCCGGAACCGCGCCGCGCAGGCCGCCAGCGCCCAGGCGCAGCTGCAACAGCGCGAATCCCTGCTGTCGTTGCAGTCTCTCAAGAACAACATTGCCGAGTCGGTTCGTAACGCCCAGATCGCCATCCAGCAGGGCCTGGCCAACGTGCAAGCAGCGGTCAAAGCGAGGCAGCTGGCCCAGGAGTCGCTCGACGCGGAGCAGAAAAAGTTCCAATACGGCACCTCGACCGACTACAACGTCATCTTGCAGGAACGCGACCTGGCCACCGCGCAGGGCAACGAAATCCAGGCCAAGGTCGGCTTGATCGAGGCGGTCGTGGCGTTCAACGAGGCGGTCGGCCGCACACTTCACATTCACAACATCTCGATTGCGGACGCCGCTTCCGGACACGTAGTCCAACCGCCGCTCATCCCCGGGACTCCGGTCAACAGCCCCGCGGGAAACGCGCACGAGCCGAGTCCGAAATAGGGCCACCCGCTCAGCGACCCGATCAGCGAACGGCCCGGCAAACCGGAGAAGGAGGTTTTTCGGAATCCGGTACGGCCCTTTTTCATTTCCCTGTCCGGCTGCCGCGCTTGCGGCGCGGCTTTTATTGGCCATAAGATCGAAATACCCAAAACAGCCGGGTTTGTGGCGGGTCTGCTTCGACCCCGGATATTCCGGCGCGGCGTTCGATGATCGAACAAAACAAAGCGGGAGCAAGCCCGAGGACCGGCGAGGGAATTGACGCCAAAGGGACTCGCGAGCCTTCGGCCCAGGAACGCCAATGGGAAACGCAACTGCTGAATCCCGCTCTCGAAAAATCGCCGGAACGGCCGGAAAAGTTCACCACCGTTTCCGGCCATCCGGTCTCCCGTCTCTACACCCCCGCCGATGTGGCAGGCATCGATTTCGAGAGCGAAATCGGCTATCCGGGCCGGCCGCCGTTTACCCGCGGCATCCATTCGACGATGTATCGCGGGCGTCTGTGGACGATGCGGCAATTCGCCGGCTTCGGCACGCCTGAAAACACCAACCAGCGCCTGCGCTTTCTGCTGGACCAGGGACAGACGGGCCTCTCGGTCGCGTTCGACCTGCCGACCCTGATGGGATACGACGCCGACCATCCGC
Source organism: Candidatus Dormiibacterota bacterium (assembly GCA_035534495.1). Classification (GTDB taxonomy): domain Bacteria; phylum Acidobacteriota; class Terriglobia; order Acidiferrales; family UBA7541; genus JAKASX01. The sequence continues at coordinate 13,610 of DATLRW010000197.1, read as the reverse complement.
TGGCCGAAGGCGAAGTGGGCAAATGCGGCGTGGCCATCAGTTCCCTGGCGGACATGGAAACCCTATTCGACCGGATTCCGCTCGCTGCCGTGTCCACGTCGATGACGATCAATTCCCCGGCGGCGGTGATCTGGGCGATGTATCTGGCCGTGGCGGAAAAGCAGGGCGCGGATTGGGCGAAGATTTCCGGAACGCTCCAGAACGACATCCTCAAGGAGTATCTCGCGCAGAAGGAGTACATCTATCCCCCGGCGCCGTCCATGCGGCTGGTCACCGACACGATCGAATTCGGAACGCGCCATACGCCCCGCTTCAATGTAATTTCGATCTCCGGCTACCACATTCGCGAGGCCGGCGCGACGGCGATCCAGGAACTTGCCTTCACCTTGCGCGACGCGATGGAATACGTGGAATGGGCGCTGCGGCGCGGCCTCGCGGTGGACGATTTCGCGCCGCGCCTCTCGTTTTTCTTCAACTCGCACAACGATTTCTTCGAGGAGATCGCCAAATTCCGCGCCGCGCGGCGCATCTGGCACCGGGCGGTGCGCGAGCGATACGGAGCGAAGAACCCGCGCTCGTGGGCGCTCCGCTTCCACACGCAGACGGCTGGCTGTTCCCTCACGGCGCAGCAACCCTACAACAACGTGGTGCGAACGACGATTCAGGCCCTGGCGGCGGCCCTCGGGGGAACGCAATCGCTGCACACCAATTCTCTCGATGAAGCCTGGGCGCTGCCCACCGAATTCGCCGCCACGCTGGCGCTGCGCACGCAGCAAATACTGGCGCATGAGAGCGGCGTGACGAACACGGTCGATCCGCTCGGCGGTTCCTATTTCCTCGAGACGCTCACGGGCGAGGTGGAACGCGGCGCATGGGAATATATCGAGAAGATCGACGCCCTGGGCGGAATGGTCGCGGCCATCGAGCGCGGCTACCCGCAGCGGGAGATCGCCGAAGCGTCCTACCGCTATCAGATCGCGGTCGACCGCAAGGAAAAGATCATCGTCGGCGTGAACGAATACGCCAGCGAAGAAAAGCCGATCGAAGTCCTCAAAATCGACGAGACGGTGGCCCACCATCAAAAAGAGAGGCTGCGGCAAGTGCGCGCCGAGCGGTCGCAGGAGGAAGTGGACCGGCGGCTGCGGGACCTGCGGCAGGCGGCACAGGGTGAGCAAAACCTGATGGGACCGATCTACGAGGCGGTGAAGGCGTACGCCACGCTCGGCGAGATTTCCGACGCCATGCGCGAGGTCTTCGGCACTTACGAGGAAGTCGCCATTACCTGAGTTCCCTGCACTGTCCCGAGCGCAAGGCCGCCGGGTTGCCGTTTCGGCATTCGACTTCGGCGGGGAATTGACCTTCGCCCCCGGCGGGGCTAGTCTGCTCCCCTTATCTATTTGCTATGTCTCAACTCGCAAAGTTCCTGAGCTGGTGTTTCGCGGCCGCGGCGTTTGTCTTCGGCTGGATGTTTCTGGCCAACCTGAGATATATCCCCTATTTTCTGCACCTGGGGGCAGCGGCGTTCCACGGGCCGCAAGCGGCCATGACTGTCTGGCTCGCTCTGCTGCCTCCCGTCGCGGCAGTTGTCTACGCGACAGCCTGGTGGACCACGCGAAAGACGGCCGCTCACGCAAGCGCCTGGGCGATTGCCGCGAGCATCCTCAATATCCTGCTCGGCTTGATCCCTCTCCTGCTCTTTTGGCGGTTTCCGGCCGGCGGCAGGGTTTTCATTTCATTGGCCATACCGGCGTTGCTCCTCCTCTTTACCGGGGTTGCCGGGGTGGTGGTCTTCTCGCGCTGCGATGTGCTGCCGCAGGTGGCCGCTCAAGCCCCCCGGTCGTCTCGCCGGCCCGGCGACGGCACCAGCGGGTTGGTCGATATCGCCGTGCAACTGGGCGGAATCGCGGCTGTGCTTGCGGGACTTTTCTGGCTGGGCCCGTGGGGCGAAGCCCGCGGTTTACCACCGAGTCTTGGGCTTTGGTTCTGGGTCGAGCTGTTCGCCGCCGATCTTTTCGTGGTCGCCGTCCACGAACTGGGCCACACCGCCGTCGGCCGCGCCCTGGGGATGCGCCTGCGCGCGTTCACCGTCGGGCCATTTCGCTGGCACATCCGGGAGGGCCAATGGACGTTCCAATTCCAACCGGCGAATATTCTCTCCCTGACGGGCGGCAGCGCCGGCCTGGTGCCGACCCGGCTGACCGATTCGCCCTGGCGCGAGGTGTGCATGATCGCCGCCGGACCGGCGGCGAACTTGTGTTTGGGCCTGGCGGCGATGGGGGCGATGTTCGCGGCCAAGGGCCGGCCGTGGGAACCGGCCTGGCAATGACTGGGCCTGGTCGCGCTGATCTCGCTGGTCTCCTTTGCCACCAATCTAGCGCCGATCCTTCCGGAAGCCGATTATTCCCATGGCGCCCACATCTACCAGCTGCTGACCCACGCCCCCTGGAACGACGTGCACCGGGCCTTCCTGATGGTGGGCTCCAGCCTGGTCACCCCGCTGCGGGCGAGGGATTTTGACGCCGGGGTTCTGCGGCGCGCCGCCGCTTTCGTCCCGAGCGGGCATCAGGCATTCTTGTTGCGGATGTATTTATTTTTGTACCTGTTCGACAGCGGCCAGATACCGCAAGCGCTGGAGGCTTTGGCCCAGGCGGAAACGGTGTTCGAGCAGTCCGCTTCGGACATGCCCGGCGAGCTGCTGGCCTACTTCGTGTACGCCTATGTGTTCCTCGATCCCGATGCCGCCCGCGCGCGTCACTGGTGGGATCTCATGGAGGCCAAGAACGCACGCCGGGACTGCACGGAATACTGGCTGGCGCGCTTCGCCATTTTTTGGATCGAGAATCGGCGGGAGGAAGCGCTCGAATCATGGCAGCAAGGAAACGCGCTGTCCCAGAACCTCCCCAAAGCCGGCGCGTACGAGTTCGACCGGTCGATCTTCCTCCATCTGCGCCACACGCTCGATGCGAATGGCGGCGCGCGCAGCTAGACCGCTTTCAGCCGCTCGCCGGTAGACGGAAAACCCCGCTGTGCTAAGCTTTCTGACCGGCAGGAAAACGCCGTGCGAGCCATGGAGCGCAGCGGCGCGAAGGCGGATCGATCGGCCATGTCCGAGAAGAAAATTCGCGTATTGATCGCCAAACCGGGACTCGACGGCCACGACCGCGGAGCCAAGGTGATTGCGCGGGCCCTGCGCGACGCGGGGATGGAGGTGATCTACACGGGGCTGCGGCAGACGCCCGAGATGATCGCCTCCGCCGCGGCGCAGGAAGACGTCGACGTGATCGGCCTCTCGATTCTCTCCGGCGCGCACAACGTGCTCTGCGCCGAACTGGCCAGGCTGCTCCGCGCCAAGGGCATGGACGACGTTCCGATCGTCATCGGCGGAATTATTCCGGATTCGGATATTCCGGGCCTGCGGGAATTGGGAATTGCCGGCGTGTTCCTGCCGGGGACCTCGACGCAGCAGGTTGTCGACTTCGTTCGCCGGCTGGCCCAAAACCGGCAAACGGAAACAACAAAGAAGTAGCTCTTCCGCGTTGATATCCTCGCCCTGAGTTTCCCCAATGGGGATCGAGGCAATCCCCGCCCCGGCCGATTCCGCAGACATCCAGTTCCAAAGGCGGGCGTATACTGTTCGCCCGGAATCTTCCGGAGGATGGCCGCGGTGGCGCGAATCGAATCCCGCATCGACAACACGTCGAAGGAGTACTACCGGAACCGCCGGCTGATGCTCGATCGGACCCGGTCGATGCGCCGGGAAGAGGAAGAAATCCAGCGCGGCGGCGGACTGCAGGCCATCGAATCGCGGCACAAAAAAAATCGTCTGACGGCGCGGGAACGGATTGCCAGGCTCGTCGATCCGGGAACGGAATTTTTCGAGCTGGGCCTCTATGCCGCCTACCAGATGTACGAGGAATGGGGCGGCGCGCCCGCCGCGGGAACGATTACCGGCATGGGCCGCGTGGCGGGGCGCCTGATGATGATCGTCGCGAGTGACGCGACGGTGAAAGCCGGAGCATTTTTCCCGATGACGGCGAAAAAGGTGATCCGCGCCCAGAATATCGCGCTCGACAACCGCATCCCGACCATCTATCTGGTCGATTCAGCGGGGATTTTCCTGCCCTTGCAGGAGGACGTTTTTCCCGATACCGACGATTTCGGGCGGGTATTCCGGAACAACGCGGTGATGAGCGCCAAGGGTATTCCCCAGATCACCGCGATCATGGGGATGTGCGTCGCCGGCGGCGCCTACCTGCCGGTCATGTGCGACCACATCCTGATGACCGAAGGCAGCGGGCTGTTCCTGGCGGGGCCGGCGCTGGTGCAGGCGGCGATCGGGCAACGCGTGAGCGCCGAGGAACTGGGCGGCGCGCGCATGCACGCCGAAATCAGCGGCACGGTGGATTTCCGCGAGCCAGACGACCAGGCGTGCATCGCGCGCATCCGCGCCCTGGTCGAGAAGATGGGCCGGCCGCCCGATCCCGCTTTCGACCGGGCTGCGCCGCGATCCCCGGCCTACCCTGAAGATGAGATTCCCGGCATTTTCTCCGCCGATCCGGCCAGGCCATACGACATGCGGGAGGTGATCGCGCGCCTGGTGGACGCGAGCGATTGGGAAGAGTACCGGCCGGAATACGGCGGGACGGTGCTGTGCGGCTACGCCCGGATCGGCGGCTGGGCGGTAGGCATCGTCGCCAATCAGAAAATGCATGTCGAGGCCAAAACTCCCGGGAGCGGGGAGAGGCGGATGGAGTTCGGCGGGGTGATTTACCCCGAATCGGCGGACAAGGCCGCGCGGTTCATCATGGCCTGCAATCAGAACCGGATTCCCCTGGTGTTTCTGCAAGACGTGAACGGATTTATGGTGGGCCGCGAGGCGGAATGGAACGGGATCATTCGCGCCGGGGCGAAGATGGTGAACGCCGTGGCCAACAGCGTGGTCCCCAAAATCACCGTGATTTGCGGGGGAAGCTTCGGCGCGGGCCATTACGCCATGTGCGGCAAGGCCTACGACCCTCGGTTCATCTTCGCGTGGCCGACGGCGCGTTACGCCGTGATGAGCGGCGAATCGGCCGCCGAAACCCTGGTGGAAATTCGCGTGCGGCAACTCGAGCGCCAGGGAAAGATACCGGGGCCCCGCGAAAAAGAGGAACTCTACGAATCGACTCGCGCGACCTACGAGAAGCAGACCGACCCGCGATATGCCGCCGCCAGACTTTGGGTCGATGCGATTATCGATCCGTCGCGAACGCGCGAGGCGCTCGAATGGGCGCTGGAATCGGCGGCGCTGAACCCGGAAATGCCCGAATTCAAGACCGGCGTGTTGCAAACCTGATGGGCCCCGCGGCGGTTGACCCCGTGAATGCCGTGAAACTGGTGGAATGTCCTCGCGACGCCTGGCAAGGGCTGCCACGGATGGTTCCGGCCGGCGAAAAAGTCCGCTATCTGCGCACACTCATCGGCTGCGGCTTCACTCACATCGATGCGGTCAGCTTCGTTTCCCCGCAATACGTGCCCCAGATGGCCGACAGCGAGCAGGTAATGGAGCAACTCGCCGCGGATGGAGCCGCGCTCAAGGAGACGGAAATCATCGGGATCGTCGTGAACGAAGCCGGCCTCGAAAGGGCGCTCGCGACACCCCGCGTCACAACGGTCGGTTATCCGCACTCTCCTTCCGGAAAATTTCTCGAATCGAACGCGCACACAACCGTGAAAAATTCCCGGGTCCTGGTCGAGCGTCTAGCCGGCGCCTGCGCGCTGGCCGGGCGCCAACTGGTCATCTATATTTCGATGGCCTTCGGAAACCCGTATGGCGAGCCGTGGAGTCCGGAAGCCGTCGCGGCCGAGGTCGGCCGCCTTCGGGAATCGGGCGTGAAGGCCGTTTCCCTGGCCGACACGGTGGGTGTGGCGCGGCCCGAAGAGATCGGCCGCCTGCTCGGTGCCGTGCTGGGCTCGGCCGCCGGGATCGAGGTCGGCCTTCACCTCCACAGCCGCCCCGAAGAGGCCGCTGCCAAAGTGCTGGCGGCGTACCAGGCCGGCTGCCGAAGGTTCGATTCGGCACTGACGGGGCTGGGAGGATGCCCCTTTGCGGGAGACGAACTGGTGGGTAATATTCCAACGGAAATTGTCGTAAACACGCTCAAACGGCATGGCGCGTGGACGCAAATTGCGCCAACAGCCCTAGTGCGGGCCATCGAAGCAACCGAAGCGGTGCGCCGTCGCTACGCCCACGGTTGATCGATTTATCGCAGGGCTTTCGCAGGGCCATCGAAGGCACATCTCACGGCGGGAAGAAAAGGAGTCCATGATGCCATATTCGACATTGCAGCTCGATTGGGATGAGACGGCGGCCGTGCTGACGCTCAACCGGCCGGAGAAGCGCAACTCGCTCTCCGAGACAATGGTGGAAGATATCCTGGCGGCGCTATCCGAGGTCGAAGCATCGCCGGTACGATCAGCCATCATCACCGGGGCGGGCACGGCGTTCTGCGGCGGCATGGACCTGGGAAACCTGCAAGAGATCAATTCCCAGTCGTTCGAACAGAACCTCGCCGATGCCCGCCGCATCGCGAATTTCTTTCGCCGGCTATACAGCTTCCCCAAACCGCTCATCGCGGCGGTGAATGGCCACGCGATGGCGGGAGGCTGCGGGATTGCGACGCTATGCGATTTCACGCTGGCCGTGCCGGCGGCCAAATTCGGCTATACCGAGGTGCGAGTCGGCTTCATGCCCGCCCTGGTTCTGATATACCTGGTGCGGCAGATCGGAGAGAAGAAGGCGCGCGATCTGCTGCTCAGCGGGCGCGTGGTGGAGGCCGGCGAGGCCCTGCGACTGGGCCTGGTGACCGAAGTGGTGCCGCGGCAGGAACTGATGGCACAGGCCCGCGCGCTCGCTGCCACCCTGGCCGCGGCCAGCGGGGCCAGTATTCTCGAAACCAAGCGGCTGCTGCTGGCCTCGGCGGAGGGGGAGCTCGACCGGCAACTGGAACTGGCGGTCCAGGCCAGCGCGCGGATGCGCATGACGCAGGATTTTCGCGAGGGCATCTCCTCGTTTCTCGAGAAGCGGAAACCAAAATGGACGGGACGGTAAAAATATGAACGAATTCTATGAAACCACCGCGCGGGTGCGCTACGCGGAAACGGACCAGATGGGCGTCGTGTACTACGCGAATTACCTGGTCTGGTTCGAGATCGGCCGGGTGGAGACATTCCGCCAGATGGGATTTTCCTACAAGGAGATGGAAAAGGTTGACGACAGCTGGGCAGTCGTCGCCGAAGCCCGCTGCCGCTACCTCAAACCGTCCCGTTACGACGACGTCATCCTGATTCGCACCTGGCTCGTGGAATCCCGCACGCGAACGCTGCGCTTTGGCTATGAAATCCTGCGCGAGGCCACCGGCGAGCTTCTCGCCACGGGCGAAACCCTGCACGTCATCTGCGACGGGCAAGGCCATTCCAAGGCTCTCCCCGAGAAATACCGGAAATATTTTCCGCTGACGTCCCTCCCCGCCGCCGACCCGGCGAAATAAGCCGCCGCCCGCCTGCGCGCCCGGCGTCTAGAGAACCAGGCGGTCGCGCAGGAAGGCGCCGAAACGCAGGCCCGCGATGAAGCTGAAGGGCGGCCGGTCCAGGGAATAGTGGCCGCACGGCAGGCGAAGAATTTCCAGATCGGCGCCGCTCTCCAGGACTTTGCCGAACATCCCCTCGGAAAATTCGGGCCAGAACGTCGGGTCGTAGCGCCCGCTGATCATCAGCAGTTTCTGGCCGCTGCCCGCCAGCCGCCCGGCGTAGGGATAGGGACTGATCGGGGCCCAGAAGTGGCGGATCTCGTCGCGGGAAACGTGCGCGCGCATCGGCTCCCAGACGTGCATCGTCGTCATCCCCGTGCTGACGACCTCGCCGAAACTCGTCGAGACGTGCAGGAAGGCGCCGGCGCGAATCGAAGGATCGTGAGCGGTGGTGATGCAGGCGATGGCCGAGCCGATGCTGGTCCCCAGCACTCCCAGCCGGGCATAGCCCCGACGTTCGAGCCAGCGCAGGCACCGGCGCACGTCGGTGACGGCCTGCCGGTTCGCTTGCAGGGTCAGGCCGATATTCGGGCCGACCAGGAAATTATCGCGATACATTCCGCCCACGGCGCGCCGGTCGTGATACGGCAGGCTCATCTTCAGCGCGCTCATGCCGAACCGGTTCAGCCAGCGGCAGACGCCCGCGTGGGCATCCCAGCCGGCGTTCCACTGCGGCAGCACGACAACCGCCGCGCGCGCCCCCGGCGAGGGGAAATAACGCGCCCAAACGAGGTTGTTTTCGGCCCAGGGCGAGCGCACGGCGCTCGTGAACGTCAGAACCTTTCCATCCGCTTCGTCCCGCAGACGGGCGTCATCCGGCGGTTCGGCAGCGAACCAGAGGTCGCTCGACCGGGTCGTTTCCACCGCAAAACGATCCAGAAACGCGCGAGGGTCGGGGTGGCCGTCCGGCCCGCCGATATGCTCGATCCCCCAATCGAACGGGCGGCCGGAGCGGTTATTTTCGGCGGCCCAGCGCTTGTGCTCGTACCGGCGAATGATTTGTTCGAAATAGCGCATGGAAGCGAACAAAAACTATAGCAGTTGGAGGGGAATGCCCGGGCGGAACGGGCGGCGGAAAAATCGAAAAGATGGCCGGTCAAGGCCGGCGCGACGCGCGGCGGCGGTTAAAACGGAACGAGCCTGTGGAGCAAGCCCTTCTTTTTTTTCTTCTTTGCGTCGGTGCTGTGGCCCTTTTTCCCGGTCTTTGCTTTGGCCTGGTTAACCTTCGCCGGCGGGTTCTTTCCCGGGTCTTGCGCGGATGGCGCATTGCCTGAATTGTCGCCTGAATTGTCGGCGATCGGCGAATCGGCGGAGACGGCCACGCTGCTCGTTCCGGACATATTCGGCGACGGGCTCGCCGCGGGCCCGTTCGAGCCCGATCCCGAGGGAACAACCGAAGCCGAGATCGTGCCGGCGCCTCCCAGCGTCCCGGTGGAGGCCATGGCCACGATGGAAGGTTCGAGCACCTGCCGCGCCGTGATGACCGCGGTATTGGGCGTCATGTTCGGCTCGCCGAAATGAGCGGAGTGAGAAACGTCGGGGCCGTTATGGACCATGCCGAGGGCCTCGCGAAGGATTCCCGGGCGCTCGTGAATATATTTCTCTTCTTCCCGCATTCGCGCCAGGGCGCTTGAATCGGGCTGCGGCACGGGATAGCCCAGGGCAACGAGGCGCTTCTTGGCGTCCGGAACCAGACTCGAAAGCGGGTAATCGCGGACGATCCTGGAATAGAAACGGGCGGCAAATTCGTTGTGCTCGCTTCTTTCGTAAATCTTGCCGAGCATGAAGTTCGCCTGGTCAGCCTCGCTGAAGAGCGGGTAGCGCGCCGTGAGATCGAGCAGGCGCGCGGCAGCCGGCGCATACGCCCTGCGGAGGTTGTAGAAGCTGGCGACTTCAAATTCACCCTCGGCCAGAACCTCTTGCACCTCGCGCAGGCGCTGCTTGGCCTGGCCGGTCCAGCGGCTCTTGGGGTAGGTCTCGATCATCGTCTGAAGCTCGGCCTCGGCGTCGAGAGCCTGAGTGGGATCACGATCCGGCTTTTCCATCATTCGGAAATGGGACATCGCGATGCGGTACTGGGCGAAAGCAGCCTCGTGGAGAAACGGGAAGAAAGTGATGAAGTCCTTGTATTGCGCGGCCGCTTGCGTCAGCCCGTCGGTGCCGCCCTGCTTATAGTAGGAATTGGCAATGGCGAGCTTCGACTTGGCCAGATATTCGCTGTCGGGGTAGGTATTGATCAGGGTTTGCAGCGCCAGCCGGCCGACGATGAAGTGGTTGTGCTTCAAGTCCTCCATGGCCTGATCGTAGAGGACCTTGTCCGGAGCGGCGCGCACGCCCGCCAGGGGCGCCTTGGCCTTGCGGCCGAAGAACAGGCAGCCGCTTGTGCCGAGCGAGAGTGAGACCGCCAGAACCAGCAGGGGAAGATTTCGCTTGGTCGAGGAATTCATACCTTGAGCGTTAGGGCCTCTTGCGCCCGATCGAGCAATTGGCGCACGGCGGCGCCGGCATCCGGGGTGTGAAACACCGATGTCCCCGCAACCAGAATTTCCGCTCCCGCGCGGACAACCTCGTCGACGTTTTCCAGGCCGATTCCCCCGTCCACCGCAATTCGGAAAGTCCCATTATAACGCGCCCGAATCTCCGTGAGCTCGCGGATTTTACCGATCGACCGCGGAATGAATCGCTGGCCGCCAAACCCGGGGTTGACCGTCATCACCAGAATCACGCTCGCCAAATCGAGCACTTCGGACAACAACGAGGACGGCGTGGCCGGGTTGATAGCGACAGCCGCTTCGACGCCCCGATCCCGGATCGCGTTCAGGACGCGGTCGAGGTGTGGGGTGGCTTCCTGGTGAACGTAGAGGCGGTCCGCGCCGGCGCGAACGAACGGATCGATGAAGTCGCCGGGGTTGTCGATCATCAGGTGAACGCCGATGGGCAACGTGGTGATCGCCCGAATCGAAGCGACAACCGGCACGCCGATCGTCAGATTCGGCACGAAGTGCCCGTCCATCACGTCCACGTGAATCGAACGCGCTCCGCCCGATTCTGCCGCCTGAATTTCGCGCTCGAGGCAGGCAAAATTGGCCGCCAGAATCGATGGGGCAATCTCGACGCGGTTTTTCGTACGGGTCATCGCAACCTTCCGCGCATTCTAACATAGAGTTCCGGCGGGTACGCTTCCTGCTTTTGCGTCAGGCCGCCCGGGCCGGCCGCCGCGGGGACCCCGAGGTGAATGGTGATCGGCGTCGTCTGGTCGACCCGGGAGCCTACGGGCGGGCTCTGTCCCGTCACAACCTCGCCCGCGATGGGGGCGCCCGCCACCTGTTGAATCTGCGGCGGCTGAAGGCTCGCCACCTCCAACAGTTGCCGCGCCTGGCTGACCGAGGTCCCTTTCAAGTCGGGCATCACGTATGCCGGCGGCCTGGGGCCGAGCGAAACGAGCACGGATACTCGCGGACTGGCAAGCCCATTCTCTCCCGGCAAAGGGTCCTGCTGGAGGATCAGGCCATCCGGCTGGCCGGCGGAGTAGATGTAGGAAACTTCGCCGAGTTGCAGGCCGGCGTTGAGCAACTGCAAACGCGCGTCGGGCAGGCTGCGATCGGTCAGATTGGGCACGGTCACTTCCTGTTGCCCCAGGCTGAGAACGACCTGCGCCTGCTGCCCCACTTTCACTTCCGTTCCCGGCGGGGGGCTTTGGCGCACGACGTTGTCAACGGGCAAGCCGCTGTAGACGTGGTCGGCGACGATAACGGAGAGATGATTGTGGCGCAGGGCCATTTGCGCTTGCGGGTAGGCGCGACCGACGATGTCCGGCATCTGCACGGTACGGCCTTCAATCGCAAGCCGCATGGCGGTGATGGCACTCAGGAAGGCCGCCGAGCCCAGCACGAAAAGCAGCAGAAAAAAGCGACCCACCCGCCAGAACTTTTCACGCAGTCCCATGGACATCGCTTTTCATGCCGCCCCGCGACAGCATACCAGACTACCGACCGGGCAGTTCGCAGGCAAGCAGGCTTCGGAAACCGATTGCCCATCGCCGCACGACGCGGTTCAAGCCATTCTCGCGGGCCTTTGTTACGTTTTAGGGGGCGTCCGCGCGCGGCGTCAATCCCGCTCGAATACGGCGGCGAAGAATCCGTCGGTCGCAAAATCGGGCGAGCTGCGGAAAAAACCGTTTCGATCGAAGAGCCGTTCGGCGGAAACGCCCTGCGCCAGGCTCGGGGCCAGCACGCCGGCCGAATGCGCCAGCCGGATTCCGCTCGTCTCGCCGATGACCGTGCGCACAACGCCCTCGTTTTCCTCCGGCTCGACCGAACAGGTGGCATAGACCAGCCGCCCGCCGGGCGAAAGCACGCTCAGGGCGTTGCGAAGAATGCGCGCCTGACGGCCGGCCAGGTCGGCAATATCTTCGGGCCGCAGGCGCCAGCGGATTTCCGGATTGCGGGCGAGCGTGCCGGTGCCGGAACAAGGGGCGTCGACCAGAACGCGGTCGAAGCGGCACGCAAAGGGCAGCGGAAATGTCGCATCGAGCGCGACCCGCTTCACCCCTCGAGTCCCTGTGCGCCGCAGCTGCCCCCCCAGCGCCCGCAAACGGTGCCCGTGAAGATCGGCGGCGACGATCCTGGCCTGCGGCCCGGCGGCGCGCGCCAGAACCAGCGTTTTGTTCCCCGGCGCGGCGCAGAGGTCGAGCACCGCCTGATCTTTCCGCACGCCGGCGAGCAAGGCGACAACCTGCGACGCTTCGTCTTGGATCGTGATCCGGCCTTCCCGAAATGCCCTGGTCTCGATGGGATTGCCGCCGCGCACGACGAGAGAATTTCCGAGCAGCCTGCCCGGCTCGACGCTCAGCCCGTCCTCGCGCAACGATGCCGCCACTTTTTCCGTCTGGTCAGGGTCGAGCACGGTACAGGCAACCAGGGGAGGACGATTATTCGCGATGAGCAGGGATTTCGTGCGCTCCTCTCCCAACCGTTCGAGCCAGCGGGCGACCATCCAGGTGGGATGGGAATGGAGAATGCCCATCCGTTCCGCTTCGGGCATGCGGATGGGGAGAAGCCGCGCCATTTCCGCCGGCGGCAGAGGTCCCCGAGGCATGTGGCGCAAAACCGCGTTGACAATCGAGGCCGCCGAACCCTTGCGCGCCCGCTTGACCAGTTCGACCGACTCGTTCACGGCAGCCGAGGGGGGAATCCGATCGAGAAAGAGCAGTTGGTAGGCGCCCAGACGCAGGCACAGGCGAACCGCCATGTCGAGCGAAGCGGCAGGGCGTTTCGCCTGGCGCTCGATCAGTACATCCAGGAGCCGCTGCCAGCGCAAGACGCCGAAAACCAGTTCGGTCGCCAGCGCGGCGTCCTGTCGTTTCAAATGTTCCACCGGCGCGGCAAGGGGCCTGGGCGGCCGCGCCGCATCACCCCCCAGCAAGGCATGGAGGGCATCGGCGGCGTAAGCGTTTTCGGCTTCAACGCGCGAGAGAACATCGTAGGCAATCGCTCTGGACGGAGAAACGGGCATCGGGCTGATTAAAACACCATTGAGCGCGCCATCCGAATCATCATCCGTATCGGGGAGGGGCGCGCCATTGAAGGGACGCTCGGCGCAAACCGGTCAAGCGGCATCGAAATGCTCGTCCGAAGCCAGGCGAGCCCCGCTGATGAAATCCTTCGCGCTGATCCGTTTGCGACCATCGGCCTGTACGGCCTCGACACGCAACCACGTACCCTCCCCACAGGCCACATACAGCGCGCCGGCGGCCGTCCGTATCGTACCCGGTTCGGCGGGAGCGGCATCGGCGCCCATTTCAGCTTTCTCCGCGGGACGGCCCCAGATGTGGCAGCGATTGCCGCGGAAGCTCGTATAGGCCCCCGGCCACGGCGTGAAGCCGCGCATACGGTTGTGGATCTTGTGGGCCGGCCAGCTCCATTCGATGCGGCCCTGCTCTTTCTTGAGCAGCGGGGCCAGCGTCGCGCGCGAGTGATCCTGCGCCTGCGGGGCGAGCGTGCCGGCGCCCAACCCTTCGAGGGTGCTTACGACCAGGTCTGC
>DATLRW010000196.1:0-25638 GCA_035534495.1 Candidatus Dormiibacterota bacterium | reverse complement strand
ACGTACACCCAACCTCGCCAGTCCACAGCAACAACTTCCACCTTAACATACTCAGTCGCTAAATTACCGTCCTCGCAACCGCCAGACCCTTCGCTGGCAGGAGAACCGGGAAAAGAGCCACGGGACCTAGCTAGCGATCTTCCCTCTCGAAAACCTAAGCTGGGATTCCCGCTTTGACCTTCCGGATGGGGGACTCGGGGGGACTCGGGGGCAGACGGGACGTTTTCTGCTAGTTTACGGTGATGGCTCGGCTCGCTCGCGTCGTAGTCGCAAACCTGCCGCACCACGTAACCCAGCGCGGCAACGCCCGACAGTCTATTCCCAGGACCGACAGGCAGGAGTGACGGAAAACTTCCCGTCTGTCCCCGATCGCTCCCCGATCGCCCCGTACGGACGGGGCCCTTCAGTGTGACTTTGCCGCCCTGTGTGATGATCTTGATGTTATGCGCGTAGGTTGAGAGTGACTTGTCACCCACAATTGCCGAAGTTCCCTGGTCTATGCTCGGGCTGCACGCGCATTTTCGCCAGACTTCGTCTTCCGGCCCGAGGATTCAGGTTTGTTATCTTCTGCTTCGGCGGCTATCGCATTTACTTGTTCGGAGATTTTGGTCAGCTTTTCGTCCGCTGCCTTCTCTTCCGCAAGCGTCTTTTCGAGCAGGGATACTGCGGAAGTTTCTCCAAGCAGACTGGCATACGTGCGCACGCAACCGTACCCTGCAATTTCGTAATGTTCCACGCGCTGCGCAGCCGCGATAAGGCCCGCATTCAATTCTGCCGGTTCGAGATCTTCTTCGATTAATTCACTGCCTTCTTGGATCACTCCCTCCATGCCTTTACACTTCTTACCCTTCGGACTTTCCTGGAGAGCGTTGAAGACCTTCTCCAAACGGTTTGCATGTTCCTGTGTCTGTTTGAGATGTTCTTCGAACGCGGCGCGGAGTTCGTCCGAGTCAGTCGCCTTGGCCATCTTGGGCAGTGCTTTAATTAATTGGTTTTCGGCGCTATAGAGATCCTTAAGTTCATCGATGTATAGTTTCCTCAATAAATTCTTTTTCATTTCCGTATCCCCCTCATAAGACTGTCTTTAAACCAGATTTTGAATGGTCAGCGTGAGATGGTGCTAAGACTGTTTCTCCGGGACCTTGGCACCTTTTTTGCGTGCCTCTGACAGGCCTATGGCAATCGCTTGTTTCCGGCTGGTCACTTTGCCTCCTTTACCTCCTTTCCCCGAGCGAAGTGTCCCGCGCTTTTCTCGGTGCATGGCACTCTTCACGCTTTTGCCAGCCGCCTTCCCGTAGCTTGCCATCGCATTCCTCCTTTTGAACGTTGCGGGTCCATTCAGGACGACTTAGCCCTTGCTCTTGCCGACTCGCCTGAGCCGTAGGACCGCGTAAACTCATCGACCTGCTTCTCCGCGGCGTCCTTCGCAATTCCATAGCGTTCCTGAATCTTGCCCATAAGCTGCTCCTTTTTGCCGTTTATAGCAGTCAAGTCGTCGTCAGTCAGCTTTCCCCACTTTTCTTTTACTTTGCCGATCGATTGTTTCCACTTGCCTTCGATTTGATCCCAGTTCAGCTTGAGCCTCCCATACTATGACGTCGAAACTTGATCATCGTAGTGCGATTCGCACTTCCGCAGCTGTTCCACATTGCACACTTGCCAAATCAAGTGGAGACAGCCGTGTTGTGCATCCCGCGCCCCAGGATTTTCTTGGACACCGAATTGTGATGAAAATGAGTCAGAGATCACGAGGAGACGCCCATGAGCAAAGAGAGAGAAGCAGCTTCGGGAGCCCCGGAGGGAGCCCGAAGGGCGACCGGAGGGGCTCCCGAAGAGCGGCGCGACGGCCGGGGTCGTTGGTCGGGGAACCCGGGGACAGACGGGACGTTTTCTGCTAGTACGCGGATGGCTCGGCTCGCTCGCGTCGTAGTCGCAAACCTGCCGCACCACGTAACCCAGCGCGGCAACGCCCGACAGTCTATTCTCAGGACCGACAGGCAGGAGTGCCGGAAAACTTCCCGTCTGTCCCCGATCGCCGTCCACGCGGTCGAGAGGGCCATGGGGGCCGAGGGAACCTTCGTCGCCATCCATAACCGGGTCAGCCAGAGCGTGCCCCACCTGTATGTGCACGTCGTTCCACGGCGAAAGGGCGACGGGATGCACGGCTTTTTCTGGCCCCGGCAGAAATATCCCGACCCCTCCACCGAACGGGAAGTCGCGGAAGCGATTCGCGCCGTGCTGGCCGCCTCGCAAACCTCGAAGCCATAGACCGCGCGGGAATTCATCCCGCATTTCTGTTTTCGGGCTGCTGGTTGCCGGGCCGGGGTGCCTGTGCTAGCATGCGACTCCTTCGGGCGAAGCCTTCCCCTCTAGGCGGCTTGGCTCTCATCGCGCCACACGGCAAAACCGTGTGGCCCCTGTCTCCAGCGGCACGGAAGGGAAGAAATCGTGCGACGTTTGCCCGCACGAACGACCCCGCACCCTGCCATACCTCGGGGCGACCGTGCCGGACAACGCCGTAACCCCGCTGGGCCCGGCAAACCGGAACCCCCGGTCTCTCGAGGTAGCCAATGAAAGCCTACAAGACGGAATCGATCCGCAACGTCGGCATTGCCGGCCATGGCGGCACCGGAAAGACGCAACTGGTCTCCGCGTTGCTCTACACCGCCGGAGCGACGGACCGGCTGGGCAAGCCCGCCGAGGGCACGGCCGTCACCGACTGGGACGAGGAGGAAGTCGCGCGAAAAATCAGCGTGCAGACCGGCCTGGCCTATCTGGAATGGCCCGCGCCCGGCGGCGGGGAGGCGGCGAAGATCAATCTGCTCGATACGCCGGGCTACAGCACGTTCATCAACGACACGAAGGCGTCTCTGATCGCCGCCGACGCCGCGCTGATCCTGGTCGAGTCGGTCGCCGGCGCGCAGGTGGTGACGGAGAAGGTCTGGGATTACTGCACCGAATACGGGCTGCCGCGCGCGTTCGTCGTGAGCTGGATGGATCGCGACCTGGCCGATTTCGACCGCGCCTTCGCCTCGATTCAGGAGGTTTTCGGCCGGGGAGCCGTACCGGCCCAGTTGCCGATCGGCGCGGAGAAAAGCTTTCGCGGGGTCATCGACCTGATCACGATGAAGGCTCATCTGTATCAGCCCGATGGGAACGGCCGGGCCAAGGTGGAAGAAATACCCGCCGATATGGCCGACGCCGCCAGACAAGCCCACGAGAAGCTGGTGGAAATGGTCGCCGAGGGCGACGACGCCCTGATGGAGGAGTTTTTCGAGAAGAGCACGCTACCCGTCGATGACCTGAAAAAGGGATTGCGGGAAGCGGTGCTCGCCCAGCGCATTTTCCCCGTGCTGGCCGCCTCCGGACTGCGAAACATCGGCAGCGAATCGCTTCTGAATTTCCTGATCGAGATATTCCCGCATCCGGGCGACCGTGGGACCATCGAAGGGTCCAGCGAGCCGGGCCGCAAAGGCCAGCCGGTCAAGCGCCGCCTGGCGGAGGAAGAGCCGCTGGCCATTTTCGTTTTCAAGACGCTGGCCGATCCCTTCGCCGGACGGATCAGCTACTTCAAGGTGATGTCGGGGCACCTCGAAAACGACGCCACCCTGACGAATTTCAACCGCCAGACGACCGAACGCCTGCAGCACATTCAGATCATGCAGGGCAAGACCGGGACGGGGGTCGCCGCGCTGCGCGCGGGCGACATCGGGGCCGTGACCAAACTCAAGGAAACGCTCACCGGCGATACGCTGGGCGACAAGGCCGCGCCGATTTTCTATCCGCCCGCGCGCCTGCCCGAGCCCTCCATCACCTTCGCGGTCGAGGCCAAGACGCGCGCCGACGAGGACAAGATCGGCACCGCCATCCACCGGATGCTCGAAGAGGATCTATCGCTGCGATACTCGCGGGACCCCCAAACGCAGGAATTCCTCCTCTCCGGGGCCGGCCAGCAGCACATCGAAGTGGTCGTTTCGAAGATGCGCAGCCACTACCACGTGGACGTAGCGCTGAAGCCGCCCAAGGTCCCCTACCGCGAGACCATCCGCGGGAAGGCCGACGCCGAGGGCAAGCACAAGAAACAGACCGGCGGGCGCGGCCAGTTCGGCTTGTGCCGGATCAAGATGGAGCCGCTTGCGCGCGGCGCCGGGCTCGAATTCGTGGACGACATTTTCGGCGGCGCGATCCCGAGAAACTATATTCCGGCGGTGGAAAAAGGCATTCACGACGCCGCCGAACGCGGCTACCTGGCGGGCTTTCCCGTGGTGGATTTCCGCGTCACGCTCTACGACGGCAAGTATCACGACGTGGATTCATCCGAACTGGCCTTCAAGCTCGCCGGCGCGCTGGCCTTCAAGGAAGCGATGAGACAGGCGCGTCCGGCACTGCTCGAGCCGGTCATGAACGTCGAAATCTACGCCCCGGACCAGTATTCGGGCGAGATCATGGGCGACGTCAGTTCCCGCCGCGGCCGAATCAGCGGCAGTGAAGCGCGCGGCCAGAATGTCGTGGTCAAGGCGCAGGTGCCGTTGTCCGAGATGCTGACCTACGCGACCGACCTCACGTCCATGACGCAGGGCCGGGCCAGCTTTTCGATGGATTTTTCCCATTACGATTTCGTACCGCCGGAAACGGCCGAAAAGGTCATCGCCGCCGCCAAGGCCGCCCGCGAAGGACAGCCCGTCGAGGAAGAGGCGTAGGCGAGGCGCCGGTCCGAACCCGGCCGGAAAAACCAACCGCGCTCCCGGATATCGTTGACCGTATACCAGTACCAACTTAGAATGGCTTACGCGGCGCAGATTGCGGCACACCCTAGATTGACGACTGCTTGAGGTCTGGTTCCCTGGGTCTTCGTGTTTTGACAAAACGCTTCCCGTGGGCGGCCCTGGTCATTGCGGGTCTGGCCGTCTCTCTGGCCGGGTGTGCGGCAAGGACCCGGCATGCACAGGTTCGCCCGCCGGTCACTCTGGCGCCTCGCGCGCAGGCCACGGGCCTCAGCCATCTGCCCATCGCGCGCCTCCACGTTTATCCCAGCCTGGTCGCGGCCACGCGGCCGGCGATCGACGTGCTGATCGAGCAGGTCGAGCAGGACTTCGAGCAGGGCGAACAGGAGTATCAAGCCGACAATCTGCCGCAGGCGAAAGAGCACTTCGACGCGGCAGTCAACCGCCTGCTGGAATCCGGATTGAATTTCACCGCCGACCCCCGCCTCCAGCCGCTGATGGACCGGCTCGTAAACACGATGCACGACGACCAGCTGAAGATCGGCGAGATTGGCGCCGGGTCGGCCGCAAACGGTGGACAGGAGCAATCCGAGTCGTCCGAAGCCGCCGCCGAGCCGGCCTCGCCGCTCGAAGAGATCGCTGCCGCGGCGAATTTGCCTTCCAACCCCGAGGTCAGCCAAAAGGCCACCGCCGAGCTGCTTCACATTCCCCACGATCTGCCTCTGACGGTCAACCAGCCGGTTCTCACCTTTCTGAACTATTTCCAGACGCCGCGTGGCCGGCAGATCATCGAGCACAGCCTGGCGCGCTCGGGCCGCTATATGCCAATGGTCCAGAGGGTCTTGAAGCAGGAAGGGGTGCCGCAGGACCTGAAATACCTGCCCTTGTGCGAGAGCGGCTACCAGCCGCGAGCCATGTCACGCGTCGGGGCGCGGGGTTTGTGGCAATTCATGCCGATGCGCGCGAGGGAATACGGCCTCAAAATCAACCAGTGGGAAGATCAGCGCATGGACCCGGAGGATTCGACGCGGGCCGCGGCCGAGCACCTGCGCGATCTTTACGGCATGTTCCATGACTGGTATCTGGCCCTGGCGGCCTATGACGCAGGGCCGCTCACCGTCACCCGCGCCATCGAACGGACCGGCTACGCCGACTTCTGGCAGCTCTACCGCCTGAACGCGCTTCCCGTGGAGACCAAGAATTACGTTCCGATCATGCTCGCCATGACGATGGTCGCCAAGGACCCGGCCCTGTACGGAGTCGATATCTCCGACCCGCAAAAACCGATCAAAACCGAGGCGTTCCTCCCGGGCCGGTCCATCGATCTGGACCTGGTCGCCGATGCGATCGGGGTGAACGTCGATACGCTGCGCAATCTAAATCCGGAGCTCTTCGGCCTGGTCACGCCGGACGACCCGACGTTCGCTCTTCGAATCCCGGCCGGCACCCGGAACCGGTTGAAAACGCTTCTGGCCTCGATCCCTCAAACGCGCTGGGTGGGCTGGCGCTTGCACCGCGTCGAAGACGGGGAGACGCTCGGAACGATTGCGGCCAAATATCACCTGCAGTCGGCCTCGCTGGCCCAAGCGAACAACATACCCTCCGGCGACCCGCTCACGCCCGGCAGGTGGCTTCTCGTGCCGGCGCCCGTCTCGCCCGCCTTGATTTACTATCGCGTCCGCGGAGGCGACACGGTGGGGGGGATTGCCGGACGCTTCCGGGTCTCGATATACGACCTCCGGCTTTGGAACCATTTGCACACCAACCTGATTCGGATCGGGCAGGAACTGCGAATCTACTCCCGACAGGGAGGGCGGCCGCGCTTCAAAAAGGTCAGTAGCCACCAGCCGGTTCATTCTTCCTATCCTGCTGATTCGGCGGGCAGGGGCCGCGAGGGAGGCAGGATCTATATCGTCCGGAGCGGCGACTCGTTCTGGTCGATTTCGCGCCGCTATGGAACCAGCGTCCATGCCCTGCGCGCCGCCAATCCCGAGGTTGTCCGGCGTGGTTTGAAACCGGGTGAACGCATCGTAATCCCCAAATAGCGCACGGCCGGCCCGCATCGCCGGGACAGCCAATAACGCCATTTCCATCTGTACATTACAAAAGCTCCCGAACGGCATCGCGCTGCCACCGGCCGGCCGTCTTGCGCGCTTGCCGATGTCGTTCCCGCTTGACAAAGTCCTGAAAGTCCGCTTAGATGCGCGCGAGGAACTTGGAATTCACCGCCAGAGGGAACCGGTCAGCGGAGGAACGGAATGTCGAGCAACGAATTCGACCAGAGGAATGAAATTTTGGCCCGCTTCAGTAACGACGAAAGCGAAGAGGAAGATTCTGACAACGAGGACGTATTGGACGAAGAATCGGAAGCGGAGGACGACGACTTGATCGTCACTGTCGAGGAGGAAACGATCGGCGTAACCAACGCGCCGCTCCCCGCGCCGACCCGCACGCCGGGGCAAGCCCCGCGTCTGGTCACACCCCCGCCCCGCCGGGCAAAACCCAAACCGCAGCCCAAACCGAAGGCGAAACCAATAGCCAAGGCGAAACCGAAAGCCAAGGCCAAACCCAAGGCAAAAGCTAAACCCAAGGCGAAAGCCAAGCCCCAGGCAAAGGCCGCACCGCGCGCCAAAGCGAAGGCAAAAGCCAAGCCCCAGGCCAGCCGGAAACCGGCCGGGCGCGGCGGCAAACGCCGTTAAAGCCCTATAAGCTCCCAGCCGGCGTCTGGCGGCGAGGGCAGTTGTTGCGTGAGGGATTTCGAGCCGTCACTTGCATGCGGTGAAGTGTGCCCGCGGGGGAAGCTTAAGCCTTCAGGCTGGCTTGGGCGATCCGGCCCACGACGATGTCCGATGCGGCAGACGCCGGCAGCAGGGTTGCGGGAAAGGCGGAGTCTCGCGGTTGCAGGACGAGCCCGCGCTCTGAGGATTCCACGTAGCGGACCAGGACATTCGCCCCGGTCTGAATCGCGTATATATTGCGTTTGCCGGAACGATAGGGGCCCAGCGACACATAGTGGCGGTCGACCAGAACGGTCACCCGCCCACCCGCTTCCGGCCACATCGCCGCGGCTTCGCTCGCTTCCAGCTGCAGGGCCACGAATCTCGTCCAGCCTTTCCGGTCGACAGGGCCGGACGGGCGCAGGTGGTCGAGGAACGCGCGGCGGAATTTCAAGACTTCCCGCATCTGCTCGCGCACAACGACCGGACGCATCGCCGCCGCGGGATCCACGACGGGAACGTCCAGGAAATCCCCTTCTCTGGTTGCGGGCAGGGTGACGTGGCGCGTGAGTTCGTGGGGATCGAGGAGATCGTAAACGGTCAGCCCGGTGGCCTTCAACATCCGGTCGAGCGCGCTGAGTTTCAGTCCGCGCTTGCGGTTGATGAAGTTGGAGATGTGCGCCTGGGTAAAACCGGTCCGGCGGGCCAGTTGGGTGCCGGTGAGTTCGCCTGCAGCGATGCGGCGGCGCAACTCCCGACGCAAACACTCTTGCAAAGCGACAAATCCCACAAATTCACGATATAACGAAGGGCTAAGGAAGGCAAGCCGCCTGGCATGGGAGCCGAAGCAAGGCGAACACGATCATCCCGCCCGGCCGGCGGCGCCGCGGCACTGGTCACAGGGGCAGATTTCGCGCAAATAGGGGAAGCTGAAGATCCCCGTGGTGTGCCCATCGGAGAAATCGAACTGAACGGCGTAGTGGCCGACCGGGGAAGCCGCGCGGGCTGTCACTTTCGCTTTGTAGAGCGGCAGCGCCCCGGCCTCGGGCGGCGCCGACCGGCGGCCTCGCTCGTCGTTGCACACCGCGCAGGGGCACCGCTCGCGCAGATACGAGAAGTCGTAATGGCTGCGGTGTCCATCGGCCCACTCGATGTCCACCCCCGCTCCTGTCGTTACGTGGACCTTCACCTGCGTGGGCTTTGTCGCCCCGTTGCCCGCCGAATCCATCCCGATACCTCGGTTTCCTAAGATATCAAATTCGTCAGCCGCGTCCCTTGCGGGCCGCCTCGCGGACCGCAGCAGGTTCCCGGCGGAATCGGGTGGCCGTGCGGGCAGGTGCGAGGGTGCCCCAGAAACGTGCATATTTTCTCGTCGAGTTCGGGGCTGATGATGTGCTCGAACTTGCAGGCGTGCGTGTCGGCTTCGGGATCTTCGATCGAAAACGTGTCCATGAACAGCCGCTCGGCCAGGCGCCTGCGCCGCACCAGGTCGCAGGCGCGCCGTCGCCCGCGGTCGGTGAGCACGAGCTGGGAATCGTTCCGCTGGACCAGATCGAGCCCCGACATGTGCGCGAGCAGATGATTCACCTCGAGCGAGCCCACGCCCGGCAGTTTTTCGACGCATGCGGTCGTTCCCCGCTCGCCGCACAAAAAAATCTCTTCGAGCAGGTGGTCGAACCGCACCTCTTCTTCCGCGTCGAGAGACACGATCTGCGCCAGCCGCCCGTGCGCCAGCTCGATCCGGCGGTCGGCCAGGCGTCCGATCCCCGGATCGTGGGTCACCAGCAGGATGGTCTGTCCGGCGCTGTGCAGTTCGTGCAGAAGGTTCAGAACAATTTGCTGGTTCGCCTCGTCCAAATTACCGGTCGGTTCGTCGGCCAGCAGAATCTTCGGGTGATTGATCAGGGCGCGGGCGATCGCCACGCGCTGCTGCTCGCCGCCGGAAAGTTGCGAAGGCAAATGCTCCATCCGGTCGCCCAGCCCCACCCGCCGCAGCGACTCGCTGGCCTCCTTCTGGTCGGTCATGCTGTGGAAATACTGCGCCAGCATCACGTTTTCGAGCGCCGTCAGATACGGCACCAGATGAAACTGCTGGAACACGAAGCCGACCTTCTCGGACCGGTACCGGGTGAGCGTCTCCTCGTTGAGTCCGCCCAGTTCGGTCCCGTCCACCAGGGCCCTGCCGCTAGTCGGCGTATCCAGTCCACCGAGGATGTTGATCAGCGTCGTTTTCCCCGAACCCGAAGGCCCCATGATGGCCACCCACTGCCCCGAGTCGATGGTGAAGCTGACATCGCTCAGCGCGCGCAGGCTTCCGTATTTCTTCGACAGGTTCTCGACCTGGATTAACGGCTCCATCCCTCTCCCCGTAAAATAATCGCCGGCCGCACCCGGCCCAGAAGCCTCAACGGCAGCGCGCCGGCCAGCGCCGCGCCGAACATCAGCGCCGCGACCAGCGGGACTACCTGCCACTCGGCCCCAGCGCTGGTTCCAAAGGCTCGCTGGCTGATCCAGCTCGAAATCGGAAATCCCAGAGCGCAGCCGCCCAGCGCCCCGCCAACCGCCAGCAATCCGACTTCGGCCAAAAACAGACGAACGATCCGCGGGGCGGGCCCGCCAATCGCCTTCATTACGCCGACGTCGTGCCGCCGCTCGGTGGCCAGGGCGGCCATCGATGCCAGCACCCCCAGCACCGTCAGGGCAAGGATCAATCCGACCGTCGCGCCCACCAGGCTCCGGATTTTCTCCGCCAGTTGCGCTTCGCCCGTCGTAAATTCGGGAATCGGCCGCACGCTCACCCCGCCCAGCACCACGGCGAGCCGGCTTATTTCCGTCTGAATCTCATGGCCCGACCCCGCCACGCTGATCTGCACCAGACTGATCTGCCGCGGCAGTCCGGCAAGCTGTTGCGCATCGCGCAGGTTCACAAAAATCTGGTTGTCTTCGTGTCCCCCGGCCGTCAGCAAGCCGGCCACGACCAGATCCTCGCTCCGGCCGCCGTACTGCACGCGGAAGCGGCTTTTCGGCGCGAGGTCCAGTTTGCGCGCCAGACGGCTGCCCACCAGCGCCTGGCCCGCGGCGTTTGGCCAGTTCCCATTGATTTTCCACCACGAATCGAGCGAGCGGGCGCGCGCCAGATCGGTTCCCGCCACGATCGCGTCCATCGAGCCGGAGGGAATCCGCGCCACCGCATACAGATACGGCGCCGCGCCGACGATCTGCGGATCGCGGCTTGCGGCAATCCGGTTCCAAACCGCCTCGTCCATCACCGCCAGGCTGCCGGCGCCCGCCGCGGGCGTCACCACGACGTTAGCCCCAAAAACGCGGAACATTCGCGCCAGCTTCCCGTCAATATCGAGTTGAAGATTGAGCATCGCCGAAACCACCGCCGAACCGCTCAGCACCACGAGCAGCGCCAGCGCCAGCCGCGCCCGGCTCGCCCTCAATTCCCGCTCGAGTACCCGCCAGAACATCCGATTCTCATTCCCCCCGCAAAATTGGCGCGGGATCCAGGCGCATCATTCGCCGCAACGGCACAAGGCTCCCCGCCGCCACCACCACCGCCGCAATCGCCAGAACGATCGGGAGCAAAAGCGGCTGCGGCGACGATGCCACTCCGAAAACCAGACGCCCCAGCCCCCGCGCCAGCAACGTTCCCAGGCCGAAACCCACCGCCCCGCCGAGCACCGCAACCGCCATCTGCTCGGCGAGGAAAAACGACGCCAACAGCCCCGATGTCGCTCCCAGGGCCTTCATCAGCGCCACTTCGCCCCGCCGCTCGATTACGCTGGCCGCCGCCATGGCCGCGATCGCCAGGGTCGCGGCCGCCATGGCCCCCAGCGTAATCAGCCAGAACAGCGCGCTGACACGCCCGAGAATCTGTCCTTCGCTGGCCGCCACGCGTTGCACCACGCGCGCGCTCGATCCCGGCAGCACCTGCTGAATCTGGGTGGCGATCGAGGATGGATAGGCCGAGCAGTACCAGCGGTCGTATTCGGCGTGGGTCATCGTATGAGGATCCTGGCGTCCGAAGGCGTCTTCCGGCTTGGTCACCGCCGTCACTTCCAGCCGCCGGTATTCCCCGGGCCGATTCGCCAATTGCTGCGCCAGGGAAAGCGGTCCAACCAGGGCGCGGTCCTCGCTTCCGCCCGTCGTCACCACCCCCGTAACGAGCAGGCTCTTTGTCTCGCCGCCCGCCTTGATGGTGATTTCCTGACCGGGACGGATACCCAGCCGGTGGGCCAGGTCGCGGCCGACCATGCATTGCTCGGTACCACGCTCGGTACCACGCCCGGCGCCACCCGCGAACCAGTTCCCTTTCACCCGCCACCAGGGACTGGTCGCCTCCAGGCCCGTGACGAACGCCGGCTGGCCCGCAACGGGGACGGCATGCTTATACCAACTCCCCACCAGCGTGGTCGCCACCGGCCCCGAGGAGCCCTCGATGGTCACTGGGACTTCCAGGTACGGCGCGAAGCCCTTGATGTTGTTCCGCCAGAAAATTCTCTTCAACCGGCCGAGATTGGCTTGCTTCAGGTAGGCGCCCTGTGTCACCGGTCTCGTATCCAACCCGCCAATTTCCAGCGGAACCGTATCGGCCTGCGGCGTGACTTCGATGTTGGCCCCGAAACTCTCGAACTGTTGCGCCAGGCGGGTTCCTTCATCGAGAGCCACCGTCAGCGCGGCCGCCGCGACGGCCGACGCCAATATCAGCACGGCCGACGCCAGAATTTTCCGGCGGGGATTCCGCACGACCGATTCCAGAATGATCCGGAAGAACATGGTTCTGTTTCAGTTCCCTGGAGCGGCGGAGGACATCCGCATTCCCTTGTGAACCGGCGCCATGTGCGAGAAATCGATCACGAGCGACCCGTTCTCCACATGCGAGGGCAAGGCGATCGGATTGCACCCGCCCCGCATGCCCACCGTCGGAATGTAAATGACCGAGCCGCAAAGGCGGCAGATCAGGTTCTGCCCCTGCATCACGTATCCGGCAGTGCCGCAAATATCGCAGGCGTCGAGCGCCGCCTGGAACGTTCCGCCGGCCCGATGCACCACGATGAATCTCAGGTCGGTGCCGCCAATCGTGGTGGAATAGAAATGTACCCCCCGACCGCCGTTCAGGTCGGCGATCGGCACGCGAACCAGTTGCCCGCTGGCGGCCACGGCCGTTGCCGGCGGCGGCGCCGCCTCGGCGCGGTTGTAAACGAACTCCGCGCTGAGCGCGACCAGCACCACGGCGCAAATCGTCGCCATCCCGACCACCCATCGCCGTTGCCGCTTCTGCTCCCATTCCGCGCGTCGGCGCTCGGCGGCATTGGCGCCCTCGGCCGTCTTCGCCGCCCGCAGCGAAGACCACTCCCGCGCCGCCAGCACCAGGGCCACGCCCAGCACAATGACGAAGAAAAACACTTCGTTCGTCACGATCGGCCCGATGATGGCCATCTCCCAGCGGCTCGACGGCAACCAGAGCGCTTCGCTCATCTCGTGCAGCCCCGTAACCACGAGCTGAACGGCAACCACCGTGAGGATCACGCTGGTCGCCTTGAAAAACCGTCCCAGGGGCACACGAAGGGTTCCGTTGAAAAACGAAACCCCTACGATCACAGCCAGCGCCAGCCCCAGCGCGGTTCCGATGCCGACGGCCAGGCCCGCGGTGGAAAATTCCATTGCCCGCAGGATCAGCGCCAGCTCCACGCCTTCCCTCACCACCAGGAGAAAAACGAAGGCTCCCACGCCGAGCGCCGCAGCCCACCCTTCCCGGCCGGTGAATCCCTCGATCTTCTGTTCGATCTCTTTGCGCAGATGCCGCGCCACGCGGTTCATCCACACGATCATGCTGACGACGAACACCGCCGCCGTCACCATCAGCAGCCCTTCGAATCCGTCCTGGCTCACCTGCCAGCGAGACAGAACCTCCGCCACGGCGCCCGACGCCAGCACCGCCAGTATCACGCCGGTCCATACCGCCCGGGCCAATTGCCGCCGGCCAGTCCGCTCGAGGTAGAGCAGTACGATTCCGACCACAAGGGCCGCTTCCACCCCTTCGCGAAGAGCAATGAGTAAAGCGTCTAGCATGCACTCACCAGAAAAGGCCGCTCCTATATGCAAATGATTTGCAACAAGGAAGCAATGACATATCCGACCAACAAGGTCCGAGTCTATCCCCTCCTCACTTCATCGTCAAGGTTACCCCGTTTTGCCCTTCCCTTTGGGTAGAATGGATCTTTTATGCGCGTTCTTCGCTTTATCTCCATCCTCGCCCTTTTGGCTACGGTTGTTCCGGCCCCTTGCTTCGCACAAGATCGGGGTTCGAAGCCGAAATCCGCCCAGCCAAAAATCAGGCAGGCAAAGCAAGAGTTCAAGGCCGGGCAGGCGGCCGAGAAGAGGGGCGATTGGACTGGCGCGTTCGATCTTTACAGCCGCGCTGCCCGCGACTGGCCCGGAAACAGGCCCTATCGGGTGCGCGAATCGCTCGCGCGGTTTCATCTGGTTCAGGCGCGCGAATACCAGGCCGAAAGCGATGCCGCCGCCGGCCGGCTCGCCGCGGCCCGCCAGAATCTGCAACTGGCCCAGGCGCTCGATCCCTCCTATCCCGTGGTTCGCCAGAGGCTGGCGGAGATCGATCAGATGCTCGCCCACCGGCCCGGCGCCCAGGCGCAGCCCTGGCCGAAATTGCCGCAAGTGCGAAGCGAGCCGGGCCGGCGCAGCTTCGATTATCACGGCGATACCGAAGGCGCCTACCAGCTCATCGCGCGCGAATTCGGCCTGTCCGCGGCGTTCGATCCGCAACTCCCGCACCAACTCATCCGCTTTCGCGTGAACGACGTCGATTTCCGCACCGCCATGCGCCTGGTCGGGGAAATGACCGGCACGTTCTGGCGCGCTCTGACGCCGCGCCTGTTTTTCGTCGCCGCCAACACGCCGGCCAAGGTGCGGCAATATGCCCCGTCGATCGTGCGTACCGTCGAACTGAGGGCTTCGCAAACCCCGAGCGGCATGGAAGACACCACGCGCGTCGTGCGCGATATCGCCGAAATCACCAGCACGCAGCTCAACACGGCGACGCACACGCTCACCCTGCGCGGAACGCCCCGGCAAGTGGCCCTGGCGACGGCCCTGGTTCATGAAATCGAACAGCCGCGCGGCGAAATTCTCCTCGAGATGGACATCCTCGACGTGAATCACGGTCTGGCCCAGCAGATCGGCATCACCCCTCCCAGTTCGGCGAGCGCCTACACCATCAGCCCCACGCAGATTCAGGAGGCGCAGCAGTCCCTGCAAGGGCTGATCGACGTCATCACGCAGGTTTTCGGCCAGCCATCGGCCATTGCCGGCATGTCGCAGAGCCAAATCGAAGCCCTGCTCGGCGCCGGCCAGCTCAATGCTTCCTCGCTGATCCCGGCGCTGGTCGCTTTTGGCGGCGGCCGCACCCGGTTTCTGTCCACGCTGCCCGGCGCCGTTGCCCAACTGGCGGAAACGCTCGATCTGGTGCGAAGCGGCCAACAGGTCATGCTCCGTGCCGAAGATGGCGAGCCGGCCACGTTTTTCGTTGGCGACCGTTTCCCCGTCGCCCTGAACCAATACTCCTCCAGCCTGGCATCCTCAACCCTGGTTCCGCAGGTCGGGTCGGCCACTTTCCCCACCAGCAATTTTCCAACCGGCGTGAAACCGGTTGCCGTTGTCGCGGCCGATTTCAACGGCGACGGCTACGCCGATCTCGCCGTCGCCAACCAGACCGACAATACCGTCTCGATCCTGACCAACAACGGCACGGGTTCCTTTACCGCGGGCGAAACCATCCAGGTACCCTCGTCTCCGGTCGCCCTGGTGGCGGGCGATTTCAACGGCGACGGCAAACTGGACCTCGCGATTGTCAGCGGGGCCTCGAAAGTCGTCTCGATCTTTCTGGGCAACGGGGACGGAACGTTCCGTTTGGAGGGCCAGTTCCCCCTCGATTCCGGCGCGGACGCCATCGTCGCCGCCGATTTCAACGCCGGCGGGGTGCTCGACCTGGCCGTTGCCAATGGCGGGGCCAACACCGTTTCGATCCTGCTCGGCCGGGGCGACGGAACCTTCGAGGCGCCCTTTGAGATCCCGGTCGGAACGAACCCGGTCGCCCTGGCCGCCTCCGACTTCAACAACGACCGGAAGGAAGATCTCGCCGTCGTCGATCAGGGGGACGACAACGTGATGATCCTGACCGGCGCCGGCGACGGCACCTTTCAGCGAGGAGGAACCTTCGCGACAGGGAAAACACCCGTCGCGGTGGCCGCCGCCGACTTCAACAACGACGGCAACATCGATCTCGCCGTCGCCAATCAAGCCGATAACACGATCTCGATTCTTTTGGGCAAAGGCGACGCCACGTTCCAGCCGGCCATCAATTTCCAGACCGGCCAGGCCCCGTCGGCGATTCTGGCCGCCGATTTCAATCTGAATGGATTCCCCGATCTGGCCGTCGCCAACGAGAACGACAATACGGTTTCCGTTTTACTCAACAATGGGCAGGGGGCCTTCAACACCGGCCTGACGCTCGCGACCGGCGCCAGCCCCGATGCGCTCGCCTCCGCCGATTTCGATCAGAACGGCTTTGCCGACCTGGCCGTCGCGAATCAGGGCGGCAACAACGTCTCGGTAATCTATAACGACATCAATCTGGTTCCTTCTTCGACGGCGCTCACCGGCACCGGCCTGTCCGCTTTTCCCGGCGTTCAGTACATCGACATCGGGCTGAAGGTCACCGTCACGCCGCGCCTGCATCCCGACGGCGAAGTCACGCTGAAAATGAACGTCGAAATCCACGGCCTCACTCCGCAAAGCGTCAACGGCATTCCCGTCATCACCAACCGGACCATCCAACAAGTGGTTCGCGTAAAAGAGGGCCAACCGACCCTGCTCGTCAGCTTTCTCAACCCGCAGGAATCGCTCACGCTGACCGGCTGGCCCGGCCTCGCCCCGCTCGCCGCGCGCAACCGCTCGAACCAGCGGGAGGAACTGGTTATCGTCGTGCGGCCGCGCCTGATCCGCATGCCCAAACACAAATCCGAAACCCTCTTTGCCGGCATCGGCGGCGGCCAAGGCCCAACCCCTGTTTTTCCCCCTCCCGCGCTCCCCCTCTCTCCGGCCGCGCCGGCGCCTTCCCGGCCAAGGGGTCCGTTGCCACCTGCCCTCCCGCCCTCTCCCGCAGTGCCCGCGGGGCCGGGGCTTCGCCGGCCCTTCTGATCCCCAAGAAAAAAAACGGCGGCGGGCATCGGATGGGCCGTCGCCAAGGCGAAGAATTCCTCTTATTTTTTACGATTTAGCGTGCGAGGGTGACGGGCAAGGTCCTGCGAGCGCCGCCAGGACTGCGATTCAGCCTCGAGAACAACGACGGGCTGATAGACGCGCGGAACAACCGGCTGCGCAACGGCAATCAGTTTTTCCTCGCGATTGAAGATGCGCACCCGCGCCGGCTTCCAGCGGTCGGCGTCGAGATGGGCCGGAACGAACTGGCTGGCCTGGACCACGCTGGGCTGGACCTGCGAATCGGGAACGGTGAAGCGGCTGCCGTGGCGGATGCGGCGCTCGACGACCGGAAGCACGCGGACCTTCGGCAGATCGGCGAGCAACCCTTCCAGGGGAATGACGCGCTCGGCCAGGCGGCCGGCGGCATGGATCGCCGCCACTTCCTCGAGCGAGAGCGCCTGATCGAGGCTGAATTCACCGACCGCCGTGCGGGTGATCTCCGAAACGTGGGCGCCGGTGCCCAGCGCGCGGCCCATGTCATGGGCGAGCGAGCGGACGTAGGTGCCGGGCCCGCACTCGATCGAAAAGCGGGCCGAGCAGCCATCGATTCCGATCAGGCGCAGCTCGTAGACATCGACTTCCACCGGCTTCAGCTCAACGGGCTTGTTCTTCCGGGCCAGTTCGTGGGCCGGACGGCCGTGAATTTTCTTCGCCGAATAGGGCGGCGGGGTCTGCTGGATTCGGCCGACCAGGGGCGCGGCCAGCCCCTCGAGGATCTCGGGCGTGAGCGCGGGGGCCGCGTCAGGACCGAGCGCGGCGCCGGCGGCGTCGTAGGTGTCGGTGGCGAAGCCGAACCGGACCGTGCACAGGTATCGTTTGCGGCGGCCCGAATAGAATTGCGCCAGGCGCGTGGCCCGGCCCAGCACAAGGACCAG
Organism: Candidatus Dormiibacterota bacterium; assembly: GCA_035534495.1. Classification (GTDB taxonomy): domain Bacteria; phylum Acidobacteriota; class Terriglobia; order Acidiferrales; family UBA7541; genus JAKASX01. The sequence continues at coordinate 8,034 of DATLRW010000196.1, read as the reverse complement.
CACGCCCGTGGCGATCGGGTCCAGCGTGCCGAGATGGCCGATACGCCGGAAACCAACCAGGCGACGCATGGCTTCCACCACATCGTGAGATGTGCGGCCGGCGGGTTTATTGACAATTAAGGCGCCTTCGAGCGAAGGCGCTGGAGTCGGTTTCGACATATTCGATTTCGCCGCGCGTGTCCTCGTCCCATCGCGCCCTAGTGGTCGGGCGTTCTCTTCTCCTGGCGCAGCAACTCCTCGATGCGAGCGCCGTATTCGGCCGAACGGTCGATCATGAATTCGAGCCGGGGACTGCGGCGGAGCTGGAGCCGTTCGGCCAGCTCGAAACGAATGAAACCGGCGGCGGCTTCGAGGGCATTGATCACCGCGGCGCGTTCCGCCTCGGTCCCCTGCACCGAGACGAATACTTTCGCTTGCCCCCGGTCGGGGCCCAGGCGCACTTCGCTCACGAAAATCGTCGGGGTCAGCCGCGGATCCTTCAACTCGCCGGCGAGCATCGCCTCGATTTCCTGACGCATCTCTTCAACCAGCCGCTCCCGATGGTGTCCGGGCATTGCATCCTCGGCGAGGGCCGCTAAAAGAGTTCGGTGTCGTGACCGACCAGGCCGCGGCCCAAGATGAGTTCGGATTCTTCCAGTGCCGCCTGCAGGGCTTTTTCCAAATAGCCGGCGTCGGCGGAAATGGCCACGATGCCCACGACGGCACTCTGCCACGTATCCTGCCCGTCGAGTTCGGCCACGGAGACGTTGAATCGGTGACGGAGCCGGTCCTTCAGGCTGCGCATCACCTGCCTCTTATCCTTCAGCGAACGCGATTCGGAAAGATGGATTTCCAGCGTCAGGCAGCCGATGGGCATCTGCCACTCGCAAGGGCTAGGCCGTCGCCTGGGCGGCGATAATCTTCTCGACCGTGAAGCACTCCAAAACGTCTCCGACCTTCACGTCGTTGAAATTCGATATGCCCGCACCGCACTCGAATCCGCCGCGAACCTCGGTCACATCTTCCTTGAACCGGCGCAGAGACTGCACCTTGCCGGAGTAGATCACCGCGCCGTCGCGCACGACGCGCACATCGGCGTCCCGGCGGACCAGGCCGTCGAGCACACGGCAGCCGGCAATCATGCCCACGCCCTTGACCCGGAATGTATCGCGGACCTCGGCGCGGCCCAGAACCGTTTCCTTAAAGACCGGCTCGAGCAGGCCGGTCATCAACTTCTTCATGTCGTCGATCAGCTCGTAGATCACCGTGTAGGAACGAATTTCGACGTTTTCGCGCTGGGCAAGCTCAACCGCCTTGCGATCGGGCCGGACGTTGAAGGCGACGATGACGGCCTTCGAAGCGGTACCCAGAAGAACGTCGGATTCCGACACCGCGCCAACGGACGAGTGGATGATGTCGAGCTTCACCTTGTCGGTCGAGAGTTTCGGAAGCATTTCGGCGAGGACTTCCACCGATCCCTGCACGTCGGCCTTGATGACGATCGGCAACTCCTTGATTTCGCCGGCCCGCAGCTGTTCCTGGAGCTGATCGAGGGTGAGCCGGGCGCCGGCGGTGCGGGCCAGGGAGGCTTCGCGCAGATTCGCGAGCCGGTAATCGGAGATGTGGCGGGCCTTGGCTTCGTCGGCAACCAGCAGGCGGTCACCCGCTTCGGGCACGCCTTGCAGGCCCAGGATTTCCACCGGGGTCGAGGGTTCGGCGCGCTTGACCGGCTGGCCGTGGTCGTCATACATCGCGCGCACTTTTCCGTATACCGCGCCGCAGATGAAGGAATCGCCGACGTGCAAGGTGCCGTTCCGCACCAGCAACGTGGCGACCGGCCCGCGTCCCTTGTCGATGCGGGATTCCAGAACAACGCCCGAGGCCGAAGCGTCCGGATTGGCCTTGAGCTCGCGCAGTTCGCCGACCAGGGCGATCATTTCGAGCAGCTTGTCGACGTTTTGGCCGGTCTTGGCGGAAACTTCAACGAAGACCGTGTCCCCGCCCCACTCCTCGGGCATCAGGCCGACATCGGACAGCTGACGCTTGACGCGCTCGGGCTGGGCGTCGGGCTTGTCGATCTTGTTGACGGCGACGACGATGGGAACCTTGGCGGCGCGCGCATGGTCGATCGCCTCGCGCGTCTGCGGCATCACGCCGTCGTCGGCGGCAACGACCAGAACGACAATGTCCGTAACGCCGGCCCCGCGCGCCCGCATGCGGGTAAATGCCTCGTGGCCCGGCGTGTCAATGAAGACCACGCGCTTGCCGTCCAGCTGAACATGGTAGGCGCCGATATGCTGGGTGATGCCGCCGGCTTCCCCCGCGGCAACCTTCGTCTGGCGAATCGTGTCGAGCAGGCTCGTCTTGCCGTGATCGACATGCCCCATCACGGTGACGACCGGAGCGCGCGGCTTGAGGTCTTCCGGCTTGGATTCCTGCACCTCCTCTTCGACGAGCTGTTCCTCGAAGGGGATGGCCGTGACGGTCGCGTTGAACTGGGCGGCGAGCTTGGTCGCCGTCGGCACATCCATCACCTGATTGATCGTGGCGAAAATGCCGCCTTCGACCAGTTCCTTCAGCAGATCCTTGGCCCGCAGATCGAGCTTCTGGGCCAGCTCGCGCACGGTCACGCCTTCGGTGATTGTGATATCGCGATGCTCGCGAAGAACCGGCGGACGCTCGGCCGGAGCGGTGCGGCGCGCGGTTTCCGGCACGCGCGTGCGAACCGGGTGCAGTTTCCGCTCACCCTCCTCGAATCGCTTGTCCACCAAGGGACGGGTTCGCTGTTCCGGCTTGCGGACATAGATCGGCTTGCCCGGCTCGGGCTTGGGCGGCAGATTGCCCGGCGTGCGTCCGGTTGGCGGACGCACACCTCTTCCCCCGGGCCTCATGCCGGGACGGCTAGGTTCTCCAGGCCGCCCGGGACCGGATGGGCGTGGCCCCGTCGGCGCCGGACGGCCGGAAAGCTGCGGCGGGCGCGCGCCAGGCGCGCCGGGCCTCATTCCGGGACCGGTAGGGCGCTGCGGGATAAAGGGTGGTTTCCCCGGGGCGTACGTGGAAGTCGGATGCATCGGACGCTGCACAGGGGCGCCTGGCCGGCTGACCAAGGGTTGCGTGCCTGGCTTGGGCGCGGGCGGGGTAGCGGGTGGCACACCTGTTTTGGGCGGCTGCCCGGGAGCAACACCGGCGGCCGGCCGGGGCGCTGCGGACACAGGGGCCGGAAGAGCAGCGGGCGAGACCGGCACGGAAGGCGGCCTGACGGCGGCGCCTGACGGCGCCGGCGCATGGACCGGGGCCTCGGCTGCCGACACGGGCGGGGCAGTTTCACGCACGGCCGGTGGAGGGGCAGGCGGTGGCGGGGCTTGTGTGGCGATCGGTGCGCTCGGCATTTCGGTTGGGGCTTTCCTGGCTTCCACGACAGAGCGTTCGCTCTCCTGCTCTGCCTGGGAAGCCTTACGGAAGTGCTGACGCACCTTCTCCGCGATGGCTTCGTCAATGGAACTGGAATGCGTTTTCTTTTCCGTGAGGCCCACTTCGGGAAGCAGTTCGACAATCACTTTCGCTTTGACTTCCAGTTCGCGAGCCAGTTCATTGATGCGGATCTGATGATGCGTTTCGCTCACCCTTTATACCTTCTCCTGCTCGTAAGATCCCGACGCCTGCGCGGAGTCGTTCTCGCTTGGCGCTTCCCCTTCCGGGGACGCAACAGGCGCGACGGGTTCGGACTGTGCGCCGGCCTCCGGCGCGGGTACGGATTCGGACTCTTCAACCGGTTCGACGCCGTTATCGGGGTTATCGGGATTATCGGGGAATTCAGCAGCCGCTTCGGCCGGCTCCAGGGACGGTTCATTCTCCGGATCGACATCGATTTCGTCGGTTTCCTGCCCGGCTTGGGCGGCTTCCGGGAACGGGGCGCCGGATTCGAGCCGTTCGAAATAGTTCGCGACGGCGGCGCGAATCTTCTCCACCATCTTTTCGCCGATACCCGGAATTTCCATGAGCTGTTCCGGCGTCATGTCCGCCAGGCGCTCGATGGCGCTGATGCCGTGCGCTTGCAAGCGTTCGACTGTTTTCGGGCCGACCCCGGCCAACTCCTCGAGCGGCGTCAGGGGAGTCGTCAGGGCGGTCATCTGCTGCTCGATCTCGCGGCGCTTCTCCTCCTCGCTCTTGATATCGATATTCCAGCCGATCAGCTTGCTGGCCAGGCGCACATTCTGGCCCTTCTTGCCAATGGCCAGCGAGAGCTGGGTGTCCTCGACAATAACCTCGAGGCGCTTTTCCTCGGGATCGATGATCTGCACGCGGGACACCTTGGCCGGGCTCAGGGACTTGAGGGCAAAGCTGACGCTATCCTCGGAAAAGGGGATGATGTCGATCTTCTCGCCGCGCAGCTCTCGGATGATCGACTGCACCCGCATGCCTTTCATGCCCACGCAGGCACCGACGGGGTCGACGTCCTTGTCGCGGCTTTCGACGGCGATCTTCGTGCGCTCGCCGGCCTCGCGCGCGGCGGCGCGGATGCGCACCGTGCCGTCATAAATTTCCGGCACTTCCATCTCGAACAGGCGCTGCACCAGCACGGGGTCGGCGCGGGAAACGACGATCTGGGGGCCTCTGCCGGCGCGATCAACCGCCTTGATGACCACGCGCAGCCGGTCGCCGATGTTATACGTCTCGGCCCGGGACTGCTCGCGGCGTGGCATGCGCGCCTCGGTCCGCCCCAGTTCGACGATGACCTCGGGACCTTCCATCCGCTTGACGATGCAGTTGACCAGCTCGCCGACGCGGCCGTTGAATTCGTTGTAAACGGTGTCGCGCTCGGCCTCGCGCACCTTCTGCAAGATCACCTGCTTGGCGGTTTGCGCGGCGATCCGGCCCAGATGTTCGGTGGGTCTGGGGATCAGGACCTCGTTGCCCACTTCCAGGCGCGGGTCGCGGCGGAGCGCATCTTCGAGCGACATCTCGCGCAAAGGATCGGCAACCGACTCGACAACTTGCCGCACGGCGAAGACGTCGACCTGGCCGCTGTCGGGATTGTAGCGGCCGCGCATGTCTTCCTCGGTCTTATAGTACTTCCGCGCGGCGACAACCATCGCATCCTCGATAGCGGCAACGATCACCGACGGATCGATGTGCTTTTCGCGGCTGATCTGTTCAATTGTCTGGTTCAGCAGCGGCGGCATTTCGCTCTCCTACCACTCTACAATCAGGCTCGCCTTGCGAATCCGTTCCAGCGGCAAGAGGAGAACACGGCCATTCACCTCAAGCCGGACCATGCCATCGCCCACGCCAGCCAGCCGGCCCTCATGATACGTCGAATTCTCCACCGGCTCGGCAAGACTGATACGGGCCTTGCGGCCGGTGAATCGCTCGAATTCAGCTGGGTTGCGTAGCTTCCGATCAAGACCCGGCGAACTGACCTCTAGAACGTAACCGGGCCCGGGCACCAGTTCCTCTACATCCAGGAGCACACTGAGTTGCTCGCTGACGCGCTGGCAATCGCCGTGGGTAACCCCCGCCGGCTTGTCGATATAAACCCGCAACAGTCGCTGACGCCCCTGCTTCCATTCGACGTCTACGACTTCTACGCCCTCCGAGCTTCCCACCCGCTCGGCAGCTTCACGGATCCTAGCCAGGTCCACGCCTCGTCCGGAGCAACAAAAAAGTGGGCTTTCGCCCACCGAAGAATTCGACAGGTTTCCAGTCCTGGTCAGTATACCCAACCGGAACGGGGACACGCAAGCCGGCCGGCCAGACCAGCTGGGCGTTGACGCTTCCGGGTTCGAATGTTATAACTTTCCCTTTTATTTATCCCGGTCTTCTAAACTATTCCGAGAAGGGCACCGCCGATAGGGGTGGAACTGTGGACGTACTGCGCGAAATATTGAACCTGGTCATCTCAGCGCTGCCAACCACTATCATTGTCTTTATTTTCTATCTGTTTGCGCAGGCTGTTTTCTTCCGGCCAATCAATCAGGTGCTGGCCGAGCGCGCCGCGCGCACCGAAGGCGCCAAAAGCGACGCGGCCCGCCTCGACGGCCTGGCGCAGGAGAAAATGGGCTCCTACCACCGCGCCCTCGACACTGTCCGCACCGAGATTTACAGCGAGCAGGAAGCGGCCCGCCGCTCCGTGCTCGACGAAAGGGCCGCCCTGCTGCACGAGAATCGCGCCCGCGCCGCCGGGCGAGTCCGCCAGGCCAAAGAGCGCCTGGAAACCGACCTGGCTGCCGCGCTTGGCGAGGTCGAACGGGAAAGCCACCGCCTGGCCGAAGAAGCCGCCCGCGCCGTGCTGGGCGAAACGAACCCGGTTCAAATGTCGGCGGGGGAGGTCTGATGCGCCTCCGTTCGCCAAAAGCGCCCTTCCGGCTGGCGCTCGAACTGGCTGCCGGCGCTGCCGCCCTTCTGCTGCTGGTTCCCGTCGCCGGAGCGGCTCAGTCCGCGCCAGCCACGGCAACCACCCAGACGGTTTTCCGCTGGCTGAATTTCGCTTTCGTTTTCGGCTTGGGCGGATGGTGGGTCTGGCGCCGGCTGAAGAATGTTTTCAAGAGCCGCGCCGAACGGATCGCCGCCTTTATCGCCGAAGCGGAAGCGACCCGCCAGCAGGCCCAAGCCCGTCTGCAGGCCGCCGAAGAGAAACTGGCCGCCATCGAGCGCGAAACCACCGAAATGCGGGACCGGGCGCGCCTGGATTCAGCGGCGGAAGCCGTGCGCATTCGTGCCCGGGCGCGGGAAGAGGCCGAGCGCATTGAGCGCGCGGCCGAAGCGGAAATCGCGTCCGCCGAACTGGCCGCGGCGAACCGGTTGCGCGAAATGGCAATTGATAAGACCATCGAATACGCTCGTGCCCGGGTGATGGGTCGGCTTACCCCCGAGCTCGACGCCCGGCTGGTCGGCCGGTTCGTCGATGCGCTGGGCCGGGCCGGAGGGGCACTGTGACGCCCGAACGCAGCTACGGCGAAGCCCTGGCCGACGTCGCGATGGCCGAGGGGCGTCCCGAGCCGATTCGCCGGGAGCTGAACGACTTCCTCAAGATGATGGCTGAATCGGGCGATTTGCGGAATTTCCTGATCAGCCCGGCCGTTCCGCCATCGGCGAAACGGTCCGTGATTGCCAAGCTGGTCGAACGGATGGGGGCCAGCCAGGCTCTGCGAAATTTTCTGTATCTCGTCGTCGATCACCGCCGCGTCGGGCTGCTTGGCGCGATCGGTGAGGCCTTTGGGCAGGAACTCAACGTGCGGCTCGGCATTCTCGACGCGGAAATTGCCGCCTCCCGCGATCTGTCCGGCGATGAAAAGCAGGCGCTGGTGTCCGCCCTCGAGCGGCGCACCGGCAAGCGAATCGTGCCCAGCTACCGGGTCGAGCCGGAACTGATCGGTGGCGTTCAAGTTAGGATCGGATCGACCATCTGGGATGGCTCGGTGCGCAGCAGTCTCGATCACCTCCGCGCGCGCATGGCCGCAGGCCATCGATAAGAAGGGAAAAGGGACAAGACAACGAAACATGGCGACTCTTAAAGCTGACGAAATAGCGAATATCCTGCGCGAGCAGATTGAAAATTATCAGCAGTCGGTTGCGGTCGAAGAAGTCGGCTCGGTGCTATCGGTCGGCGACGGCATCGCGCGCATCCACGGCCTGGAAAAGGTCATGATGGGCGAGATGCTTCAGTTCCCCCACGACGTCTTCGGCATCGCCCTCAACCTCGAAGAGGACCAGGTGGGCGCCGTGCTGCTCGGCGAGTACACCGCCGTCAAAGAGGGCGACACCGTCCGCCGCACCCGCACCATCATGTCCGTGCCGGTGGGCGATGGCCTGATCGGGCGCGTCGTCAATCCAATCGGCCAGCCGCTCGACGAAAATGGGCCGATCGCTTCCGAACAGCGCTTTCCGCTCGAGCGCATCGCGCCGGGCGTGATCGATCGCCAGTCGGTCCAGGAGCCGCTGCAAACCGGGATCAAGGCGATCGATTCGATGATTCCCATCGGCCGCGGCCAGCGCGAGCTCATCATCGGCGACCGCCAGACCGGCAAGACCGCCATCATCCTCGATACCATTCTC
>DATLRW010000195.1:0-12590 GCA_035534495.1 Candidatus Dormiibacterota bacterium | reverse complement strand
TTCTCGACGATCGGCTGCAGAAGCATGCTCGGCACAAACGCCTCGAGCGTTTCCGGGTCGACTTCGGAGAAAAACTGCAGCTGGTCGGGGCCGAAGCGGGCGACCTCGATATCCAGGTAATCGTCGATGAACTCCAGCTCCTCGCGCAGCGGAACGAAGGTTTCGTGCTGGCGCAGCAGCCGCCGGAGAATGCTGGAAAGTTTCCGAACGACCTCCCGGGCGCGCTCCGGATCGAGACGAATCAGGGATGAAACCGTATTGAGCGTATTGAAGAGGAAATGGGGATTGATCTGGCTCGCCAGGGCGTCCATGCGGGCCTTAAGGAGAATGCGCTGGCTCTCTTCGAGGTTCAGCTCGAGCCGGATGCTGTTCCATATCTTGATCGGAAGCGAAACGGCGAAGATGGCGGCAAACACGTCGAGCGCCATGAGCCAGGGGCCCTTGGCCGGGAAATAAAACATCCATCCCGCGGGAACGGCATGACCCAGGGCCAGGCGGCCCAGCTCGAGCAGGACGCAGGCCGCCAGGGGCAAAAGCTGCCACGAGGGCACGCGGTCCAGGACCCAGCGCCAGATGCGGCGAGGCACGCTGAGGAACGTGAAGGGACCGAAATCCCAGATAGCCTCGTTGCTCGGGATGAAGTCACGGATCAGGCCGCCAATCAAGCCGCACGTCGTCGCGACCGGCATCGCCAGCCATTCGTGATGGGCATAGGCAGGCAGGGAAAGCAGCGCGGCCCCCAGCAGCCCCGTCAGCCGGCCCCCGACCAGGCCAATCAGCAACGACCCTTCGAGCGACATATCGGCAAAGCGGTAGCCAAAAAACCGGAGTACGACGCCGAGGGCGAACGGGAGCGCCAGCATCAGCATCAGTTGCGCATTCTGCCGGGGGGTCCGACGGGCGGCGAAGAGTGCGCGGCGAAACACGGCCAGGCGCGCCAGCAGGGCCGCCAGCGACGCCGCCGCGGCCACGCGCATCATCTGGGTGAAAAGCAGGTCTTGCGTGGACGCCTGAAGATTCATCGGCTCCCGTTCCGGGAGCGGGTCAGTCTGGCGGTGGCAGAGGTTTGTCCCCGGCGCAGGCATGGGGCGCCGCTGCCCGTGCGCTAGCCAAAAACGGTCGGAAGCCCCGGCCTGATAAAGAAACTACCCTGCGGTAGACGCTCGGCGCTGCCACCTGACCCACTACCCTGTTCCCACCCCAAGGAGCGGGGATGCAGTCGCTTGCTATAATACTGATTTTCCCATGACCTCGCGAAGAAAAAGGCCCCGGCCCCAATTGAAGGTGGTGGCGCGGGCGGATCTGCCAACCCGTTACGGCCGCTTTACCGTGCTCGGCGTCGAGGACACGGAGAGCGGCGAAAGCGTCGTCGTGCTGCAGCGCGGCCAGATCGGCAATGGACACGCGCCGTTGGTGCGAATCCACTCCCAATGCCTCACCGGCGACGTACTGGCCTCCCAGCGCTGCGATTGCCGCGCGCAACTCGAGATGGCGCTCGAACGGATTGGGCGGTCCCGCTCCGGCCTGCTGCTCTATGTGCCCCAGGAGGGACGCGGCATCGGGCTCATGAACAAGCTGCGCGCCTACCAGCTGCAAGATCGCGGCTTCGACACCGTGGAAGCGAACCGGGAACTGGGGTTTGCCGCCGATTCACGCGATTACGGGTTTACAGCAGCCGTCCTGCGGAAGCTGGGCGCGCGGCGCATCCGCCTGCTCTCGAACAACCCCGACAAAATCGCTCAACTCGAACAGGCCGGCGTCCAGGTGGTCGAGCGGATACCCTGCCAGCCGCAGTCTTCGACACACTCCCGCCACTATCTCCGCACGAAGCGCGACAAACTCGGTCACATTTTGGGTGAAATCTGAGAATGGCGGGGACTACCCGCCGCCCACGAAATGAACGATTTCCAATACGTCGCCGGGCGCGACAGGCGTGCGCGGCCAGGCCTCGCGAGGAAGGATTTCCCGATTGCGCTCGATGGCAACCCGGCCGCCGACCAGTCCCAGGCGGTCCACCAGATCGGCGACGGACAAACCATCGGGAATTTCCTGAACCTCGCCGTTGATCGTAACCGTCATCGCGCGCCCAAAACCGCCCTTTTGCGGTGAACCGGAAGACCGGGAAATGTAGGACGGGCGCGCTGCCGTGATGCGGCAGCGCGCCCGTTCCAAAGCCTTCGCTCTCTTACTTGACCTTGACGAAAATCATCACAAACGTATAGAGCGCCAGGGACTCGATAAACACCAGCGCCAAAATAAACATGTTCTGAATCACGGTGCTGGCCGCCGGATTCCGAGCAAACCCCTGGGACGCTCCCATGCTGGCGATGCCCTGCCCGATGCCGCAAAGGCCCGAGGCAATCGCCATCGCAAAACCCGCCGTGATAACCACCCACGTTGCGGTGGAACCGCCGCCGGCCGCCGCCGCGCCGCCGGCTTGCGCCGCGAACGCCGCCGGCGCCATCGCGAAAACCGCCGCCATCAAACCCAAGAATCCCACCAACTTCTTCATCCGCTTCCTCCATCGTGAAAGTGGCCGCCGGGCGGCTCTGTCCGTTTTTCCGGACGACGCCAGCGGCGATCCAGCCAAAATTTGCGCGGCGCGCGATCAGTGCTGCTCGACGACCGCCCCCTGCACGTAAATGATCGGCAAAATTGTGAATACGAATGCCTGCACAAACGCTTCCAGAATATGCAACGCGATAAAGACGACGGGACCGAAAAACGGGAAGACCACGGCAACGTATCCCGCCGGGTTCATCTTCTCGATGAAGATCGATAGCCCCACCGTTAAACCCAGAAACAGGGCATACGTCGTTTCGCTGGCCAGCATGTTGGCATAAAGCCGGGCGGTCAGCGAGATCAACCGGCCAATGTGGCTGAAAATCTCGACAACGATCATCAGCGGCGCCAGGGCCGGCATGGGACCGACGAACTGGCGGCCGTAGCGCAGCAGGCCGTTTTTCCGCAGCCCGCACCAGTTGTAGTAGAGGAAGACCAGGATCGCGCACCCGAGCGGCACCGAATATTGCGCCGTCGGTGAATCCAGGGTCGGCACCAGACCGATCAGGTTCATGAACAGGATGAAAATCCCCACCGAGCCGAGCATGGCCATGTAGCGTTCGCCGTCGTGGCCGATGAAGTCGTTGATCATGTCGCGCAGGCCGAGCCGGTAGGAGTTGGTGAGCAGGGTTTCCATGAACTGCTGCGCGGCCCCGGGCCGTTCCACCGAAAGCCGGGAGCGGAGCCATAGAAAAAAGAGGGCAACGAGGAGAAAAACAAAAATCTCCATCGCGATGTGATTCGGGATGGGGGCTTCGGCATTGGCATGAATGCCCAGCAGCGCCAGTAGGGCCGCCGCAGGCTTGCCCAACGCCAGATTCACCCATTTTGTGATCCAGAGTTCCTGTTCCATCGGTTCTCTACGTCGCCTTACAACCAGTTTCAGGTAAACATGCTTCGGCGTCCCCAGAAAACCAACTCGCCGATGAGTTCCAGGAGTACCGCCGCGACCAACGCAAACAGGCCGCACAGAAAGGCCAAGGCTGGCCAATAAAAACGCAACAGCATAGCATACAGGACCAGTCCCAGCAATGCATAGCGGCCAAACATTCCCCAAACCATGCCCTTGGGCACGGCAGGGGCCTTCTCGTCACCCGGCTGCGCCATCGAAGCCCCCGCCAGACGCCGGACAAACCGCCGCAGCCACCGGAAATTGATCCACGCGACGCAGGAACCCAGCACCAGGCCCGCGGCCTCGGGCCAGCCGCGCAGCGCCAGAGCCGCAATCCCAGCGGCCAGTCCCAACCCGAGCGTGAGATACTCCACCCGCTGCTGAGCTGCCTGTCCGAAAAGCTCCCTGTCCATCATGACCTGCCGCCACGTCCTCCCGGCGTTCCGCTACGCTGCGCGAGTGTTTGCAGCACCCCGCGTAGCCCCCCGATCAACCCCAGCAGTCCGAAGACCAGCATGAGCCAGGGCGCGGTGTGCAACCATACATCCAGAAAATAGCCGACCAGACCGCCCCCCACCATCGCGCCGATCATCATGAACGGCAGATCGAGCGCCAACGCAACCTGCCGAACCCAGTCGACAGGACTTTTTCCCGCTGGTCCGGTCGGCATCGTCCCTCACTCCTTCCCGGCGCCCGTCGAGCCGCCGTCGTGCCCTGCCCCATGCAGGATTTCAATGGCATGGGGCAGCAATTCCGCCACGGACTGAAACGATTCGACGGCCCCGCGCGGGCTTCCCGGAAGATTCAGAATCAGCGTGCGGCCGCGGCAAGCGCCGAGGCTGCGCGAGAGCAGCGCGTGCGGGTTCGTCTTCGCGCCGGATGCCCGCATGCACTCGCCGAGGCCGGGCACCATCCTCTCCGCCACGCGCGCGGTCGCCTCCGGCGTGCGGTCCCTCGGCCCCAGGCCCGTGCCGCCAACGGTCAAGACCAGATCCAGCCGGTCCACATCGGCCAGACGGATCAGCTGATCGGCAATGCGCGCTTCATCGTCCGGCAGGATGGCCCGTGAAACCACTTCCCAGCCAAGCCCCTGACAGCTCTCGGCGACCGCGGCCCCGGAACGGTCCTCGCGATCGCCACTCGAAACCGAATCGCTGATGGTCAGGATGCCGACGCGCATCGAACCCTCCCCGGCGCGGGGCTCATCGCCCGCGCCTGGCCTCTTTACTCTTCGCCCCACGCTGGTAGAGCCCGCTTTTCCCGCCCCGCTTTTCGAGCAGATGCAACTCGGTGATCTCCATGCCGCGATCGAGCGCTTTCGCCATATCGTAGACCGTCAGAGCGGCGACCGAAGCCGCCGTCAGGGCCTCCATCTCCACGCCCGTGGAGGCCGTGGTCGTGACGCGAGCAGTGATCTCGACGCCGCGAGGCCGCAAAACCACGGACAGATCGGCGTGCGTGATCGGAAGCGGATGGCACAGCGGGATCAACTCCGAGGTCCTCTTTGCGGCGAGGATGCCGGCGATCCGCGCGACCTCGAGCGGACTGCCCTTCGGCGTTTTCAGCCGGCGAATGGCGCGAAGCGCGGCCGGTCGGATGCGCACGAACGCATGCGCGACGGCGACGCGTTCGGTCGCGGGCTTGGCGGTAATGTCAACCATCCGCACCTGCCCTGCCCGCCCGTAATGTGTCAGCCTTGCCAATGTTCGATTGTCCCCTACAACAGTTCCCGCCGTGGAAGCACTTCTATCATTTCTCCGGCCTGCCAGCGAGGCCGATCGGCGGGCACGAGAAGAAACCCGTTCGATTGAGCCACCCCCGCCAGGTCCCCCGATCCGCGCCATGGCACTCGTCTGGCCTCCAGGCCCGACCCGGTCCAGTCCAGGCGCGCGGGAAGAAAATGCCCTAAACCCTCCTTTTCTTCCAGCGGCTCGGCGAGCCGGGCCAGGATCAAGGGCAAGGCGCGGGGCTCGGCGCCGCTCAGAAGATCGATCGCGGGAACGACCAGAAGCTCGAATGTCACCATCGTCGAAACCGGGTTTCCGGGCAAGCAGAATACCGGCCGGCCCTCGCACCAGGCGAAAACCGCCGGCCGGCCCGGCCGAATCGCCACGGACTCGAACTGGAATTCCGCGCCAAGATCGCGGAGCACGTCCTTGACCAGATCGTATTTCCCCTTGGAAACACCGCCGCTCAGAACCAGAAGATCGGCTGCCAGACCCGCGCGAATGCGGCCGGCGAGTTCGGGCAAATCGTCCGCGGCGTGGCCGGCCGGCACGGGGCGGCCTCCGGCCAGGGCAACCTGCGCGCAAAGAGAGGAGCTGTTGCTGTCGCGAATTTCAAATGGACCCGGCTGCCGGTCCACGGGAACGATCTCGTCCCCGGTAGAGACAATCGCCGCCCTCGGCTGCCGGAAAACGCCCACTTGCGAGCGCCCCACCCCGGCGAGAAGGGCGATTTCCGCAAAACCGATGCGCAGGCCCGGATTCAAGACCCGCTGGCCGGACAGCGCTTCGCTGGCCTGGGCAACGATGTGCTCGCCGGGCTTTGCCGGCCGATCGACGGCGATGCGGGATTCGGTGAGACTGCGGGTATGCTCGATCATGACCACCGCGTCGGCGCCCGAGGGCACCGGTGCACCCGTCATGATCCGCACGGCCTGGCCGGGTTCGATCGTTCGATCGAACCCGGCCCCCGCCTTCACCTCCCCGACAACATCGAACTCGGCGGGAACGACGGAGGCATCAGTGGCGCGAACGGCGAAACCGTCGCGGATCGATCGCGGAAACGGGGGTAGATCGCGGTTGGCGGAAACGGGCTCGGCGAGAATCCGGCCGAGGGATCGCGCCAGCGGGACCCGTTCACGCCGGGGCCGCGGCATTTGGGCGCGGACGACTTGAATCACCATCGCGCGCGCCTGCTGCCAGGACAGCATTGTTGTCTAGGTGAGCCAACCGGCCAGGAGGGTGCCGGGAAGAACGATGGTGGCCTCCCGTTCGGGGCCCGTGGAGATCATCCCGATCTCAACGCCGAGTTCATCGGAAATGAAACGGAGATAGTCGAGAGCCGCTTGCGGCAATTCTTCCTGATGATCGACGCCCGCGGTGGGCGAACACCAGCCGGGCAGGGTGCGGTAGACCGGGGTAATGCGTTCCAGGACCTCCGCCTCGGCGGGCATTTCCGTGACGGGTGTGCCCTTGTAGCGATACTCGACGGCGACCTGGATTTCCCGCTGGGCATCGAACACATCCAGCTTCGTGACGACAAGCGACTGGATCCCGTTGATTTGCGCCGCGTAACGCAACTCGACCAGATCCAGCCAGCCGCAACGCCGCGGACGGCCCGTAACGGCGCCGAATTCAGCGCCGCGCTGGCGAACATCGTCGCCGTCGGTGCCCGGCATTTCCGTCGGGAACGGCCCATTTCCCACCCGCGTCGTGTAGGCCTTGGTCACGCCCGCAACGCCTGTGATCCGGGTCGGAGGAAAGCCGAGGCCGGTGCAGGCGCCTCCGGCCGTAGCGCTTGAGGAAGTCACGTAGGGGTAGGTGCCATGATCGATATCGAGCATGGTGCCCTGCGCCCCCTCGAACAGCATCGACCGGCCTTCATCGGCTGCGCGGATCAGCATCGCGCCCGTATCGGCGATGAACCCGCGAAGCCGTTCGGCAATCGCCAGGTATTCGTCCGCGACGCCGGCCGAATCGAGCGGCTTACCGTAGGCGCCCATGCTGATGGCGTTCTTTTCGCGAAGCAGGATTTCGAGCTTTTTCCGGAAACTTTCCGCGTCGAGCAGGTCGGCAACGCGCAATCCGCGCCGGGACATCTTGTCTTCGTAGGCCGGCCCGATGCCGCGCCTCGTGGTGCCGATCTTGCCGTCACCCCGAAACGCTTCCGAAGCCTGATCGAGCCAGCGATGGTAAGGGAATATCAGATGGGCGCGATTGCTGACAAAGAGCCGGCCGACGACGTCGATATCCGCCTTGGCCAGGGTGTCCACTTCCGAAAGAAAGGCAACCGGATCGAAGACAACCCCCGGGCCAATCACAGCCTTCCGGCCCGGACGGAGGATGCCCGAGGGAACCAACTGCAGAATGAACCGCTTTCCGTTCGATATGACGGTGTGACCCGCGTTATGGCCACCCTGACAACGGGCGATATAATCGAACGAGGCCGCGAGATAATCCACGACCTTGCCTTTTCCTTCGTCGCCCCACTGGGCGCCCACCACGACAACCGCTTTCATCGCCTATCCTGGTCTGATGCTCCGTCCACCCGCCTCCTCATCGTAGCGCCAATGGGGAAAGCCAAGGGGATCGCGTGAGAAGACACGCGGGTTATCCTACCTTCCGGTTACGAAGTGACGCAAGCACCCTCGGTTCACGAACCCCAAGACGCTGCCAACAGTGCTGCTGCTCTTAACTGACCAGGCGGCCAAGAACGCGCTGAATCTGCTCCTTGGGAACAGCGCCAACAATCTGGTCGGCGACCTCCCCATCCTTGAAAATGAGCAAGGTCGGAATGCCGCGGATATTATAGCGAACGGCGGAGTTCGAGCTTTCGTCGACGTTCACCTTCACAACCTTCAGTTTGCCTTCGTACTCCTGGGCGATTTGAGCGACGGTCGGGGCCAGCATGTGGCAGGGACGGCACCACTCGGCCCAGAAGTCCACCATCACCGGCTGTGACTTGCTGGCGCTCAGCACCTCGTTATCGAAGTTTCCATCGTTCACGCTTTGAATCGATTCGGACATGTTCACCCTTTTCCTCAGGATCTGGCGGGGGCTGCTACCCGGTCGCAACCCGCTCCTATACTACTTACAGATGATTCAGCGGCCTCCGAGATTCGGTCTTTCTGCGCCGTTTCGTACAACGAGGCATATCGCCGGGCCGATGCTTTCCAGGAGAAATCGCGCGACATGGCCTCGATCTGGAGCTTCCGCCACAATTTCATGTCCCGATAGACGGCAAGGGCCTCGCCGAGGCAGGCCAGCAAGGCGGCCGGCTCGTACGGCTGGAATTTGAAGCCCGTTCCCTTCCCTGTTTTCGGGTCGAACGGCTCGACCGTGTCGTCCAGTCCGCCGGTGGCCCGCACGAGCGGCAGGGTGCCGTAGCGGAGACTGAAAATCTGGTTCAAGCCGCAAGGCTCGTAGCGGGAGGGCATCAGGAACAGGTCGGACCCGGCCTCGATCTTGTGCGCCAGGGTGTTGTCGTAGGCAACCCGCACGGCCACCTGGTCGGGATGGGCCGCCGCGAGATCGCGGAAAAACTCCTCGTATTCGGGCATCCCGGTGCCGAGCGCCACGATCTGCAAATTTTCTTTCAGCATTTGCTCGGCCGCGGCGAGCACCAGGTCGAACCCCTTCTGATCGACGAAACGCGAAATAATCCCAATGAGCAACCGATCCTCTTTGCCGGCCGGCAGCTGAAATTCCTCGAGCAGGTTGCGTTTGCAAACTTTTTTCCCGCCCAGATCGGAAGCGGAATAGCGGGCGACAATGAAGCGGTCGTTCTCCGGGCTCCAGGCCGAATAATCGACTCCGTTGAGAATGCCCGCCAGGCGTTTCGCCTTGTTTCGAATCACGCCTTCGAGGCCGCAGCCAAATTCCGCCGTCTGGATTTCCTCTGCGTATCGACGGCTCACCGTCGTCAGCCAGTCCGTGTATATCATCCCGCCCTTGAGGAAATTGACCCGGCCGAAAAATTCCAGCCCGTCGATCGAAAACAGCTCCTCGGGCAGGCCGATGCGATTCAGGGTGGAGCGGTCGAACAGCCCTTGATAGCCAAGGTTGTGGATCGTGAGAACGCATGGAATCCGCGCCAGCACCGGATCGGCGGAGTATAGCGTCCTGAGGAACACGGGAACCAGCGCCGTTTGCCAGTCGTGGCAGTGGATCACGTCCGGGCGCCAAACCAGTTTCGCAAACTCGATCGCGGCGCGCGAAAATTCCGCAAAGCGTTCGGGATTATCGGGATAGTCGCCCGCCGGGCCTCCGTAGAGGGTTTCGCGGTCGAAATATTCGGGATCGTCCAGAAAGAAATAGCGGACGCCGCTTTCGAGGAAACCGCCAACCACGGAAGGAAAACGCAGATGGGGACCGACGGGGACGGTCAGGCTCTGGTGAACGGAGGCCGCATCGATCTTCGTGCCGCGATAATGCGGCAGCAGCACAGCCACTTCATGACCGAGGCCGGCCAGCTCTTTCGGCAAACCGCCGATCACATCCCCGAGCCCGCCAGTTTTCGAAAAGGGAACGCCTTCGGGCGCTACAAACAGGATTCTCATTTCGCCTCTGCTGTACGAATCTCTCAAGCTAATGAATGCACGACCTTCCGTCAAGCCTTCCGTCAGGGCCTCCGCGGAGCCTTCCCTCCAGCGAGGAATCGCGAGGGTCAAATCGCCTGAATACAGGGAAGCCGACAAGCTTGATAGACTCGTTTAGCCATGAGCCCACAAAGGCTGGGGCAGCATTTTCTCGCGGACGCCGGATGGCGGGGGCAAATTCTCGACCGGATTGCGCCCGCCAAGGACCAGGTATGGGTCGAGATTGGCGCCGGAAGCGGCCAGATGACGCGCGACCTGGCCATGCGCGCCGGGCGCGTGATTGCCATTGAAATTGACCGAGCCCTCGCCCAGCAGCTTCGCGAAAACACGGAAGGCCTGCCCGTAGAGGTCGTCGAAGGCGACGTTCTGCGTTTGGACCTGGTAGGGCTAGCCGCGCCGCGCTTTCGCGTCTACGGGAGCCTTCCCTACTACATTACGTCTCCCATCCTGCGGAAATTGTTTCTCATCGCCGATCATTTGGACGAGATCGACGTGGTGATTCAATGGGAAGTGGCGCGCAGGGTCGCGGCCCAGCCCGGCGGCAGCGAATATGGCTGGCTATCGCTGCTTTCGCGTTTCTACACGAGCCCGGAAATTCTCCTGCGCATTCCGCCCGGCGCGTTTCGCCCCCCTCCCCAGGTGGATTCGGCCCTGGTTCTTCTGACGCCTCCCGGCGAGAGGGCGCGACTCAAGCTCGAAAACGAGGAGCGCTTCCTGAAATTTGCCCTGCAAGGCTTCGGACAGAAACGCAAAACGCTCGCGAACAATCTGAAAACGAGTTACGGAGCGCAGGCTGTGCGGGAAACGCTCCAGGCGCTTGGACTCGAAATGCAGGCGCGGGCCGAACAGATCGGCATTGCGGACATGGCCAAACTATTTCGGATACTGGAAATACAAGAAGGACGGAACGCTTGACGGCTGTCCGTCAGTGACGTATCCTGATGCCGTGCCCACGGCTATTGCCTACACCAGCGTCTATGAGAAGCGTGTAGCGAAGATCCTCCCCGCGGAAGGACGAAATGCGATGGAGCTCCACGTCGCCGGTGACCCTGAAATACACCCGGTCGTAGCGGGCACCGGGGGAGTTCGAAAGGCACGGTGGGGACGCCCTGGTAAGGGGAAACGGGGCGGGGTCCGCGTGATCTATTTTTACCGGTCAACGGCGGATGTGATCTATTTCCTCGACATCTATGCGAAAACAACGAAGGAAGACCTGACCCCAGCCGACAAGAGCCAACTCAAGGAGCTAATCAATCGTTTGAAGGGTGTCCAATGAAAAAGGCAAAGCACACCAAGGCGGGTAAACGACTGATTGCCGCTATGAAGGAAGTCGTCGAGCACGTTGAGGGAAGGACAGCCCTTCCCATGCGATATGTCGAGGTGCCCGAGGATGTGGATGTGAGGGCAATCCGATCCAAGCTGGGCCTGTCGCAAGCGGAATTCTCACGGCGCTATGCCGTCAGTCCTCGGTCCCTTCAGGAATGGGAACAAGGGCGCAGACGCCCGGAAGGTGCGGTGCGCGCCTATTTGACGGTGATTGATAGAAACCCGCAAGCGGTGGAAAAAGCGCTTACGAAGAGGTCATGAGATGCGAGGGGCAATCCCCGATGACCGCCTGAAGCAAATCGACTCGGGGCTGCCGTACTCCATGGCACTCCGAGGTGTGCTTCCCTATCTGGCGGACCCATTGGCTCCGCCGAATGTGGCTTTCCACAAGATGGAGGCGAGAGTCCGGCTTTCGTAGACTTGTCCCCGAAATCACGTTCGAAAGAATCAATATATGAGAAGGAGCTACCCGAGGCGATCCTTCAAAGGTTGGGACGGAAGGGGAAAAGCGGGCCTCTCGGCTACGAACGGGGCGAGGAAAGGCAGCTCCAGCCGATTTCCGCCAGGCTGAGGGGCAATTGGGCCCAGAAGCGCAATTGAATGGCCCGGTAGCCCTGATCCCCGCAGAAGATGGCGGCCAGCAGAGCGCGAAATGTGGGACTGCGGCGCGCAAATTCCACCGTGCGCCGGGTGACTTTTCCGCCGAGAAAGTTTTCCAGAAAGAATCGCGGGGCGAGCGTGGCCGCCAATTCCAGTTCCGCGCCAAATTCGGAGCGGAGCCGCTTCGGGTATTGCGCAGGCCGCCCCTCGGCCAAACATTCTCCGAGCAGTTCGCCCGAACGCAGGGCGTAATACAAGCCCTCGCCCGTAATGGCATCCACCGTGGCGGCGGCGTCACCGGCGAGCGCCCAGTTGGGTCCGAGGATGGGGCGGCGGCGAATCGTCGCGGGTCTTGCCGAGGGCAGCAGGTGGCTGAAAAAGCAGGCGCCTTCGAGCGGGAGCCGTTCCTCGCGAAGAAATTCCTCCAGATGGCCGCGCAACGTGGCGCTTGAACCCTTGTCCAGCTTGCCGCAGATGCCTACAGAAAGATGGTCCGCGCGGGGGAACGACCACAGGTAGCCTTGAAACCCCGGCAGGAACTTGATCTTCAGAACGTCGGACTGGACCGGAACGTAGTAGCCGAGCGTCTGTTCGAGGTCGGCCGGTTCGAGCGGGATCGTCCCGGGAAACAGGCGATTACGCGCTCCGGCGGTAATCGCGACGAAATCGGCGGAAAATTCCGCATCGCCGGCCGCGCCCGCCCCGTTCGCCTTGTCGGCCCCGCCCGCCCCGTTCGCCTTGTCGGCCTCGGCAATAACGACACGCGGCCTTGCCGAGGCGACGTCCACGGCCGTCACCCGCGCCCGAACGACGCGGCAGCCGGCGCGCTCGGCCCGTTCGAGCAGCAAACCGTTTAGAACGCGGCGGGAGTAGATCACGAACGGATCG